>PDZU01000022.1 GCA_002753095.1 Magnetococcales bacterium
GCCCACACCGATGACTACCAGATTTTGAAAGATCGTTGCCTGAACTCTTCTCGTTTCAGGCGGCCTCCCCGGCCAGACCCAGAAGATACAAAATCCCCCCCGCTAAGTCAAAGGAAAAATGAAGCCGTTTGCATTTTTTTGCCAAAATTGTGCCGAGCGCTTGGAAATCCATTTTTAATCAATAGGATACCAAGCACCTTATCCGACACTATTGTCCCGAGATTATCGTGCGGGGCGTCACCATGGGCAACAACTGTGGCCAAAGTGCGGCCAAGCGGTGACCTGAAGCCGTATAGGCAGGTGGTTCTTGCACCCCACGCTCTGAGTTGTGATAGCACAGCGCATCCACGATATACACCCCCTGCTGATGTACGCGATAGCGGGTCGCCAAATCGGCCCCATACAGATACCATCCCAAAGCGCTGTCCATGCCTGGGTATTGACTCTTGTGAATGGCAAAAAGACAATCATCCACCGTATCCACCTGGGCAGGCAATGGATCAGGATGTGCGAAGATGTTCTGCCGATCCACGATCCGACCACTCAGCACTGCTTGGCGACCACGGCGACTGGCCCCATTGACGCCAATCATACCAAACGATCCATATTTGGCTTCCACCTCGAGAATCCGCTGGCAAAACTGGCGGTCCCATCCTTCCGGCAGATAGACATCCTGATGGACAAAGACCACAATTTCATTCTGGGCTTCCCGCAAACCGTTCGCCAGTGCCTCTGCTGCCGAATTTTGGTTGTTGAGACGAATGATCTGGTGTGGATGCTCTTGCTGGAAAATAGCAGAACTCAGCAGGTAGTCGCCCCAAATCTGCGGATTGCTCGTTGGCACGATAAAGGTCAGGGCAAAGGGATCCGGGAATGACTGTTCCTGGACCGGATCCAGCCGTCCTTTGAAAATGAATTGAAATGCGGACACGTAGCGCAGGAAGCGATCTTTGTCCAATCCTAAATGGTTCCGACACCCCTCCAACGCTGCCAGCATCCCGGCGCGACTCTCAGGCGTATAGCGCGCAAAGGCGGGGTGATCGGGCATGGACTCCGGATCTGGAACGAATCCTAACAGCTCCGGGATCAATCCCGCATCCAACAGCAATTTAATGGCATCACTATAGGTAAAAAAACGGATGTGCGTCCTATCCAGCAAACCGCCATCCTGATATTGAAACGCGCTGCACAGCAAGGATGCGATGATTTGATGGTTTTGGGCATTTGGAAAACAACAAAGCATAAATCCATCTGGTTTTAAATATTTTTTAATCTTTTCAAGCGCCTGTTTTGGATGATATAGATGTTCGAGAACATCACCAAACACAATGCAATCATACGATGCCAATTCCAATGGCAAATCGTCCGTCTCCACGTTGGCACAGTACACGTGGTCAAGATGTTGTGTTGCAATCTGTGCGGCTGGAGGATAAATTTCTACCCCGTCATAAACAACAGCAGGATTGCGCGCTTTGACCCGGTTACCCAGTCCACCTGTACCGCAGCCAATATCCAACACCCGTGTGGCTGTTGCAGGAATCAGATTAAACAGGTTGCCATTGTAATGTACTGGTAAATGAGATGGATTTGCCATTTTACCTCTGTTTGACGGAGTAAGTTCACCTGCAATGTTCATGAACCCTGATACTATGCCCGGACCATTGACCCATGGTAAACAGGGGATGTCACCGGGAACCACGCACAGTCGCACAACCATGCGATTTGGCGCGGATCACGACGTTGCCCGTCGCAAGTCATCATTTTTTCTGGAGTAACCCATGGATCATCAGCAACTCATTCAATCACTGCAGAAATTGGATGACGAAAACAATATGGTTGGCATTTTTTCAACAGTGGCCAATGCTGGACTGAAGATCAGCGAGGCCCTGCTTGTCATCAACGAGACGCTCCGCCAGCACCGTTACCGCCCTGCCTACATCATCGCTCTGTGGTTGGACACGAATCGGCACAGTAACATAATCATCTCGGTTGCGATATGCTTTGGTGCCATTCTCTACAACAAGCCGGAAGAATTTCCACGAGGATTGAAAAAGCTGCGCCAACAGGCCGAGAAGCTCAGCCGAAAGGAGTGGACTGTCCTTTTCGACACCATCATTCACCCCTCCCTGTCGGGTATTGTCGAAACGCTGCATCATCAACCGGTTATCGAGCCGATTGTCCAGCAATTGATCGACTTTTGCAAGGAGTACATCCCTTTATTTCGCCCCATGTGGGATATGGAAACGCCGCCGCAGCCATTGGAGCTTGACTCCCTACGTCAATTGGCCAAACAGCGGGCACAACTCATCCGTTATCCCCTACCCCAACCTGGTCTTGCGCGCCCCACACGAAGAGTAGTCTGTTTCATGAAGGATTTTTATATTCTGCACCGTATTACCCATGCCATGAATGCCTATGGTTGGCAGGCCACTGCCTACGGTACTGCGGACTGGGGTATTCATCTGCAGGATGACATCAGAAGCGTTTATCATTTGGGCAAAGAACCTCCCATAGATCTGCTTGTCGTATACACGGATCAGATCATTGCCACCCCTTTACAGTTGAAAGCTTTCATGCTTTTGATCAAGCAGTTGCGCGTAATCAATCCGCAGATGAAGGTTGTTTCGGTCTCCTGTGATGCCTGGGGGACGCGATGGGGACTATCGGATGGAGAGCCATGTTGTTTCCGGCCTGATATTTACACCATTCTCGAGCAGGTTGATGCCATCTGGAGTTCGGATTCACCCAGCCTGCCTTTGTGGCAGGATCCTCGATTTACCGATAAAATATTCCATTCACACCTGCCGCATGCCGGCTACAAGGGCTCAACCGATCGCCCCTTTCATCCCGTCATGTTTTACTGTGGAGACAAAATTTTTCCTGAACATTGGCACCGCACCTTCTGGTTGACGGCAGCCGAGCAGTTCCGCCTGCCCATCACTGCACAAACACATTTACATCTTAGCGACGGTCTGCCACCCCTAGAGAGTTATCGGGGCCATCTCAACCGGTTGGAGGAATCGACCTGTTGTTTGCATTTCAATCGCAAGCAGACGCTTGCAACGATTGTGACCCATCGCAGTTTTGAAGCGCCCATCACTGGAGCTTTACTTATCCAAGAGTTTGCTCCAGACATGCACCGCTTTTTTATCCCTGGTGAGCATTATCTTGAGTTCAATTCCATGGCCGAACTGCGCGCCATTGCCCAATTCATTCAGGAAGAGCCGGAACATGCCGACGCCATGCGCAAGCGGGGTTATGCATTTGCCCATCAATGGTACAGCGATGAAAAATTGATCGGTTATCTGGATCAACGCCTGTGGCCCTGATACAGCGCCGCAGACCACGGCGGCCCTCCATTCATGCCCTGTCCGCCACTATCTGCCGTCATTCACGCAGATGGTGTCTGACCCAGGGATGCAGGGCAGACGAGTGGGGCTGCAGCCAACCAGCTTGCTGCAGTTCAACAGATTCCGGGCTCTCTGCATCCGGTACTGCCCCTGCCTCCTGCCGGGCCAGTGTCTGCAGCAACGGCCAGTGTGAAGCGGGGGCGGGCCAGATGGCGCTGGCATAATGCTGGAGCAGGCGTTGCAATTGCTGTTCGGGGGGAGCGGCTTCCCACAATGGAGCAAGCTGGGCTGAATTGGCCAAATTGCCTTGATAATAGACCGAGATCATCCGGGCAAACAGCGTCAGCAGCAGAGGATGGCCACGCAATCCTTTCACGAGGGGACGCAGGTCGGCAAACTTGCCCCGCACGCCCAGTTCATGCAGCAGTTGCATGGCCTCATTCTCTCTGAATGGTTCCAGGGTCAGTACCGGCACGGCATCCTCTTTTGTCTGACTGACAGATAGTACCAGCAAACGATTTTGCCAGTCCCCGCCCTCTGCTTGCGTGGCAATCATCCCGTCTGCCTCGTCCATCAGAAAAACCGCCGGTTGCTGTGCCAGTGTCGATAGCAACTCCGACAAGGATTCACTCTGTTGGCAGTGGCGCACGGTCAAGGCATGCGTGGTGGTCATCTGTTCGCCCCAGTGCTGCAGCAGGCGGCTTTTTCCGCCCCCTGCCGGAGCCAGCAACCGGACCACGGCCACCTGGGGATCAGCCAGCCAAAGCGCCAACTGGCTGAGGGCCTTTTGTCGTCCAACCCAGGGCAAGCTGTTGGGCAGACGGCTGCCATCGGCTTGGCGTGGGGCAGGCGGGGGCACTGTCGGTTCTGGCAGGAGCGGAACCGTTTCTGGTTCTGAGGTGGGCGATGCTGCTGCAGCGCGGCGGCGACCACTCATCTCCTGCGCCTGCTGGACCAATTTCTGCTGTTCGGCCAACAGGCGCCGCCGCCGACTCCACAAAAAAATCACCGCCACCAGAAACAGAGCTGCCAGTGACACCAGCAGAGAAACGTCATCCATCATTGCCCCCGATTTCCAGAAAATATCAATGGCCACGGGCCGCCAGCCAGCGGTTGCGCAATCCTTTGGCAGCCTCGCGATGTTGGCCATATTCGGTTTGGTTAATCAAAGTTTCGATGCGGGTGACCACCTCTTCCACTTCACTAACGCGCCGGTCATCCAGCAGCAGTTCACCCTGCAACAAACACCCGTCCACCTCCAGAAGCGGCAACTGCCAGCGGCGGGCAATTTCCAGTGCGGCGGCCAAATCCCACCAGGCTGCCTGACGATCCCCCTGTTGGCGCAAAATGGCGGCGCGATGGCAAAGAATATCCCCCAACAGTGGTGTTTCTCCTTCGCGTTCTTCGGCCATCATGGTGGCCTGCAACAGGGCGGTCATGGCGGCCCCCACATCGCCCATACTGGCCAATACCCGGCCTTGGTTGAGCAGATTGATCACCTGACAGAGGGGTTGATTGGCCAAGTCTTGTCTTTTCTGGAGTCCTTTCAGCTCTTCCAGCAACTCAGCTGGAGATGCGTTTTGTTGCTCCAGTCGCAACTCCAGGCGCACCCGTTCCACCATGGCCAGAAAGGGGAGCCATTCGGGTGCCAGGGTATCGATTGCCGGTTTGCCTGCCTCTTGGAAGGCGTTCAGGCTGGCTGACCAATCGCCCAGACGAAACAGAACAATGGCCTGTTTACTGTGCAGCAACCAGCGCAGCAGGGGCAATTGATGGCGTTCGGCCCACTGTTTACCCTGTTCGGCGCTCTCCAGGGCGGCGCGCAGACGACCGGTAGCCATTTGCAGGTCACAGAGTACAGCGGCGGCCATGGCACCACCGTGGGGTGAGCCCCGTTGCATTTCCAGACGCACACCCTCTTCCAGCAGTTGCAGGGCTTCACTGAGACGCCCCACGGCGGTCAGGCAAAAGGTGGCTTCGGCCAGCAACCAGGAGCGATCTTCCGGGCTGAGGTCACCCCGCACGGGTGGAGAATCCCAACCGGTTGGAAAAAAGGCAGACAGGGCCATCAGATCCGAGCTATAGGCGCCCAGGGTTGCCAGACTGAAGCAGGCTTGTTGCCGACGGATACGTTGCAAAAAGAGGCCATGCAGTGTCTGCCGGTAGCGGCCGGAACGGCAACCGTGTTGCACGGCGCGGTAGAGTGGTTCCAGGCCGATACGACCTTCGGGCAGCTCTTTTTCCCCGGCTTGTTGAAAATGGTTACAGAGGATTTCGTGGGCTTGACACAGGGGATTTTCCCAGGAAGGTGCTGCATCTTCGTCCATATCGGCGATCCAGGTGGTATATTCTTCTTCCAGATCTTTGGTAAAGTAGTCCCGAATGACTGGGTGCATTTGCCATCCGCAGTGGGTGGAATAGGGTGCCAGCAGGGCGGCCTGTTCCAGTTCGTCGAAGAGGGTGGCGCAGGCGGCAAAGTCCAGGTCGCGCAGGGGGGCGGCCAGATGGGCGTTGGCACGGATGGTTTGCCACTCTTCATCGCGCATGGGACGATCCAGCAGCCCAAAGAGGCGGAGGGTCAAGCCATGTGGGGTATGTTTTGGCCAGACGGTTTGGTCGTAATAGGCCAAAAGTTTTTGGCACTGTTCGCCGGGTTCTGCCTCTTCCAGCCAACGTTCCAGATCCAGAATGCTGGGTCCATTGTCTCGTTCGGAGCGGGTCAGCACTCCTCCCAGCAGCATCAAGGTCAAGGCGTGTCCGTGCAGTTGCCGCACCATTTCTGGCAACCGTTTGCGATAGATCCCATCCACCCCCAATTTATTCAGCAACTGCACCCCTTCCCGTTCGTTCAGGTTGGGCAACGCCAGGGTACGGCAAACGGTGCTTTGTGGTCGCCAGGCGTACAGGCGACTGGCGCTGCTGGCATCGTCCAAAAGAGCGCGGCGGGTGGTGAGCACCACCAGACTGTTTTTATGTTTGTGGTCTGAGGAAGGCTGTGCCACATGCCGAATGAAATGGTACATACCCGGATCGGCGAAGGTATCGGCCAACGATTCACCGGGGGTTCCTTGGGGATATTGCAACAGTTCCACCCCATCCAGGATGAGCAGGGCGGCCTGGGCGCGCAATAAGTTGCTCAGTCGGACGGCTCTTTTTTCTTCGCTGTCCGGCAAGGCGCCTTCGTGGCCGAAAAAGCGCAGGGCGCGCACGAAGAAGAGCCCAGAACTGCCGGGACCGCTACTGGCTGCACGGGCATGGGCGATGGAGGCTTGGGGAAAGCTCCAGGCAAAGACGCGTCGTGCGCCTCCGAAGCGGGGTTGCAGTGCATCCAGCCATTGGTCGAGCAGGGCTGATTTACCGGTTCCGGCGGGGGCGACACAGCTCACCAGGGCCACGGACGGATCGGCCAACCATTGGTCCAACTGGCGCAATTGGGTGGTACGTCCCACCAGGGGGATCAAATTGCTGGGCAGACAGGTTAATTCGCAGCGCACGGTCTGCTGTTTTTCCGATGGGTTGGCTGCAGGACGACCACGGCGCCAGCGACGCCAACCCCACAGCAGCATAGCGATGGTGGCGAGCAGCGGAGCAACGATCCACAACAGTTCCACGTAGCCATTGGAGAGTGGCTCTTGCGGGGCAGGCGGAGGCTCTGCCATGGGGGGATTTTCCACTGCTGGAGGAGGCGGTGGCGGGACTACTGCTGCAGGTTGCGTTTTTAGCCGTTTGTCATCCAGGTGCAGGGGTTGATCGGCGCCGGCAACGGTGATGCGGGAGAGGTCGATGCGTTCACCCGGGTGATTGTGTGCTGGGTTGGAGAGTTGTCCTGACAGCTGCAACAGGAGTTCTGTTGCCGCCCATACCCTTTGTGTGGCTGACAGGAGGGTCAGCAGGCCACATGAGAGGATGAATAGAAACAAGAAGCGCCGCTTCATGATCGATGACTCCTGATGGACCGGGGCCAAGGTTTGCGCACCCGGAAGGCTCCCTGGTACTGCACAGTGGGGGCTGTGCATGACATGGTCTGATGTTTGCTTGCCTTTATCCGGCAAAAGTTCTATAGATTGTGGCTTGATTGTTTCGTTTTGTCCATTGAGGAAAGCACTGTGCCTACCAAAATACCGAACAGAATAAAGTCTGGCCGTCGCCAAGGGATGAGCACCGCCTTGTTGTGGCTTGGATTATCGTTGACTGGCAATGGGATGGCTGCCGGGATACATCATCATGGTTGTGAGAACCCGGTAGCGGATGTCCAGGTTTGCTGGGATGCGCAGGGTGATTCGGGCGAGGAGTATGCCCCTTTTTCCGACGTGCATCTTTTGCCGATTGCCCAATTCAGGCAAGGTGAGACGCAATTGTTGCCGGAGTATTCCCGATCCATCTTCCGGCAATTACTGCCCAGTGGTTTGGCGGACAACCTGACGCAGGAGTGGCAACCGGCGACCAGCCTGGAGGAGGCGATTGCGGTGGCGCGGTTGCATCAGTGGGGATTGACGTTGTGGATTTCGCCCCGGCAGTTGCGGGAGAGTAGTCCCAATGCTTCTGGGATTGTTGATCTGGATGTTTATCTGATCAAGCATGGCAAGCCGTTGCGGACTTTGCGGGTACGGGCGGAGTCTCAGCCCAATGTACCTGGCAAGGGTGTTGAGGTTGGCACGTCGGTTGGTGCTTTGCTGGTGGCGACGGGTGCGGCTTTTACCAATCCGATTGCATCTGCCAGTACGGTGGTAGGCAGTGTTGCCATGGCGCCGCACCATCCACCGGAATCGGGGCGACCGATGGAGTTGTTGAGTGAGTATGCTATTCGTCAGATGTTGACGACCTTCAAGTATCCCATGGAGCAGTTGCAAACCACGCCGGAAGCCGCCAAGAGCAAGCAGATGGCGACCGAGTGGGTGGACCAATTTTTTGCCCCAAAATAGTGAGGCAAGGTGTTTAAAACAGTCAAAAATCTGGTATGGGCCTTTGACGCCGAATGGATTCCGGATCCCAAGGCGGGTCGTTTGCTTTATGACATTCCTGGGGATGTCCCTGATGCTGAGGTCATGCAGGAGATGTGGCGGCGGGGTGGAGCGACGGAGGAGAATCCGACCCCTTATTTGAAGACCGTTTTGTGTCGGGTGGTCTCCATTGTGGTGGTGCAGCGTTCGTTGCACAAGGATGGCCGGGTCACTTTAAATTTGTTACCGTTACCCAAGGGACAGGCGGTATCGATCCACCAGGAGACGGAGGCCAACATTGTTGGCACTTTTCTGGAGGCGATGGGTGAGCGGCAGCCGCAACTGGTGGGTTACAACTCGTTGGGGGCGGATTTGCGTATTTTGGTGCAGCGGGCCATCACCATGGGGTTGCGTTGTCCTCGGTTTGCTTTTCGTCCCAACAAGCCTTGGGAGGGGGTAGATTATTTTGCCCGTGGTGGTGAGTCTCATCTTGACTTGAAGGATTACGCCACGCCGGGCTGGGGGAGTGGTTCGCCTTCGTTGCATGAGTTGGCGGTATTATCGGGCATTCCTGGCAAGTTGGATACGCAGGGTGATCAGGTACCTCTCATGTGGTTGGAGGGCAAGCTGGAGGAGATTATTGCTTACAATGAGTGTGATGCGTTGACCACGTATTTGGTCTGGCTACGGATGTCTCATTTTGCTGGCCACTTCAGCAGTGAGGAATATTTATTGGAGCAGGAGCGGGTTTGGCAATTGTTGGAGCAGGAGGCTGGCAACAAGCCACATTTGGCGCGCTTTTCTGCTGCCTGGCAACAGTTGGCAGGGGATCGGCATCCTGCGCGGGTGCGTTGAGGGGTTGATTCATGAGTTCACTCCCATTACCGGATAAGGCAACGTTGCTGCGTGTTCTGTTAGAGAATGAAGGGCGCGCCATGGTTTGTTTGGATGCGACGCGTGTGGGTGTTGACGTACCCAGGCGTTTCAGCAGTGATCCTGGTTTGATGTTGGTTTTCAATGTCAACATGCCGCAGCCCATTGAAATTTTGCCGCATTGTGTTGCTTCTGAGCTTCGTTTTGGTGGTATTCCGCATTATTGTGTCATTCCTTTTGATGCTGTATGGAGTATTTTCAATCCAGACACCAATCATGGCATGGTTTGGCCGGATGACATGCCGGAGAGTGTGCGTCATTCGCATGGGGTATTACAGTTACCGTTGCAGCCGGTTTATCCCAATGAGCCCATTATGGTTGGGGTAGCCAATGAGATGGCTTCTTTTGCTGAGTCTGCTCCTGTTGTTGAGGCACGTCCGCAGTTGCGGTTGATTGAGGGTGGGCAGCAGGAGGGTGAGGTACAAGCTGCATCGTCGTCGACTGTTGTCAAGGGTGGCCGACCCAATTTGCGTCTGGTGGAATGACGGTTCCGTATTTTTGATACCTTGAAAAAAGAATAAATCTATTGCGGGGTGCAGGGGCGATCATCGCCCCTGCCGGGTGCAGGGCGGAGCCTTGCCGGGTGCAGGGCGGAGCCTTGCTTGTAATGGCGCGCTTTTACCGAAGCAGATTTGGCGCAGCCAAATCTGCGCAGCGCGCCTAAATTTGTGCCCCGCAGGGGCACGCTTTGGGAGGGCGGACGCCCGACTTTTAACCGCGAGGTACTGAGTCACCTACGGGAAAAACCCATTGGAAAGCAGTGCGTGTTGGCGCAGAAAACCGCGCCAACACGCACTGCTTGCGTCAATTAGGCGCGCTGCGCCGATGCAAAAAACGCATCGGCTTATCGTGAAGAGCGCGCCAAAGGCAAAAGATTAAAAGCGAAAAGATTAAAAGATTAAAAGCAAAATTCCCAGGGCGCTGCCCTGGACCCGCCAGGGAGCCAGCTCCCTGGACCCGCAATTGTTTGTTCTTTATCCCGAAACGGTCATGGCCAAGGAAAAGTCCTCTTTTGTCTGCAGCGAATGCGGCGCCGAATCAATCCAATGGGAGGGACGCTGCGCCAGTTGCGGCAGCTGGAACTCCTTGCAACGATTCCAACCAGCCCCACTCTCCCGGAACAGTACCGCACCCCACTTTTTGACCGAATCCCACCCGGTAGATCTGGCACAGGTGGTCGCCGACCCCCGCCCCCGCCTGACCTTGGATAACCAAGAACTGCGTCGCGTTCTGGGCGGTGGCTTGACCCAGGGATCAGCAGTACTGCTGGCAGGCGACCCAGGTATCGGCAAATCAACCTTGTTGATGGCAACCATGGCCGATTTTGCCCGCCGTACCTCCGTGCTCTACGTTTCCGGCGAAGAGTCGATCCAACAGCTCAAACAACGCAGCATGCGCCTGGAGATGATGGAAAAAGGGCTGCTGGTCTTGATGGAAAATCGCCTGGAAGCGGTCATCCACAACGCCGAGCAGCTCAAACCAACGGTGTTGGTGGTCGATTCGGTGCAAACCTTGGCCAGCGACCGCACCGGATCAGCCGCCGGCTCAGTCTCCCAAGTGCGGGAGTGCGCCGCCCAGTTGATTCAGTTGGCCAAACAGCGCAACATGGCCCTGTTTTTGGTCGGACACGTCACCAAAGATGGCCAAATAGCCGGTCCACGTGTCCTGGAACACATGGTGGATACGGTGCTCTATTTCGAAGGGGAACGGGGCCATAACTACCGCATCCTGCGCGCCGTCAAAAACCGCTTCGGCCCCGCCAACGAAATCGGCGTTTTTGAGATGAGCGAAAGCGGCCTGCGCGAAGTCGCCAACCCCTCCGAACTGTTCCTCTCCGAACGGGTGGCCGGTGCAGCCGGCTCGGTGGTCTACGCCGGACTAGAAGGAACCCGCCCCTTACTGCTGGAGATTCAGGCGTTGGTAGCCCCTACCCCCTTGCCCCAACCACGCCGTACCACACTCGGCCTGGATCCCAACCGTCTGGCCATGCTGACAGCGGTAATGGAAAAACGGTTGGGGTTGGGACTATTCAACCATGATATTTTTCTCAATGTAGCCGGAGGTTTCCGGGTAACCGAGCCTGCTGTCGATCTGGCCGTCTGTGCCGCCCTGGTGGCCTCCCATCGCAACCTCAGCCTGGACGCCAATCTGGTGATTTTGGGCGAGGTGGGTCTTTCTGGAGAGGTCAGATCGGTCTCTCATGTGGCAACCCGCCTCAAGGAAGCAGCCAAATTGGGCTTCAGCCGCTGCATCGTGCCAGAAAAAGCACTCCGCTCCTTGCCAGAAGGGTTGCCCATTGCCCTGGATCCGGTAAAATCGGTGGAAGAGATGGTACGGCGTTTGCTCGCACCCTGACGTTATCTCTGTTCCATCGAAGGACTCTTGCCGATGAACAACTCACTGGACACCTTGATTGTCCTGGTCTTGACTGTTTCTGGCCTGTTGGCGACCATGCGCGGCTTTTTGCGCGAGGTGGTCGGCTTGTTGGGCTGGATCGTTGCTTTTGTGGTGGCATCACGCTTTTTTGGCGATTTTGCCACGGTACTGGCTAACTGGATCCATCAGGCATACCTGACCAAGCCGGTGGCATTTTTCCTGATTTTTTTTGGTATGTTGTTGGTTTTTGGCTTTTTGGGACAACGCATGCAACAATTGGCCAGCCATGCCGGGCTGTCGGTTGCCGACCGGTTCATGGGACTCTGTTTCGGCATGGCCAGAGGCGTATTGATTTTGTTGGTTGGTTTTATTTTGTTCAACAGTCTCATGCAGGGAGAACCACCAGGGGAAATGTTGACCCAATCGGTGCTGGCTCCCTATTTACAGCGGGGCGCCGATTGGCTTGCCCAGCAGTTCGGTCAGGATTGGGTGACCACACACACCAATAGCCTGCAATCCAACCTGGGACAGATGGTGCGTCCCGTTTCTCAGCCGTAATCGACAAGGTGCCTCGTGACTCTGCTTTTGGATGATCATTTTCATGATTCCTGTGGTATTTTCGGCGTCTACAATCACTCCGAAGCGGCCAATCTGGTCTATTTGGGCCTCTACGCCCTGCAACATCGGGGGCAGGAGTCTGCCGGAATTGTCTCGGTGGAGGATCGCATTTTCCACTGTCATCGCGACAAAGGCTTGGTTGCTGACGTTTTCAAACGCCCGGATCTGGATCAGTTGCGGGGCCCGCAAGCCATCGGTCATGTACGCTATTCCACAGCCGGTGGCTCGGCCAGCATCCGCAATATTCAGCCGTTGGTCGTGGATACGGCTCAGGGTGGCATGGCAGTGGCCCACAATGGCAACTTGGTCAACGCGGTGGAGATGCGCCGTCAACTGGAACGTCTGGGCTCCATCTTTCAATCGACCATGGATACGGAAGTGATCGTCCATCTGGCAGCCCGTTCACAACGTCGCACACTGACGGAACGGTTGATCGAATCGTTGCATCAGGTACGCGGGGCCTATGCGCTGTTGGCCATGGGCGAGGATTGCATCATCGGCGTGCGGGATCCCGATGGCATGCGCCCGCTGGTGCTGGGGCAATGGCCAGAACGTGACAACGCCTATGTTCTTTCTTCAGAAACTTGCGCCCTGCATCTGGTAGAGGCACAATTTGTCCGAGACATTCAACCCGGTGAGATGGTGGTGATCAGTGCCAAGGGGGTGGAGTCCTTTTTTCCCTTCCCCAAACGACAAAGCCACCACATCTGCATTTTTGAGTATATCTACTTTGCCCGCCCCGATTCGACCATCGACGGGATCAATGTCTATGAGTCGCGCAAGCGCATTGGAGCCCGTCTGGCCGAAGAGCATCCAGTGGAAGCGGATCTGGTAGTACCAGTTCCTGATTCTGGTGTTCCGGCGGCGTTGGGTTTTTCCCAGGCCTCCGGTATCCCTTTCGAGTTGGGCATCATTCGCAACCACTATGTCGGGCGCACCTTTATCGAACCACAACAGGCGATTCGCCATTTTGGGGTCAAGATCAAGCTCAACACCAACCCGAATATCGTCGCCGGCAAGCGGGTGGTGCTGGTTGATGATTCGGTGGTGCGGGGTACCACCAGCCGTAAAATTGTCAAAATGGTGCGTGCTGCCGGGGCCAAAGAGGTCCATCTGCGCATCTCATCGCCGCCCACGACCCATCCCTGTTACTATGGCATCGACACCCCCACCCGCCGCGAACTGTTGGCCGCCACCCACACCATCGAGGAGATGCGCGCCTATACCACCGCCGATTCGTTGGGCTTTCTCTCCCTGAAAGGGCTGTACAAGGTGGTCAACAACGGCCACCATCTGGGCTTCTGCGACGCCTGTTTCTCTGGCAACTATCCCATCGTTTTCCCCAAACATGAAGAGGAACCGCAGTTGACTCTGCTGCAGGAGATTTAGGAGCAAAAGGAATGAAATGCCGGTTCAAGAATATTGGTTTGGTGAAGGATGCCTCCCTGGAGTTGGGAGCGTTGACCATTCTTGCTGGCCCCAACAATGCCGGGAAATCGTATATTACCTATGCCCTGTACGGGTTCTACCAAGTGTGTGGTGATTATTTTTCCCTTGGTGAACCCATAAAAACCATTGTCAGTGACTTGCAAGAGACCAAACATGCCTATCTAAATTTGCTGGAGATTGATTTCAAGACAATCTTCTCGACCATGGCTGAGGGCTATTCGCGTCGTCTGCATGAGGTTTTCAGCGCCAAACGGGAGGACTTCAAGAATGCAGAATTTTCCATAGAACTCGATGATTTACCTGAAAGGTTATCCTTGCTGGGTAAAATACCCGAATCGTTGACCTTGCGTTATGGCAGCATCCGGTTGCAGGCCACCTTGCAGCAGATTGAGATGAGACCGCATATCAGTTTCGATTTAAGTGCTGGCGATACCCATGAGCTTCCTTTCATTCCCATCGGCCATTGCGTGGCCCGTCTGATATTGCCGCACATCCTGTCCGCCCCCTACATCGGTGTTTCGGAACGGTTGGGCATACCATTGTTCTATAAAGATTTGGATGTACAAAAAATTGCCTTGATCGAACATTTACAAAAATCGACAGATGGCTCAAACAATGATCTGTTCACCAAACTTCCTGAAATTGTGCATAGTTCAAACAGTCGCTATGGACTGCCTGTTCGGGAAAGTATCAACTTTACCCGTTCCATTCAGGATTTAGCAAACAGCGACAGCGCCGATACAGAAATCGCAGCATTGTGCAACTATATTGTTGAGATGACCGGGGGAGTCTACCGTTATCAACCACCAGAAGGTTTACTCTTTTGTTCAAAACCTTACACAAGGAAAAAATTTTCTCTGACTGCCAATCTTTGGTCCTCCTCGGTCAAGTCACTCTCCAGCCTCTTTTTTTATTTCAAGCACATTGCAAAATCTGGTCAACTGCTGATCATTGATGAACCGGAGATCCATTTGACACCAAAAAATCAAATCGTTCTTGCCCGTCTCCTCGCCGCCTGCGTCAACAAGGGGTTGCAAGTCTGGATCACCACGCACAGTGATTATTTGATTAAAGAGTTTAACAATTTGATGATGTTGTACCAGATCCCTAAGCCGATGCAAGAAACGGCCATGCATCGCACCTATTCCTACAAGCCTCAAGAGTTATTAAATCCAGAGTCCGTGCGAGCCTATTCTTGTGCAAATGGCACGGTATCCGAATGTGCCAAAGATAAATTTGGCATTGCCATTTCCTCTATAGACGAGGTTATTGTCAACATGAATGATACAGCTAACGAGTTGGCTGTATTCATAGAAGAACTTGTTCTTCAGGAGACATAAAGGTGGAGTCTTTACAATATCTCAGAGAAATATTGAATCCAGAAATAATTAAAGATGTAAATACATCGCTTGTTACTAATACATTCATCACACTAAAAGAGAACAATCCAGATGCCAAGAACAAGGAGATATGTTTATATCTACCTGATTATTCTATCGTATTTTCCCTTGATCAGTCCAAGTTACCGAAAAAATCGCTTTACTTGCATCCGAGTAACAGACTGCTGCACGGCGGTTGTGACTATGTGGTTTTCTGTTACTACAAAGAGATGTACTGGTTTATCATGATCGAACTCAAATCATTCAATCCAAAAGGAATCAAGGAACAATTCTTCAGCTCATCTGCATTTATCCGTTATTTGCGGGAACTGATTTATCTGCGTGATGGCCTACCTTTACGTTATGGATTGGTATCCCTTGAATTTTCCAGAAGCCGTACCGTGCAGAAGCAGACCACACATAACACGCTTCCACATCGAACTCTTTTTCATGATGGTGCGTGGTATTACAAAATAATCAATCACAAGACATTCTCGCTAAAATCGCTATTGGATCAAGAGCACAACAAAAAATCAGAGGATCAAGGCATCGATCTGTTCTGCTTTAACCGACACAGCACATTCGGACAAGATCTGACTGTTCACGCAACAGCACAGCATTGATTGCCATCACATATCACGCTCACTCCCCCCCCGCACACGCCTCCCGGTACAACTGATCCAGGTGCTGGAACATCTCATCCTTGATGGCATTGAAACGGTTCATGCCATTGCTGGCCTGTTGCACCTCGCCCCGTTGCACCAGTTCCACCAGTTGGCGGGCGGTTTCATGCACCTGCAAATGCACCCGCCCCAACGCCTGAAAAGTCGGCAAGGTACCAAAACGCCGTTCCCCTTCGCTGTAGTACCATTTGCCAAAATCGCACTCGCGACCCGATTTCACCTGTTCCGGCGTCAAGCCTTCCCGACCGCGAATGACATTTTCCAAGCTGCCCAGCCACTTCAGATGGGCGCCTTTGACCGCTTGCACGGAAAAGGGCTCCTCGCCGATGGTCAAAGAGCGCACAGACTCGGCCAGATTGCGCCCCGGCACGGAGGCGGTATCAATCAAACGGGAGGTGTGCTGAATGCCCCCCTCGATAAAGGAGAACTGCAAGACCAGATCCTTGATGCGCGCATCAGAGACCACGACCTTTTCTGCCGACCGTTCCGAGGTGAGGGCCAACTGTTGCACCTCTTGGGTGCGTTCCGCCAAATAGCGGGCCGAATCTGCTGCCCCTGCCGAAAGATAGGTGATTTGCTCCACCTCTCGGACCGCCTGCCCCACCGATTGGGCCACTTCACGCGTAGCCACACTCAACTCCGCCATGCTGCGCCCCACATCCCGACCGGCATCCTTCACCCGCTCCATGGCCTGACTGATCTGATTGATGCTGCCAGACTGTTCGTCCACATTGCCAGCAATCATGCGATTGGCCTGTTCAATTTCCAGGATTCCCACCATGCTGGCCTTGCTGGCATCAGAAGCCTCGGATGATTTTATCTGGATGTTATTGATAAATTCGGAAATGGTCCGTGTCGCCTCACCGGTCTGGCGCGCCAACTCCTTGACCTCATTGGCCACCACCGCAAACCCTTTGCCCGCATCGCCTGCACTGGCCGCCTCGATGGAGGCATTCAACGCCAACATATTGGTCTGATCGGCAATGGTGTTAATCAGGGTCACCACCTCACCAATCTGTTGCGCCAGGGTGGTCAACTCCGTCATCACCTGCACCGCCCTGCGGGCATAACCTGTCGCCTCCGAAGATTGCCGCACCGCCCGCTCACAACGGCCTCGCACCTCCACCACCACCTTCTCCAAATCGCCAACCGAGGAGGAAACATGGCTTACCGATCCATTCACCTCATCCAAACTGCGTTGCACAGCCACCGTATTGGCATTGATCTCCTCCGTGGCCGAGGCCACGCTGCCCACACTGTTGGAGACACTGCCCGCCCCATCGGCAATGGTGCCCACATCATTGGCCAACTGCCGGGTCGTCATGGCCGCCGTGGCCACCTCTTCGGCCACCTGGGTAATGGTCTGCCGAATGGCCTGCATATGGCCAGAAATCTGTTCCAGATCTTCCATCACCCCCTGGGCATGCCGTTGACTGGTTGCGGTCTCCTTCTGCAACGCATTGCGGGCATTACCCAACTCACTGGCACTCACCTCCATGGAGTGGGACTGCAACAGCACCTCGCGCACCGTTTGGCGCAACTGGAGGATCATCCGACCAACTGCCCCATGGATACTGCCATCCTGCAAGCGGGCAGTCGCCACAGGAACCGTCAAATCTCCTTGCGCAACCCGATTGACCATGGCCACCAACGCCTCCGGCTCGCTGCCAATCTGACGCAAAATCATGCGGCTGAACAGCAGACTCAGGATGGTGGAAAGGAGCATGCCAGCCACGATAAAGGCCAAATTGATGAAAAAGCGGATCCGCGCCTGCATCCCTAGCGTCTGTGTCTGCTGGTGCAGATCGTCGGCCAGGCGATCTTCCAGCACCTTGATGCGATCAATCTTGCGGCTGATGGTCTGGAACCAATGGGCCGGATCAATGCCAAAACCAGCACTGGTTGACCGTGCAAACACAAGGGTACGGATTTGCTCCACCTCCACGGCCTCGGGACTGGCCAGGATCTGTTTGAGCGCTGTCGCCTGTTCCGACGTGGCCTGGGCCAAAAAAAGTTGGTTGAAAAGCTCCTGATAACCGATCAGTTGCGTAAAACGGCGAAAGACACCTTCCGCAAAGCCATTGGCCGCCAAGGTACTGGTTAAGGTGGCCCGTTCCAAACCCGCATACTCTTTACTGTTCAACAGATTGACATAGGCATGCACCGCCTCTGCCATCACCATGGTCGGGGCCTGTTTGGCCAATGTCGAGATCAGGTGCAAAAGGCGGGTGATGGAGTCGCTATAGTAGGTGATTACCTCGCCCGCAGTCGGTTGCATCGTATCAATCTGGGTGCGCTTCTGCTGCAGTGACGCCAATTTATCCTGACTATTGGCCCACAAACTCGCCAACGCATTTTGTTCGGCCTGCGGCATTTGTCCCAAATAGTCTGCCAACTGTTGAATGGCCCGGTCGCTGCCATCGCGGCGTTGCACTGCCAACTCCTCCCGAAAGCGCATCCCCTTGCTGCTGAGCCACCCGGCAGAAAGCCCCCGCTCTTTCTGCAATTCATGGATGGCAGCACTGGCCCGAATGGCAATCTCTACCCTGTTTTCCATCTGCACCATGCCCTGCAGTAGCTCCCATTTGCTCAAGATACCCAGAATGCCGAGAGAGAGGATACCGATCAGGGCAACCACCAAAAGAACGATAAATTTTGTTCTTAATTGCAAAGCGTTCAAGAAATTCATTCCAGAGTCCTTGACAAGAAGGAGTCATACAAAGACGAGATGATCAATTATTATTATCTACATACCGGCAAAGGAGATACTTTTTATAATCCACCCAGAAAAAAGCGGGCCCGGTGTCAAACCGGACCCGCTGCACGACAGTTTTTTAATAGTGTACCAATTTCACTTCCAACACATTAGGCACTTCACGCAATTTTTGCATCACCTCTTCGGGGATATCCTGATCGACATTGATAAAGGCGATCGCCCTACCGCCTGCCGAGGCGCGCCCCAAATGGAAATTGGCGATGTTGATACCCTGTTCCCCCAGGATGGTGCCTACGCGACCAATCAGACCGGGGCTATCCTGGTTGGCCACAAAGAGCAGATTGCCCTCTGGTGTGGCCTCGATAGGCACATGGTTCATGGAGACGATACGGGGCTGCTGCCCGTTGTTGAAGAGCGCACCAGAGATGCACCGTTCACCCGTGCTGGTGGCCACACCGATGGTCATCATGGAGGTAAAACCGGTACGGCACCGTTTATTGATCGCTTCCACCACTTCGATACCCCGTTCTTCGGCGATCAGGGGTGCGTTGACAATGTTCACACTGGTTTCCAAAATCGGGGTCAACAGACTGTTGAGCAGCACATTGGTGATGGGCTTGCGGTTGAGTTGTGAAACCTCACCTTCATAGGTCACTTCGATGCGTTCGATGCCCCGTTCAGTCAGTTGACCGATCATGGTACCCAACTTGTCGGCCAGATTGAGGAAGGGGCGCAAGACCGGCAGATCCCCTTCAGAGACCGCTGGAATATTGAGGGCATTCTGGACGGTACCATTGAGGAGAAAATCGGCAATCTGTTCGGCGATCTGGATGGCCACATTCTCTTGCGCCTCCACAGTGGAGGCCCCCAAATGGGGGGTACACACCACATTTTCCAGTTCAAAGAGGGGATGGCTGGTGGCAGGTTCTTTTTCAAACACATCCAGGGCCGCCGCAAAAACCTTGCCGGAGGTCAGGGCCTCGTACAAAGCCTGTTCATCGATGATTCCGCCCCGGGCACAGTTGACGATGATCACCCCTTTTTTCATTTTGGCAAAGGCATCGGCGTTGACGATGTGCTGGGTTTGCCGTGTCAGGGGGGTATGGACGGTTAACAGATCGAGGCGTGGCCAAAACTGATCCAGATCATCGATAAGCTCCACGCCCATATCTTCGGCACGTTGCCGAGAGAGAAAAGGATCATAGGCAACCACCTTCATTTTCAGCCCTTGGAACCGTTCCACCACCAGAGAACCGATATTGCCGGTGCCGATGATCCCCAGGGTTTTGCCACCCAGTTCACGACCCATGAAGCGGTTTTTTTCCCACTTGCCGGCTTTGGTGGAGGCTGTCGCCGAAGCGATATGGCGTGTGGCAGCCAAAGCCAGGGCAACGGTATGTTCGGCGGTGGTCACCGAGTTGCCGAAAGGGGCATTCATGACGATCACCCCTTGCTTGGAGGCAACGGGGATATCAACATTGTCCACGCCGATACCGGCGCGACCGATCACTTTCAAGCGGGTGGCAGCCTGGATCAACTCTGCGGTTAATTTGGTTGCCGAGCGGATGGCCACGCCATCATAAACAGGGAGAATCTCGCGCAACTCTGCGGGCGACAGACCGGGCCGTACATCCACTTCCAAACCACGGGAGCGAAAAACCTCTTCCGCTTTGGGGGACATTTTATCGGCGATCAAGACTCTGGGCATACGGGTATTCCTCTCTCTATAATACTCCCGTCCATGGCACGGGATTGCTGGGGCTGGCGGTACGAATGGGGCTGTTGCGGCAGGCGGCATCGGTGGGGGGGTTACCGATCCCAAAATGGCAACAGTATGGCGAGATTATACGCATATGGCTCATACGATGACAAGATTGCTACACCAGGAAAGTGCTGTTCCACCGGTTTTATTAACGGTAGCCGGTTCTGATCCGACGGCTGGTGCCGGGTTGCAGGCCGATTTAAAAACGATCACCGCCCTGGGGGGGTATGCTTTGACGGTGGTGACGGCCATTACCGTACAGGATACGCAGCGGGTACACCGTGTTGTCCCTCTGCCGGGTGCATTGGTGGCGCAACAGATGCGCTGTTGTTTGGCCGAATTGCCGGTGGCAGGCATCAAGTTGGGCATGCTGGCGACAGCGGAGATTGTTTTGGCAGTGGCCGAGATTCTGGCACAGTGGCCTGCCGTACCGGTGGTGGCCGATCCGGTCCTGGCTGGCACCGGAGGGGGCACCTTGTTGGATGCGGGGGGGCGAGAGGCCATGCTGCAGCATCTGCTGCCGCACATTACTCTGCTGACACCCAATCTGCCGGAGGCGGCAGCGCTGACCGGCCTGGATTTGCACACCGCCTCCGCACGGGAGGAGGCGCTTGCTCGCCTGGGGCAACAGTCGGGTCAGGCTGTCTTGTTGACCGGCGGCCATCTCCCCGGTGCGCAACTCACGGATCTGTTGTGGGCGCAGGGCCACCTCAGCGCCTTTACCCATGCCCGTATTGCCGGTGGTCCTTTTCATGGCACCGGCTGCACGCTGGCCTCGGCCATTGCTGTGGGTTTGGCGCAGGGGATGACCATGGCAACAGCCATCGAGCGGGCACAACGCTGGGTCAGGCGCTGCATGCAGGAGAGTCTCGCTCTGGGCCATGGCCAGCGCCTGCTCCATGTACCACAAAATGAAGCGTTTTAAGGTTTATGGACGCCGCAGCGTTCTGACCGGCCAAGAGGCATTTTTACGCTCCTGACTGCCATTGTACAACATGCCCCGGCTGGGCATCAGATACCAGATATGGCCTGGACTGGCTTCGTGTGGGGTGCTGGACCAGTAGTAACCGGTAGCGATCACTCCATCAAACAGACCACTCTCCTGCCAATCCAGCAGGATATGCATCTCATCACGGCTTGGCAGGCGCCATTCACCGGCATGGGATTGATCGTGCAATTGGCACTGCCCTTCGGCCAGGTTGTACACAGCCTGGCTTGCCACCTCCCACATTTGCCGTCCAAAGCAGTTGGCATTTTTCAAACCCACCAATCCGCGCAGCCGATCACTGATGGTGCCATCGCCGTTATCGACAAAACGGGCTGTGGGTACCGTAGCCGGTTGATGGGCGGGATAGGCCAGATCCTGCTCCACCGCCCCACCGCGCACCACACCCGGCTCCTGGGGGGCATCCACCATGCGAAAATGGAGCAGCGGTGGCTGTTCTGCCGGGGTTTTTGTTGTTGGCACGGCAGAGACACTGGCGGAATCAGAGGGAGAGGCATTGGCCACAAACGGCATTTCTGCACTGTTTTGCGGCAAGACACCGAACCCCCCCAGAGGCGAAGCAGAGGGTTGTGGTGCCTGTGTAGCAAACGATGGCTGCGCGACGGGTGCTGGCGGCGGGCTGGTCGTGGCGGTCTCGACCTGGGCAGAGGGAACGCTGGCGGCAATCACCTCGCCCGACCAAGAGGGAGCGGCTGCGCCAGAGTCCGCAGGTGGCCCTGCCGGTTCAGGCAGCGGTGCAGCGGCCACGGGGGCAGCCATCTGGCGGCTCTTTTTGGCACGGGGTGCGGTTACTTTGGATGAGGCAGCCTGACGGACAACGGGGAGCGGATGACGGGTAAGTTGTTTGATGACACGCCGTTTTTTTGGAATTTTATCCGCGATAACAGTTGTCTGCTCACCTGGAACGGCCCGCGCGCTCAAGGTGGCACCCGGCATGGTTTGCAGGCTCAGGCGGGCTTTGCCATGGCCTTGTTTGGCCGCTTGGCGCAACCAGTGGGCGGCCTGTTCGCTGTCCTGCTCCACCCCGTGCCCATTGGCATACATGGCACTCAGGTTGGTTTGTGCCGCTGCATCGCCCGCTTCGCTTGCCTTGCGATACCAGGAGACGGCCTCTCCATGATCCTGTTGCACACCGCGACCATCGCGATAGAGGTTGCCCAGATTGTTTTGCGCGGCGATGGAGCCCCGTTCTGCCGCTTTGCGATACCACGCGGCAGCCCCTGCCGGATCGGCACTAACCCCTTCCCCTCTGTCATACATGCGGCCCAGACGGTATTGGGCCCGCACCGAACCCTGTTCGGCGGCCCGGCGCAGCCACTCTTCGGCCTTCTGGTAATCCCGTTGCAGGCCACGCCCCTCCAGATAGCGCATGCCCAACGCCCACTGACTGGCCGCCTCACCGGTTTCAGCCCGTTCCAGCAACACGGCCAACTCATCCGCCCACAATGGCAGCGGCATCATACCAAGCAGCAACAGATACACCAGCACCAGGATCCGCATCGCGACAACTCATCCTTCACATATTTGGCTTCACTTATTTGGATTTTTTCTTTTTCCCCACATCGTTCCAGATGGATTGGATGCAAAACTCGGCCTGATCGGGGGGAAACTCCTGATTGATGGCGTCAAACAGGAAGGCCGGTACGGCATCCCGTGCTTTTCTGCCTGCGGGAAACTGATCCCGCCGAATGGCACAGGCAGACGGGTGGGCCAACAACCAGGTTTTACGCTCACTTTTACGGATAAAACCGACGACGATTGCACCGATAATGGCAAATTTTTTATTCATGGTTCTCCTCCTGAGAACCCATCATACGGAATAAACGATCCAAACGCCAGCGCAACCACCCGATGCACCCCTATTATCCGCGTGGCTTGCACACTTGCCGTTGCCCATTGAGCGACCATCCCTCAGGCAACCTGTTGTTGCAGCAGCGACATATCCAACAGAAGAACATCCTTTTCATGCTGTCCACCCTCATCATGATACCGACCAAGCGCCTGAACCAAATGGGAGGCATGGGTGAGCGCACCGGAGGGCAGCGGATATTCGATACGGTTCAAGCGGCTGAAAAAATTGATGTCATCCACGGCAACCGCAAACAACGCGTCGTCGACCCGCATGATAATGGCATACTCCAGCAGATATTTACGCACATGATTGGCCAATCCGTCAAAAAGTTCCAACAAACGTACCAGGATTCCCGTTTCCGTGCGTTGCACCAACTCCTTGGCCTGGGTTTGTTGATTATTTTTAATGAGTTTCGCCGCATCGATGGCAACCTGGTGGATCTCTTTATGGGGTGTATCAAAACGGCGCATATAGGCGGCCAGATTGGTATTGTCGCTGTGGAACTGGTCGTACCATTTCCCGAACGCACATTTATGCGGATCGGTTTGCACGGTGATCGGTTTTTGGTTATAGACCTCATCCTTGAGCTTACTCAACCAATTGATATGATCCTGCTTACGCAAGCCCATGGTATTGATCAACTCTTCTGTTTCCAGGAT
Organism: Magnetococcales bacterium; assembly: GCA_002753095.1. Classification (GTDB taxonomy): domain Bacteria; phylum Pseudomonadota; class Magnetococcia; order Magnetococcales; family Magnetaquicoccaceae; genus Magnetaquicoccus. The sequence goes on from PDZU01000022.1 coordinate 23,724, forward strand.
GCGGGCCTGGGCGGCAAAGCAGACCCGCAGATCAAACAGGGGAATCCCCCCACTCCGAAAGGAGACCACACCACGCACATTGTCGGGCAGATGGGGCAGGTGGGTACAGACCGGCATATCGCTCACCGAGACGATTGCCGATCCAGGCACACCGTAGCGGCATTGGTTGACCGTAAAAACCAGATATTCGCAATTGACCGGAAATGGGCTTTCCATATTTTCTTCCCCCCCCAGAAAAAAAATGGTTGATGAGACGAAATGTGCCGAGAGTGCAGGGCTAAACCTGTTAAAATTTATATTTGTACTTATAAATTTAACCAATTGTCATCGAGCATACCATACATGATTCCCCATTGTCTCATTCATTTTCTATTGAAGGATAGGCGGCCAGCCGATTGGCAATCTGCTGATAGAGTTCCGGCAACCAGTGTGGCAGGAGAGACGGGTGCGAGGGGGCGGCCTGTCGGCGGAAATCATAGGGTGCAACCACGATTTCCGCCGGTCCGGTGCCCAGCATCAAGGTCATGACGAACAGCTCCTCGATGGCCTCGTTGCCCATGGCGATACAGCCAACCGAGGAGGTACCGCCATGCACAAAGATGTCCCCTCCCAACTGTGACCGTCCCTCTTCCTGGGCTTTGCGCCGATCAAAGGCATTGGGATAATCCAATTTCATGGAGAGGTGATAATCGCTGTTTGGGTTGAGCCAGATGATCTGGTACAGCCCCTCCGGCACCTGTCGATCCCCCTGGCGCTGTTTGGGACCGGCAAAGCCACTCATCCCCAGGACAGGATAGCTTTTCAAGCGCCGCAGTCCTTTGCTCTCCTCCTGCAGCCACACCTCCAGGGTGCGTTCTTCCTTGAAGACCAGGAAGGAGAGGGTAGCCCGCAAGGGATAGCTGTAACCGGCCTGTGTCAACATGGTGCGCAGCCGTTCTTCCACACGCGGTTCAATCTGGATGATCGGGTTTTCTGTCGGCAGCTGGGTCGAGGTTGCCCAACCGTTGCGACTGGTCAAACACAAGAGTGTCACCAACAGAAACAACAGGATGCGCTTGGTAAAAAAATATGGCACTGCACTTCCTTAGAAAACAGCAGAATTTGCAAAAATAGTATTTGAACTATCGTCCATTTTAAGTAGAATGGAGCATAGGTTGGTGTTTCTGTACCAACCCGTCTGGCTCCACCTTCCACCCCCTGCGCTCCTCGCATTCAGGAGAACCATAATGAAACACATTCTGCTACCGCTCCTCATTTTGATCAGTGTTTTCTGGTACGGCGACGCCTATGCTGCCGGGGAGTATGAGCAAAAAAGGGAGTTCAACTCCAATTTCTGGTATGGCAGCAACGACAGCGTCTCCCCGGATCTCAAAAGGCTCATCAATTTTGGACACCAGATCGGCAACACGATCAAGAGCGGCATCAAATTTGTCATTGGTGCGGATGCCTACAACGCTCTGGCCGGTGCTTTCAACGGTCTGTTTCGGGCCATTGGCCAGATGTATGATGGTGTGCGTGGATTTTTCGATCAATCCTGGGGCAAACGCATTGAGTGGAAGTCCACGTGACACCCTGAGTGTGTGAATCCATCTGCTGTACCGCCCAAGGGCTTGCTCGCGACGATTGATTCACAAACTCCCTGCTCTGTTTGACGGTGTGCCGTCGTGACCGTCAGACCAGACAAGCCGTAACCTCCAGTTCCACCCGCGCCCCCTTGGGCAGGGCGGCGACGGCGACTGTGGAACGGGCAGGATAGGGTGAGGTCAGGTAGCGGGCATAGATCTCGTTGACGGTGGCAAAATCGTTCATATCCACCAGATAGAGCGTGGTTTTGACCACCTGGGACCATTCGGCCCCTGCCGTTCGCAAGAGAGCGGCCACGTTTTCCATGATACGCACCATTTGTGCGGCCACGTCCCCTGCGAGCAGTTGCCCACTCTCTGGGATGAGGGGTATCTGCCCCGACAAAAACAACCACTGTCCTTGCACCACAACACCTTGGCTGTAAGGACCGATGGCTGCTGGTGCCTCTGGGCACTGCAAGACAGCTTTCAGGGGTATAGACATACTGGCTCTCCTGCTGTAGGCATGGTAGCGTTCAACCGCGCATGCGTTCGACCCCGACCACCTCAGGCATGCTGCGCAAGCCATGCATAACCCGTTCCAAAATCTGCAGCCCGCTCACATCCACATCCAGCAGGAACTGACAGGGATCTCGATCTCGCTCCAGTGTTTGGATTTTGACAACTCCGGCTTTGACGGCGGCCACGGTTTGGGTGAGTCGCAGGGAGGTTTCCCGACGATTGGCGGCCCATACGCGCAGGCGGGCGACGTAAGTATGACGGCTGTCTTCCCGCCAATCCACTGCGTTGATCCACCGTTCTGGCTCTTCGCGCAGCCCTTCCAGATTGGGGCAGTTATGGGCATGCAGGGTGATGCCTTTGCCGGTGGTGACGATACCCACGGTTTGATCGCCTGGCACGGGGGAGCAGCAGCGTGCGGCCATGACGGCCATTTCCGACAACAGTCCTTCCAGGCGCAGGGGGGGGGCAACGTTTTCTGCTGTCTTGCTGGCATTGCTTGTTGAACGTATTGTTTTTATGGTATTATTTTTTTCCCAGTCGGGAAAAAGTTTGCTCACCACCTGTGTGGGCGACAGCAGTGATGAACCGATACGCAGCAGCAGATCGTCGGCGTTGGGCAGTCGAAACATTTCTGCCGCCTGATGCAACATTTTTTCGTTCAGGCTCATGCCGTGGCCGCTTTTTTGGATCTCCCGCCCCAGCAGTTCACGACCCAAGGCGATTCCTTGTTCTCTGGACTGTTTTTTCTCCCAGCGGTTGATGCGATAGCGGGCCTGTCCGGTCACCACAAAGCGCAGCCACTCCGGGTTGGGGTGCTGGTTGCGGCTGGTTAAAATTTCCACCACATCGCCGGTTTTCAGGAGGGTTTTCAGCGGCACCATACGCCCGTTGACTTTGGCCCCCTGGCAATGGTCACCCACCTCCGAATGGACGGCATAGGCAAAGTCGACGGGCGTGGCCCCCACGGGCAGGGTGATGATGTCTCCTGCTGGTGTGAAGAGGTAGATTTCGTTGGGGTACAGATCGATTTTGACATTTTCCAAAAATTGATTGGGATCATCGGCGATCTGGTGTTGTTCCAGAATGCGTTTGAGGGAGTCAAAACCGGTGGCACCGGAATGTTTTTTGGTATGGAGACCTTCTTTGTAGCTCCAGTGGGCGGCGACGCCGCTTTCGGCCACTTGGTGCATTTTTTCGGTACGAATTTGGATTTCGACCCGGTTGCCGAAGGGGCCCAGGACCACGGAATGGAGTGATTGGTAGCCGTTACTTTTGGGCAGGGCGATATAGTCTTTGAGGCGGCCTGGGATGGGACGGAACTCGCCGTGGATCATGCCCAGGGCGCGGTAGCAGTCGGATTTTTTGCGCACGATGATGCGGTAGCCGACGATATCGTACAGGGTATCCAGTGTACCGCCTTTGCGTTGCAGTTTATTATAGATTGAGTAGATGTGTTTTTCTCGGCCCAGCACTTGTCCGGTGATGTTATGTTTTTTCATCAAGCGACTGAGCAGGGCGACCATTTTGCGTACTGCGTCGGCCCCCCCCTCGCGGTGGGTTTCCAGTTGCTCGCACAGGGAGGCGTAGACTTCTGGTTGGCTCAGTTTGAAGGAGAGATCTTCCAGTTCATTTTTGATCCAGTAGATACCCAGGCGATGGGCGATGGGGGCATAGATTTCCAGAATTTCCCGGTTCAGGCGCTGGGGTGGGGTGATATGCACGCTGGCCATGCCACGCACTTGTTGCAGGCAGATGGCCAAGCGGACCAGGATGACCCGAATATCCTGGGCCATGGCCATGATCATTTTGCGCATTTCTTCCGGTTGGGGCTCGGCTTTGGCGCGTGCGGAGGCCAGGGAGATTCTGGCCACGCCTTTGACCAGAAAGAGGACATCTTCGCCGAATTCGCGACGAATTTCGTCGCCACTGATGCGGTGGCTGACGAAGCGTTCCAGCAGCAAGCCGGCGGCGATGGAGGCGATATCGAGGCGCAACTCCACCAGAATGGAGGCGACTTCCGCCGGATAGAGTGGCACGCCGGCCCGTTGCACGGGGGTGGTCAGGGGTACGAAGCTCTCTTCGCCCTCTGGCGAGGCCGTTCGTTCTGGTGGGGGTATTGGCCCGACGGCGCCGTTTGGCAACGGACAGGAGGCGGTTGCGGCGCAGACGTGGTGGCAGAGGCGTGCCAAGAAGGGGCGATCCACGCTGGGGTGGTAGCCGATGATGCGCTCCACCATCTCTGCCCACCAGTGGGCATCAATTTTTTGCTCCTGTCCGCGACTTGCGGATGTTCCCTTGTCGGCCATCCGTCACCTTGCGCTGTAGAAGGTCATGGCGTTGAATCAGTCACCGCCATCGTCTGAATCTTCGTAGTCTCCGGCAAATTCGTCCATCTCTCCGGTGGCGCCCATACCCAGCAGGGTATCGAAGGACTCTTCTTCTGTTTCGTTGAACTCTTCATCTTGCACGCCCAGCATATGGATCTCTTCGTTCATCAGATCGCGGGCTTCTGCATCCAGGGGTGAACCGATATACTCTTCCTCTGGCAGGGCGCGTCGTTCGATGGGTTCCCGTTCCAGGGCTTCCAGGTCGAGCACGCCTTCGGCGAGTTCGCGCAGGGCGATGACGGTCACCTTATCGTTATTGACGGGCAGCAGAGGATCCACGCCACCCATCAACTGTCGAGCCCGTTTTGAGGCCAGCAGCACCAGATCAAAGCGGTTGGGTACATGGGTCAGACAATCTTCAATGGTTACACGAGCCACGGTTACACCTCAATTGCAAGCAAGAATGGATTTCGTTATCTTTACATCGATTCGGCAAAGGTTGCCAGTATTTTCTGGACAGGCACCCGTTCCCGTGCACGCCGCAACCGTTCTGCGGTGATAATCGCTGCCAGATCCTGGCAGGCGCGTTGCAGATCATCGTTAACCAGGAGGTAGTCATACTCCTGCCAGTGAGCGATCTCTTCACCGGCCTGGGCCATGCGGCGGGCGATCACCTGGGGATCGTCGGTGCAGCGCCCTTCCAGCCTCTCCTGCAGGGCTTGCCGGGAGGGGGGCAGGATGGCGATGGAGACCACTGCGTCGGCGGGCAGTTTGGCGCGCACTTGGCGTGCTCCTTGCCAATCGATATCCAGGATCAGATCTTCGCCGTTGGCCAGCACGGATTCCACGTTGGCCCGTTCTGTACCGTAATAGTTGCCAAACACCTGGGCCCATTCCAGGAAGGCATCTTGTTCGAGCCGTTTACAGAAGGTATCCACATCGACAAAATGGTAGGCTTCTCCGGCCACCTCACCGGGGCGTGGGGCGCGGGTGGTGGTGGACACGGACCAGCGCAATGCGCTCATTGTCTCTAGCAAGTGGGCGGCCAATGTCCCCTTGCCGGCTCCGGAGGGGGCGGATAATACGATCACAAATCCTCTACCCAAATTGTTCACGGCACACCTCATTTATTCCAGATTTTGCGCTTGTTCCCGCAATTTTTCGATGACCAGCTTCATTTCCACGCCCAAGCGGGTCAAGGCGCTGTTTTGTGATTTGGAGCAGACGGTATTGGCTTCCCGATTGAGTTCCTGGCAGAAGAAATCCAATTTTCTGCCCACTGGGGCGGATCCGGCCATCAGGGCATGCAGTTCACGCAGGTGCATGCGCAGTCGTTCCACCTCTTCGGCGATTTCCATCCGGTTAAGCAGGATGGCCACCTCGCGGGCCAATTCGCTTGGTTCGACTGCGGTTCCGGTCAGTTCGTTGACTCTGGCCAGCAGCATGCGTTTCAGTTCTTGGCGCAGTGCGGGCAGCAGTGCTTCCAGTCGACCCAGCAGGGTTGCGAATTCATCCAGCAGTTGGCGCACCACGTGGGTTAACGCCTCCCCTTCCCGATTGCGGGCCAGTTCCAACTGTTCTGCTGCGATTTCCAGCACTTCCAGAGCGGCGTTGGCCAAATCGGCGTCATCGTTTTCTGGCAGGGATTTTTCCCGCACCAGTCCGGGCCAGGAGAGCAGGCGATCCAGGCTCAAGCTTCCTTCCACGGTACCTGGACCGAGGGCCATTTTTGCCTCTGTGGCCAGATGATACAGATCTTGCAGCAGGGTTTGATCCAGCTCCAGGCGGTGGTTATTTTCCTGTTCGTTTTGCAGGGTCAGTTCGCAATCCAGGTGACCGCGGGCGAAACGGGCTTGCAACCGTTTGCTGGCTTGACTTTCCAGGTCGTGCCAATTGCCGGGCCAGTTACCGGGGCGACGAAAGGCAATATCCAGGTAGCGATGGTTGACCGAGCGCAAGCGCCACACCAAACGAAAGCCGGCAACGTTGCTTGTCTGTTCAGAAAATCCGGTCATACTGCTGGGCATAGCGACACCTGTGGGCTGTGTGACAACGCACTCTGCCGGGCAGGGACGACGTATTGGCTCAAGCAAAAAGGGGGCGTATCGGATGATAGCCCCCCTTGCTGGTGCAGGACGACGGCCTGTCTACCCGTTTGGCGAGTAATCCGTGATCAGCTATTATGGATGGCGTCGTATTTGGCCTGCAGCTCTTCTCTGGACTCTTCATGATCCGGGTCGGGGACGATGCACTCCACCGGGCAGACTTCGACACATTGCGGCTCATCAAACGCACCCACGCACTCGGTGCACAGATCAGAGTGAATGTAATAGATATCGCTATCCACATCGGAGCCGTCGGTAATGGCCTCGTTGGGGCACTCCGGCAAGCAAACGTCACAATTGGTACAATCTTCACCGATAATCAAAGCCATCGTTGGAACTCCTTCTGCATAAATTCAAACCGAAAAACCGACTCGAAAAACTGCTTGTTACCAGACTTGGTGCCACTTGGCAAGAAACTATGCGCATTCACCTGCTCTTTCTTATGGAAACAGTGGCAATTGTTCCAATCCGGTCCCCTCTTTCATGCCGAACATGACATTCATATTTTGCACGGCCTGTCCGGCAGCGCCTTTGACCAGATTGTCGATGACCGACAAGACGGTCAACCAACCGGTACGGCTATCTACTGCCACGCCAAGGTGGCAATAATTGGAGCCGCGTACATGACTGGTCGCGGGCCAGTTTCCTGCTTCCAGCACCTGGACGAAGGGTTCGTCGTGGTAGAAGGTGTGCAGGATCTCCTGCCATTCCGCCTGGGACCGTACAACACGGGGGCGCAGATGGCAAGTGCTCAAAATGCCCCGTGACTGGGGCAGCAGGTGTGGCACGAAGCGAACGCGCAAGTCCGCACCGGCCAGCAATGATAATTCCTGTTCTATTTCGGGGGTATGGCGATGTCCTTCCACTTTGTAGGCGCGGAAACCCCCTTCGATTTCCGTGAACAAATTATCCTGGCTGGCGGAGCGTCCGGCTCCGCTCACTCCTGACTTGCTATCGATAATCAGCAGTTCCGGGTCGATCCAACCTCCTTTCAGGAGGGGGGCCAGGGCCAGCAGCACGGAGGTGGGGTAGCAACCGGGGTTGGCCACCAAGCGGGCGGAGGCGATGTTGGAGCGGTGCAGTTCTGGCAGGCCGTAGGCGGCTTCTGGGAGCAGTTGGGGTGCCAAGTGATCGGTACCGTACCAAGTGCGATAGATCAGGGGGTCGTGCAGGCGGAAGTCGGCGGACAGGTCGACGACGCGGGTTCCTTGTGCCAGCAGGTATGGCACTTCGCGCATGGAGGCCAAGTGGGGCAAGGCGCAGAAGGCCACATCGATGTTTTCCAGCCCTTTTTTATCTTCCAGGGAGCGGCAGACCAGTTCGGGTTGGCTAGTCAGGTGTGGGAAGGCGTTGCGCAGGGGTTTGCCTGCGTGGCGTTCCGAGGTGACATGGACGATTTGCACCTGGGGATGGCGGGCCAGCAAGCGGACCAGTTCGCCGCCCGTGTACCCTGTAGCGCCCAAAATGGCGACCTTGATACGCATGGAGTCCTCTTTTCTAACCGATCCCTGTTTGCACCAAAATTACTGTGGGTCCAGGGGGGTCACCCCCCTGGCGGGTCCAGGGCAGAGCCCTGGGAATTGGCTTTTAATCTGTTGCTTTTAATCTTTTGCTTTTGGCGCGCTTTTCACGATAAGCCGATGCGCCTTTTGCATCGGCGCAGCGCGCCTAATTGACGCAAGCGGTGCGCATTGGCGCGCCTTTCTGCGCCAATGCGCACCGCCTCCCAATGGGTTTTGCCCGCGAACACACCAAACAGCGCCACACCCGTCATAGTGCGCGAGGTTAAAAGTCGGGCGTCCGCCCTCCCAAAGAGTGCCCCTGCGGGGCACAGATTTGTGCGGCGTGCGCAAATGCTACGCATTTGCTTCTGTAAAATGCCGCACATTACAAGCAAGGGCTCCGCCCCTGCACCCCGCCAGGGGCGATGATCGCCCCTGGACCCCGCAGAAATTTTAAACCATTAAACCAATTCGCCTACAAACGGGCATGCTGCTGCAAAAAGCGCAAATCATTCTCAAAAAAAAGCCGCAAATCCTGAATACCATACTTGAGCATCGCCAACCGCTCCACACCCATGCCAAAGGCAAACCCAGAATACCGCTCCTGATCAATCCCCACATTCGCCAAGACATTGGGATGAATCAAACCACACCCCAACACCTCAATCCAGCCCGTCCCCTTACACACCCGACAACCACCACCATCACAAAACAAACAACCCATATCCGCTTCCGCCGACGGCTCCGTAAACGGAAAAAAAGAAGGCCGAAAACGAACCGGTAACTCCCGCGCAAAAAACAACCGCAAAAACCGCTCCAAAATCCCCTTCAATTGCCCGAAATGTACCCCCTCGTCCACCAGAAAACCCTCCACCTGATGAAACATCGGCGTATGCGTCAAATCAGAATCACAACGAAATACCTTGCCAGGAGCAATCACCCGCAACGGCGGCTTGCGACTCTCCATCACCCGAATCTGTACCGTGGAAGTATGCGTCCTCAACAACCGCTTCTCCCCCTTGATACCCGGAGGCAGATAAAATGTATCATGCATCTCACGAGCCGGATGGTCCGCCGGTATATTCAACGCCTCAAAATTATGCCAGTCATCCTCTACCTCAGGACCAGTCGCCGGGGGAAAACCCATGCTGCTGAAAATGGCAATAATCTCCCCCAAAGCACGGCTGATCGGATGAATCCCACCCTGCGGCGGTACGCGACCCGGCAACGTCACATCCAATTGCTCCGCCACCAAACGCCGGGCCAAATCCTCCTCCTGCAGGATCTCCATCCGCCGCTGCAACGCCACGTTAAAGGCATCCTTCAACGCATTGGCCAACTCACCCAATACAGGACGCTCAGCAACACTGACCCCCGCCAATCCACGCAACAAAAGCGTCAAAGAGCCCTTCTTGCCCAAAGTCTGAACGCGAATCTGTTCCAACTCGGCTACCGACCCGGCCCCCTGCAGCCGGGTCAACGCCTCCTGTTGCAATGCTTGCAGTTGTTCACGCATGGCCCGACTGATTATGCCACCGCGCTCTTGGCACTTTGCACCAACTCGGCAAACGCCTCCGGCTGCGATACAGCCAACTCAGCCAATACCTTGCGATCCAACTCAATACCCGCCTTGGTTAAACCATCCATCAGACGGCTGTAAGAAAGACCACTTAAACGGGCAGCCGCATTGATGCGGGCAATCCACAAAGCACGAAACTCCCGCTTGCGGTTCTTACGGTCCCGATAGGCATATTGCAGCCCCTTCTCTACCTTCTCCAGGGCAATGCGATAGCAACTGCCATTGCGGCCTTGATACCCCTTGGCCAGCTTCAGAACTTTTTTGTGACGCGCACGCGCTGGTACGCTCGGCTTGACTCGCGGCATAGCCGTCTCTCCTTGCAATAATCGTGAAAATTACAGGTTCAAGTTGGGCAGCATGCGACGCACAGCCGCTTGATCTACATCCGCCACCATGTCTACACCAACCATGTTCCGCTTCCGCTTCGGACTCTTCTTGGTGAGAATGTGCCGCTTGTAAGCCTTGTTGCGCAACAGCTTGCCAGAACCAGTCGTCCTGAACCGCTTGGCTGCACCCCGATGGGTTTTGATTTTGGGCATGATTCGTTATCCACTCCTTAAAACGTGCAGTAGACCCTTCCCGGAGAGTCCCCCGCATTCACCAACAACAGGAAGATTGGCCAAACACCACCAATCCAATCAATCTGCCGCCACAACAAGTACGACGGCGGATATTTCTTTATAACTCCTCGTTCTCTTCTTCATCTGCCGCCGCAGACGCCGCCGCCTTCCTTCCACCAGAAGTGGGCGCCAGAACCATGGTCATCTGACGGCCCATCAACTTGGGAGGCTGCTCCACCTTGGCCTCTTCCCCTAAAACATCCTTCACCCGGATCAACAACGCCATACCCAGATCCTGGTGCGCCATCTCACGACCACGAAAGCGCAAAGTACACTTGACCTTGTCGCCATCCTCCAAAAATTTGCGAATACTGCGCAACTTCACGTCAAAATCATGCACATCGGTCGCCGGACGAAACTTGATCTCCTTGATGTCGATGCGCGTCTGCTTTTTGCGCGCCAACCGTTCACGTACCGCCTTCTGGTACTTGAACTTGGTGTAATCCATAATCTTGCAAACCGGCGGACGGGCCTGCGCCGCCACTTCGACCAGATCCAAACTGGCCTCCATGGCACGGGCTAACGCCTCTTGCCGACTGACAATACCAACCTGTTCGCCCTTTTCGTCGATCAGGCGCACTTCAGGAACCCGAATCTGCTCGTTGATACGGACGGTATCGGCGGACGCGGGAGCAGATGGGGCCGTCGGAGCGGCCGGCGCATGATGGGGCGCTGGCGATGGCGGCCTGGGTTTTAAAGGTGGTTTGGCGATGGTACTCTCTCCTGATTTATTTAATGTGTGTTAGCCTCTTCCAGAAGACGGTCCGCAAATGCCTCCACCGTCGCCGTGCCATAGGTCTTGCCAGCACAGTCACGGGGATTGACCATCCCCTCTCTCTTCTCCTGGTCGCCGACAACCAACAACCAGGGCACCTTCTTCAAGGTGTGTTCACGAATCTTATAGCCCACCTTCTGGCTGCGCAGATCAGCTTCCGCACGAATGCCCCGCCTCCGCAATCGATCACGCACCTCTGCCGCCCACTCGTTCTGCTCATCGGTGATGGTCACCACCACCACCTGAACCGGTGCCAGCCAGACCGGAAAATAACCCGCATAGTGCTCAATCAAAATGCCAAAAAATCGCTCCAACGATCCCAGCAAGGCACGATGGATCATGATGGGCCTCTTTCGCCCACCATCTTCTCCAATGTAGTATATATCAAATCGCTCGGGCAAATTGAAGTCTAATTGAATCGTGGAGCATTGCCATTTGCGACCAATGGTGTCCGTAATCTTTACATCAATCTTGGGACCATAAAATGCACCCCCGCCCACATCCTCGATAAAAGGCAAATCACGGGCAACAATCGCCTGCCGCAAGGCATGGGTCGCCTTCTCCCAAATGGCATCCGCACCAACCGATTTGGCCGGACGGGTGGACAGATTGACCTCAAATTTCTGAAAACCAAACCGCTGCAAAGTGGCCAACGTCAAATCCAGAATGCCAAGAATCTCATCCTCAATCTGATCCTCCCGACAAAAAACATGCGCATCATCCTGGGTAAAACCACGTACCCGGAACAACCCATGCAACACACCAGACATCTCATAACGGTACACCGTACCCAACTCCGCCCAACGCATGGGAAAATCCCGGTGCGAATGCAGATGGGTGTTATAAATCAAAATATGAAACGGACAGTTCATCGGCCGCAACTGGTAGGGCTGCTCATCCACCATCATCGCTCCGAACATCGACTCCCGATAAAAATCCAGATGTCCAGAGGTGCGCCACAAATCCTGATTGGCAATGTGCGGCGTGTACAACAGCTCGTAACCAGCCTCCTGATGTACCTGCTTCCAATAACTCTCAATGATATGCCGTACACGGGCACCCAGCGGATGCCAAAATACCAAACCGCCACCCGCCTCCTCATGGATGGAAAAAAGGTTCAGCTCCTTGCCCAAACGGCGATGATCCCGCTTCTCTGCCTCTTCCAGTTGGGTCAGATAGTTGTCCAACGCCTTCTTGTCCGGCCAAGCCGTGCCATAAATACGCTGCAACTGCTGGTTGCGGGCATCACCACGCCAATAGGCCCCCGCTACCGATAACAATTTGAACGCCTTCAGATGGCTGGTGTTGGGCACATGCGGCCCCCGGCACAGATCGCTGAACTGACCCTGACGGTACAGGGAAATCTCCTGACCCTCAGGGATTTCGCTGATGATCTCCGCCTTGAACAACTCGCCCTGGGCACGGAAAAACGCAATCGCCGCCTCCCGATCCATCAATTGCCGCTCAACCGGCAACGCCGCCTGCACCAACGCCTGCATGCGCGCCTCAATGGCCGCCAAATCTTCCGGGGTAAATGGACGCTCAAAGGCAAAATCGTAATAAAACCCATTCTCAACCGCCGGACCAATGGTCACCTGAGCCGTCGGGAAAAGCTCCTTGACCGCCTGGGCCATCAAATGGCTGGTCGAGTGACGCAAGATTTTCAGACCGGCATCGCTGTTGGCCGTCGTCAAAGAAACCTGCGCCGATTCCGCCAAACGGTGGTCCAAATCGACCTCCTGACCGTTGACAGTACCCGCCAGGGCCGCCCGCGCCAAACCGGGACCAATGGCAGCCGCCACCTCCCGCAACGAAAGCGGCTGTGCAAACTCTTTGACCGCACCATCCGGCAATGTAATCTGAATCATGATCGTTCCCAACATGGGCAAAAAAACAGAACAACCCCTCTTACACTCTACTCTTCCCGGGCCAAACCAGCTACCCGCTGGATCACCTGGCACAGTTCGCTGGCCATGACCTCGATCCGTTCCTGATTATCCCCCTCAATCATCACCCGTACCGTCGGCTCTGTCCCCGATTTGCGCACCAACAGCCGACCCGTACCGGCCATGCTGCGCTCGGCTTCGGCAATGGCCTCCTGCACCTCTGGATGGGACAAAGGATCCCGATCATTGGCCACCACCACGTTCTGCAATACCTGCGGCACAATCTCCATGCCGGTGATCAGCTCGGAGAGCGGGCGGCGGCTGGAAGCCATCAACTCCAGAATCTTCAACGCCGACACAATACCATCACCGGTGGTATTTTTATCCAAAAAAATCATATGGCCGGACTGTTCGCCACCCAGGTTATAGCCGCCCTGAATCATCTGCTCCAAAACATGGCGATCCCCAACACGGCTGCGGATCAACTGCAACCCCTGTTGGGCCAAAAACCGCTCCAGCCCCAGATTGGACATCACCGTGGCCACTACCCCACCACCGCGCAGGCTGCCCTCTTTCTGCATGGCCATGGCACTCATGGCCAGCACATGGTCACCGTTGAGAATACGCCCCTTCTCGTCACAGACCATCAAACGGTCCGCATCCCCATCAAAGGCTACCCCAATATCGGCCCGCACCTCCTGGACCTTGCGCTGCAACGCCTCTGGATGCAGCGCCCCAAAACCGTCATTGATGTTGTAGCCATTGGGCGCATTGCCGATGGCCACCACCTCGGCACCCAACTCCCAAAAAACAGCCGGCGCCACCTTGTAGGAGGCCCCATGGGCACAATCTACCACCACCCGCAAGCCATCCAGGCGCAACTCTCTGGGAAAACAGTTTTTGCAAAACTCGATGTAGCGTCCACCCGCATCGTCGATAATGGTCGCCTTGCCCAACTCATGCGCCGAGGGCTGATAACGATCCAGATCATTTTCCAACACCAACTGCTCAATCTCACTTTCCATGCTGTCTGGCAATTTCATGCCGTTGGCACTGAAAAATTTGATCCCGTTGTCATAAAAAGGATTATGCGAAGCGGAGATCATCACCCCGGCATCGGCACGCAAGGCACGGGTCAAAAAGGCAATGGCCGGCGTGGGCAAGGATCCCACCTGAATGCAATGAATACCCATGGAGGTAAAACCAGCCCGCAAGGCAGACTCAAACAGATAGCCGGAAAGTCGGGTATCCTTGCCGATGACCACGGAGTGACGACGCTGCTGGCTGCGGTCGCGACCACGAAAAACCACCCCCGCTGCCCGCCCCAAACGCAACACCAGTTCGGCGGTCATCGGATAGATATTCGCCCGACTGCGTACCCCGTCCGTCCCAAACAGTCTACCGTGCTCTTTTCTGGAACCGCTCATCCCGACCACTTCAATACGATTGATGTAACCCCATTGAACCACCGAAAAAGATCACCTTTTTCAGGAGTCCCAGCGGGGAAAATCCCCCTCTGACTGAGGCCCGGAGAGTCGCTCTCCACATTTCTGTCCTGTTCAACGGGCAGCGGCAAGCCACCCACTACCCTTTGCACCACTGCCGCAAACCCTGTGCCACCGCCAGCGCCTGCCGGGCACCCGCCACATCATGCACCCGCACAATGGCCGCCCCGGCACACACCCCCCAGGCAGCCAACACATGGCTGGCCACATCCCGCTTGTGCGGTTCGACCTCTCCGGTCAGCCATCCGGTCAGACGCTTGCGGGAAACCCCCAACAAAACGGGCACCTCCAACACCTGCAACGCCGACAAATGGCACAACAGGGTCATGTTATGCGCATGATCCTTGCCAAAGCCGATCCCCGGATCCACCAGCAAACGACTGCGGGCAATCCCCTGCTCTTCACACCAGCGCACACGCTCCGCCAAAAACGCCACCACCTCAGCCACAACATCCTGATAGCTGGGCTCGGCCTGCATGGTAGCAGGTATCCCCTGCATATGCATCAATACAATCGGCTCCTGACGCGCAGCCAACACCTGGCGCACAAACGAGGCCTCCACCCCGCGCAGTGCGTTGACATCGTTGATCATGGTGGCACCTGCCTGCAACGCCGCCACCATCACCGCCGCCTTGCGGGTATCCACCGCCACAGGGGCCTCAACCCGAGCCACCAACGCCTCAATGACCGGAATGACCCGATCCAACTCCTCCTGCACGGAGAGTTCTGCCGCACCGGGTCGGGTCGACTCACCCCCCACATCCAGCAAATCGGCCCCCTGGGCGACCATCTGCAACCCCTGGGCGACTGCCTGCTGCGGTGCTCCCGCCAAACCATCACCGGAAAAGGAGTCCGGCGTCACGTTGATGATGCCCATCACCCGGGGCTGGCTCAAATCCAATGACCAGCGACCACACGACAACTGCCGCGACGCAGGCGCCGCTCTCATCCGTTTTCGCCACCACCCCCAGAAAATGGCCCACCCGGCTTCTGCCCGCCATACGGAAACTGACCGGGATGGGGCGGCGCTGGCCGCGCAGCAAAACCCTCTGCCGTGGCACCTTTGCGCGGTGCATCCCCGTTTTCCGGCGGTGTCCCCGGCTCCGCCGTCACACGCGGCTTCAACGCCTCCTCCAGCGACATTCCCTCTACCAAGCGCACTACCTCATCGGACTCCAAGGTCTCCCGATCCAGCAAAGCCTCGGCCATACGATGCAGCACCTCCATTTTGTCCACCAAGATCTGACGCGCCCGGGCATGGTTACCCTCGATGATCTCACGCACCTCCTGGTCGATCGCCCGCGTGGTCTCCTCAGAAATGGTCTTGTGCTGGGTAATCTCCCGGCCCAGAAAAATCTCCTCTTCTTTGGCGCCATAGGTCAATGGACCCATGCGGGTGCTCATGCCATACTGGCAGACCATGTTGAAGGCAATATCGGTGGCCCGCTTGATGTCATTGCCCGCCCCGGTGGTCATCTGGCCCAAGACCAACTCTTCCGCCAGGCGCCCACCCATTAAAATGGCAATATTATCATCAAGCTGCTGCTTGGAATAGGTGTGACGATCCTCCATGGGCAACTGCATGGTCAAACCCAGAGCACGACCACGGGGGATGATGGTCACCTTGTGTACCGGATCCGTGCCGGGAATAACGCTGGCAATGATGGCATGCCCCGCCTCATGATAGGCGGTAGTGCGCCGCTCTTTCTCGGAAATCACCGCCGACTTGCGCGGCTTGCCCATCATGACCTTATCTTTGGCTGTCTCAAAGTCATTCATATCGACAGACTGCTTGTCGCTGCGGGCCGCACCCAAGGCCGCCTCATTGACCAGATTGGCCAGATCCGCCCCGGAAAAACCCGGCGTACCACGGGCGATCACCTCGGCATCCACCGCCTCGGCCAACGGCAATTTGGCCATATGTACGGTGAGAATTTGCGTCCGTCCGCGAATATCTGGATTGGGTACCGCCACCTGCCGGTCAAAACGGCCTGGGCGCAACAGCGCCGGATCCAACACATCCGGGCGGTTGGTGGCGGCCACCAAAATCACCCCTTCGTTAGACTCAAAACCATCCATCTCCACCAATAACTGGTTGAGCGTCTGCTCCCGTTCGTCGTGCCCACCACCCAAGCCCGCACCACGATGGCGTCCAACCGCATCGATTTCATCGATGAAGATGATGCAGGGGGCATTCTTTTTGCCCTGTTCAAACATGTCCCGCACACGGGCCGCACCCACCCCGACAAACATCTCGACAAAATCAGAGCCGGAAAGGTTGAAAAAAGGCACATTGGCCTCACCGGCAATGGCGCGGGCCAGCAACGTTTTGCCTGTCCCCGGCGGGCCGATCAACAACACACCCTTGGGAATTTTCCCCCCCAAGCGTTGAAACTTTTGCGGACTACGCAGAAATTCGATGATCTCCTGCAACTCCTCCTTGGCTTCGTCGATTCCGGCCACATCGGCAAAGGTCACCTTGCCCTGCTGTTCCGACAACACACGGGCCTTTGACTTGCCGAAGGACATGGCTCCCCGGCCACCTCCACCCTGCATCTGGCGCATGAAGAAAATCCACACCCCGATCAACAGCAGCATCGGAAACCAGGAGATCAGGACCGTCAGCAGCAGAGGGGTCTCCTCTGGTGGACGGGCCGTGATGTTGACCTTCTTCTCCCGCAGCATGCGCATCAAGTCTGGATCCTCCGGCGTGTAGGTCGAAAAGGTGTTGCCGTCAGAAAACAGGCCGGAAAGGGTACGCCCCTGCACGGTGACATCCGTGACGCGCCCCAACTCCAACTGGTGCAGAAAATCAGAAAAAGGAATGTGGCGATCTCGCCCGCTGGGCTGGTTGAATAAATTGAACAACATCACCAGCAACAGACCGATCACCATCCACATGGAAAGATTTTTATAGAACCCGTTCAACCACTTCCTCCCAGGCGCCGTCGACATCCCGGCCAATGAGCAGCAAAAATAAAATTAAGACAAGCTAAAAGATAGGGGCATCAGCAAAAAAGTTCAACGGTTTCCATTGCCCACACCCTGGCCTGCATGCCTGATTTTTCAATTCCACCGTCCAACGGGACGACGAAAGAGCAGACGCTCCCCCTGTCGTTCGATGGACATGCCCCGCACCATCATGGACCAATGTCGCCTGCGACTGCGCAGACAGCGCAAAAAACCCGCCATGGCACGATCACTCAGCACCCCCTCCTCCTCTGCCCGCACCTGCCGCCGACAGCGCAGCAGACAGCGTTGCAGCAGCTCCTCCGGCAGCGCATACAGCGGCAACACCGCCAGGGAGAACGCATTGCATGCAAGCGGTTGTGGATCCAACGCAGGCCACAACCTCTCCAACATCCACTCCAGAGCCTGATCCGCCTGTTGTAGACGCAAGGCGGTATCCGCCAAGCGCTGCGGGAGAGATGGATCGGCCACCCGCTGCAGCACTGGCAACACCTCGTGGCGCAGTCGGTTGCGTCGGGCGCGCAAAGTGGTGTTGCTGGCATCTTCCCGCCACGACACCCCCTGTTCCTGCAACCAGTGACGCAGCACCGCCCGCGAAAAGGGTAACAGGGGCCGCATCAACTGCACCTCCGCTGCCAACGGGCGTTGGGTCACGATGGCCCGCAAACCATGCACGCCACTGCCACGCAATAACCGTTCCAGAATGGTTTCGGCCTGATCATCCTGATGATGGCCGGTCATGACACACCCGGCAGCCACCTGCTGCGCGGTCGTCAGCAAAAAATGATACCGGGCACAACGCGCCTGCTCGGCAAGATTTCCGGTTGGCGCCCTCTCCTGCCAGTGACCGATTGTACAGGGCAGTTGCAACCGTGCTGCCGCTGCTTGCACGAACTGGGCATCCTCGGCAGAGTTGTTGCGCAAGCCATGATCAAAATGGGCCACCTGCAACCTTTTGTGTGGTTCAACCACCGTGGCGTGCAACAGATGCAACAAAGCCATGGAGTCCGCCCCACCGGACACGGCAACCACAATCCGCTGCCATGGCTGCAACAACGGCCGGGCATGCCGACGAAAGCGCTCCAACAGGCTGGCCTTTTCTGTCACGGCAACCTCATCCATACCCCGACGTGCGCCGCACAACCCAGCCGGTCTCAACAAACATAGGGCAGCGGATCCACCTGACCTGCTTCGGCAAAGCCGCCTAAACGCAAGCGGCAGGCATCACAGGCCCCACAGCCCCTGCCCGCCGGATCTGGATCGTAGCAACTGCGCGTCTGGGCAAAATCCACCCCCAAGGCAAGTCCTCGCCGGACGATCTCCGCCTTGGACATCTGCAGCAGCGGGGCATGCACCCGGTAGCCTCCCTCCTTGGTGGCCACATTGGCCAGTTGTTCAAAAGCGGCGATAAAGGCCGGACGGCAATCGGGATAGCCCGAATAGTCCACGGCATTGACACCGATGAACAGATCTCTTGCTGCCATGGACTCCGCCCAAGCCAGGGCAATAGATAAAAAAACCGTATTGCGGGCCGGAACATAAGTGACGGGAATTCCTGCCCCCACCCCTGACTTCGGCACGGCAACGCTGTCGGTCAACGCCGATCCGGCAAAAGCTTCCGCTGCCAGATCAAAAATCAAATGCTCGACAACCGGCAGGGAACGGGCCAGAGACTCTGCCGCCTGCAATTCGATGCGGTGGCGTTGGCCATAGCGAAAACTTATGGCATGAACGGCATACCCCATGGCTTTTGCCGCATGCAGGCAGACCGCCGAATCCATGCCGCCCGACAACAAGACCACCGCCTTGGCAGCAGGCCCATCGGCCATCACTCAATCCCCTGCCAGCCGTTTGGCCCGTTTGCTTCCTGGGGGATCGGCAGGCTGTTTGCTGCTCTCACTTTTGTGGGCAGGCGCGTTTGCGGCAGCCGGTGTGCTTTTGCCGGCTCCCCCCGCATCTTTCTGCGCAATCTCTTGCAAGCGCTGCCGCGCCTGGGGAACGGCGGACGAATCTGGGTAATCATTGATCAATTTATTCAGACTGGCGCGGGCGTTGGCATAATCGCCCAATTCGTCAAAGGCATAGCCAATCTTCAACAGACTGGGTGGCACTTTGGAACTGGTTGGCCACTTGGTCAACACCTTGCCGAAGGCCATCAACGCTTCCCGGTGCTGTTTTTGCACCAGATAAAGCTCACCAATCCAGTATTGCGCATTGTCGGAAAGCGTATCGTCTGGATATTTCTCCAAAAATTTTTCGAACCCCTCCCGCGAAGCGTTGAACTGACTGCTGCGCATGAGTTGATAGGCAGCGTCATACATCGCCTGCGGCGGACCGGAAGCAACAACCGTACCGGGCTTGCTGGCCATGGCCACCTGCTGCGGCTGTCCAGCGCTGGCAGAAGGAGGCGGCGGCAAAGGCTGTTTCTGTGCTGGCTGCGCCACCTGCGGGGCAAGCGGGGCAACGGCCTGTGCCCCAGTGGTTTGTACCGGAGCGGGTTTTGTTCCTGTTTGTCCACCTGCAGCGGGTTGCACCGGCATGGTGATGCTCTGGTCGGCCTGGGCAGCGGGCATGGCCCGATCCATATCGCTTTCCACAACCGCTTTCTCTTTGATTTGTTCTTTCAGATTCTGGTTTTCATGCTGCAACACCTCCTGGGTACCACGCAGGAGGCGCATTTCCGCCTCCTGGGCTGCCAGACGGCGTTGCAGGTCGGCCAGGGCGGCCCGACTGCTCTTTTCCGTCTGTTCCACCTTGTGGTCCATATCCAGCAGCGGCTTTTCCCATTCCGGCTGGGGTTTTTCCTTGTTGCCCCCCAAACCACCGGCACAGCCAGTCAAAGTCAAGACCAGTAAACCGGACAACGCCGCCTGCACACAACGGCGACCCGGTTGGGGCTGCAGTGCTATCGGATGAGACGTTGTCCTGGTTTTCATGGTCATATACCTGTCAAGAGATTAGCGCAACACCAAATCGGCGCGACGGTTTTTGCTCCAGGAGGATTCGTCATGGGAGGGCACCAACGGCTTCTCCTTGCCGAACGAAACCGCTTTCAGACGGTTGGCCGGCATACCCTGCGAAACCAGGAACCGCACCACTGCATCGGCCCGCTGTTGACCCAACGCCAAGTTGAACTCACGGGTACCGCGCTCGTCACAGTGGCCCTCCACAGTGACCACACCAGAGGGACGATGGGCCAGGATCCAACCGGCATTGTGCGCCAGCACCTGGGCTGCCCGATCGTTGACCAAAGCCGAATTGTATTCGAAATAGATCCGATGCTCTGGCTCTACATTGACATCATAGCGATAACCACCGGCCCCGCCACCACCACGGGAAGGATCGTTCAGATTGGCCGACGTACCACCCAACCGACCAACACCTCTGCCATCTCTGCCCGCCGCTGCATCAGCTCCCGCCTGATCTCCCTCACCGGCCTTCTGCGTGGAACCGCATCCGGCCAAAAGACCCAACGACAACAGTGCCACCGTCAACAATCCGACTCGTTTCATGGAAAACCTCTCAATTGAATAGAAATCAAAACCAAAGGCACCTATTTGATCAGCGGCGACCAGGAAGGATCAGACGCTTCCGAATCGCCCCCAACAGGCACCAGCCTTTCATTGTAGCCTGTTAAATCAATACTGTAAAGCTGCGAACGACTGCCATTATGGCGCGAAAAGAGGATAACTCGACCATTTGGCGACCATGTGGGGGACTCATCCATCCAGGAATCGGTCAACACCCGCATATTTTTGCCATCCGGGGTAATGACAGCAATACGGAACCGCCCCCCCCCCCGCCGC
>PDZU01000098.1 GCA_002753095.1 Magnetococcales bacterium
CGCGGATGCTGGGCAAACAACTCGATTGGCTCCCTCTCGATTATTAATCACCAACAAGGAGGGGAGACCACCAAATGGATGTGAGGGTAGGAGCCAGGGTAGGAGCCAGGGTAGGAGTCAGGGTAGGAGTCAGGGTAGGAGACAGGGTAGGAGACAGGGTAGGAGCCAGGGTAGGAGACAGGGTAGGAGACAGGGTAGGAGACAGGGTAGGAGACAGGGGTAGGAGTCCTGAGGAATATCGGTTCTGCAGTCCGAACAGCTATCGGCTGTCCGTTATCTTCATGAGACAATCATAAGCATCCTCTTCGGGTTCCCCTTCCAGACCGGGATGTCGATCCCTGTCTTTTAAGAGCAGGAGGGATATCACAAAATCGTACTGCTCCGACGGCACTGCCATCTCTTTGACCTCCTCTTCGGCAAACCAGACGTTGATTGGTAAATCCACCCCGGTGCGGGTATCTGTCAGAGAGTCTGATGGGTTGGCAGCAAGCGATGCAGGAGGGATCTCTATGGGATCGCATCCGTAGGTCCTGAAAACCGCTTTTGTCTTTCTGGCCGGTTCACTGGAGTAGGACCAGAGAATGAACCCCTCGCGGGAAACTACCAGAACAGCCCGCTTCTCGGTATATTCAAGCCACCGCCGGATCACCGCGATCAGGGAAACGCCGTATCGTTCCGCACAAGCGGAAAGACGATCCATATCGACCGTTTCCCTTGGGTTGATCTGGCGGCGAAAGTCGTCGAACGGCATCAACAGGTAGGCAGCAAATGTGTCTGCCTCTTTTTCCATCCTTTTCTGCGTCTCCCTGTCAGAATCCAAGGAACCCAACGCCACGTTTTCCTGACCACACTGTATCCCCTGGGGGCTGGTGCGGCGATGCAGGAGGTAGTGGCCGAACTCATGAGCCAAAGTAAAACAGATGCGTCCAGGCGAGCGGATGGTGTTGTTGTAGAGGATTCCCCATCCTTTCTTGCCCGGAGGGGCGGGGTATAATGCCCCCTCGAATCCGGGTAGATCAGCACCTTTTACCAGAGTAATCGGGTCATCGGCGAATCGGCTTCTCGAAATTTCCTTGGCCACATCGGAAACGTCTACTGGGAAGCGGTCTGTTCCAAGCACAGCGTTGAGAATGGCAGAAATTTGGTTTGCCCACGCCTGCGGAGTCTTGGGTTCGCTCATTTCTTGTCCGCTTCTCCCCAAACATCAATGAGTTGCTGTATCCTGCGCTTGGTGTCGTCAGGCATCTTCTGGTATTTGCGGAAAAAGGCCATGTCCATGTCCCCTCGATCCGGGGTCTCCTGTTCTTGGTCGAGCAAAAACTCACCAGTCACACCGAGAACTTCGGCAATTTTTTGGATTTTTTCGGCCGAGGGGCGGGGAGGATTCTGATTCTCCAAGGCCCAGATATAACTTTTGCTCGACCCGGTCATGTCGCCCAACTGCTCCAGCGTCAGACCTTTCTCTTTTCTCAACCGCTTGATTTTCTCGCTTAACAGGGTTGGCATCAGGTTCCCTCCTGCATTCAAAAAGTTCAGACTCCATGTAAAAAAAGTTCTTGACAACCGCCACCGACACACCTACGCTTGCAGATGTTCTCAGTGGTGAACTTTTAATACCATATAACACGCACGAGGTAAACAAAAAATGAATACCCAATCAAGAGGCCCTGAAACACATCATGTCGTTCCAAACCCTGATGGTGGCTGGGATGTCAGACGCGGAGGAACTGAACGAGCCACCGGGCACTTCGATACCAAACGGGACGCCATCACGCGGGGGCGCGAAGTGAGCAACAACCAGGGCACAGAACTTCGAATTCACAATCGCGATGGGAAGATCAGGGGCAGTGACAGCCACGGACACGACCCGCGCAACATCAAGGGGTAAGGAGAATCCACTATGCTACACGTCGCCCGCTTCATCCGTAACACGCCTGCCAAGGGATTGCAGGCTTATTTCCAGGGAAATGGTTTTCACGTCTCCGATATCGACTGGGAAGAGCAGGAAGAAAAAATTGGTACACCATTGCTCAAGGTTGTCGATGTGTTGGATGACGACAGGCGAGCCGTATTGTCGGTCGATGCTGCTCGTATCGACGAAATGGCCGACGAACTCGGTCAGGAAACGATGTGGAGCGTAGTGAAAGACCAGGATGCTTTCGGGGAGTTGGAAAACCCATACGCTCGGGCAACATGGATGTTTTTGAACGATCCCGAGGCATTCCAACGGGCCGAGGAGATTCGTTACACCGACAGCCATCGACTGGGGCGAATGTGGGACGGTTTCGTGGGGCCGCCCATGGCCACGGTCAGCATGAATTCCGACCATCATCGACAATTCGAGGCACGCATCCGCAATCTCTTCCGCACTGGACAGGTGAAGGTGGAAGTATACTACCGCACAAGGGCCCACATGGACGATGAAAGCCATCTGGTACAGGTGATGGTTTACCGGGAGGGGCTCCCTGACAGTTTCCTGGAGTTTCAAGAGGGTGAATTGGCCCGTCGCAATCGGCGTCCGGTTCTCGAATTCGCGCTCACCTATCAATCGGATGACGGGGTAATCGAGGTGATTTCCCAAGGACGGGAAAGCAGGGAGGAAATCGCCCGCATGTTCGCGGAAACTCTGCTGCAGACACAGATCCAAACTGCCAGAGTGCCGTTGCGCCGCTACGATCTGTCATCGCTGGCCAGCCCTCGGGAATTTCCTACCGAGCCGAAGGACGGCATTGAGTCGGTCAAGGTGGTGATGCTGCAATTGCAACCCCTGGATCATGGTCCAGAGAGGATCACGTTTGAGACAAACCGCCGCACCGATCAGTCCATTTACGAACGGTTGTGGGATTGGTTTGAGACGAACAACCCCTTGACCGGGCATTTTCGTATCCAGGTTGCCAAGGTCTCCATTCAATTCCACCCGGAAAAGGGTGGCAGACGAGGCAAAATTCTGACGATCCGGCTGGCACTGCCCAACGGGTGCAACCTGAAGGGAACCACAGACAAGGAGCGGCTGATCTGCGAAAAATATCTGGCCCTCTGGGGGCTGGTCAAAGATCTGTGATGGCCGGAGTTTTGTCCAGAAAAAATTTCCAGTTGATCCTGGAAATCTGCGAACTCCCTGTGCCACGTGTTGGCGGGGCCGTCATGGCTGACCATTTCCCAGAGGCAAGGGAACCTCTGCTCCGGAGTGGCGTACTGTCACAGGGGCCGACGCAAACAGTGGTGCCAGACCGCACCAACCATGAGGGCCGCACTGTCGATGCACAATGGGATAACGAGCAGCGTTGTTACCGATACTTCAGTGTTGATCACGGCGGTTGGGTAAGGGTGCCAGACGAGGATCTCAGGACGTATGACCTGGACGTGAATTGGTTGCTGGGTCTTGTAGCAAAGGAAATGGGCATCAGGAATGCGGTGCATCCTCACTGTCTGGTGTCAAACCACCTGTGGGAACTGGGAACGGCGTGGATTGGCAAACGTAAAGCCACTGCTCTGTTCGGCAGGCGCATTGCCCGGTCAGACGTATTCCGATCCTGTCTTGAGGCCATGCGCACCCGCAAAGGGCGGCCTCCTGGGGTAGTGTTGACCACATCACCGGGTAGTCCCTGGGAACAGGAACTACCCGGTGGACACCGGGTTCTCCCTCTGCGCGATTGCCTGTCGATGGAAAAACCGGATTTTGCCATCGACATGAATGTGGTTCATGGTGTGCTGACCGGCATCATGCCGGGACGCACCAGCTCCCCCCTTCACCACAGCACAGATTACAGTTCAGTGACTGTCAACGGGCGCGTCTTCGCCTTCCGAGGCGACAAGCAAAAGCAACTGATAGAATCGCTCGTGCGGGCGTATGAACGCGGTGAAGAGCGGTGCCGAACACAAGAATTACTGGAAAATATAGAGTCAACATCGACAACTCTAGTTAAGTTTTTCAGTGGTCGCTCCGACTGGAAGGATCTGATTGGCTATGGCAACGGCTTCTGCTGGCTCAAGATTTCACCTGACGGGCAAACGGCTGTAGGCACCTGCGATTCACCTTTCAACAGAGAAACACTCGATTCCCCGGATTGATCATCCCCTCTGTACCCCTGTTTCCTCCTCCTTCGCTTCTCTACGCGCAACCATATTTGTTTTCCCTCCTGTACTACAACGCATTGTTTATATTGATTGTTTCATGAAAAAGAGATTATCTTCCTCCTCAAGCGCAAACAGGAACATTCTCCAAACGAGGAAGGTACCCAATGATCACCACCATCCACCCCGACCACATGACCGCCCAGGAACGCCTCTCCGAGGTGGGTTCCATCCTCGCCACCGCCATCTTCCGCCTGCGAGAAAAGAAAAAAACGGAGAAAATTCCAGTTGATAACTCGCCCAACCAATGCCCTTATGGTCGAAAAACAACCAAAGGAGAAAGACAATGAACATTGGCGTGATAAAACAGGTAGCGGCCATACAGGCGATGACAGCCACCGAGTTAAGAAAAGCGTGGCAGACCTATTTTGAGACGGAACCGCCCCCCTTCAACCGGACTTTCCTGGTAAAAAGGCTGGCGTACCGCGTTCAGGAACTGGCCCTGGGCGGTCTGTCGGCGCAGACGGAAAAGCGCATGGCACGGATGGCCGTTGAGGAGGATACGTCGACGGAAAAACGCAAAGTGCCGGGGGAACAATTACTGGCCGGTACTCGGTTGGTGCGGGAGTGGAAAGGAGCGCAACACAGTTGCATGGTTCTGGACGATGGCGGCTTCGAGTATCAGGGGCGGCGATTCGGTAGCTTGTCGGCGGTGGCCAATGCCATTACGGGCACAAAATGGAATGGGCTTGTGTTTTTTGCGCTCAAAAAACAAGGAGAAAAAGCATGACAAAGCAACCAGTAACCCCAAAAGTGCGCTGCGCCATTTACACCCGGAAGTCCACCGAAGAGGGTCTGGAGATGGAATTCAACACCCTCGACGCCCAGCGCGAGGCCTGCGAAGCATACATCGCCAGCCAGAAGTCCGAAGGCTGGTTCCTGGTACCAGACCGTTATGACGACGGTGGTTTCTCTGGCGGTAACATGGAACGGCCTGCATTGAAACGCCTGCTGAAGGATGTAGAGGCTGGCCGGGTCAACGTTGTCGTCGTCTACAAAATCGACAGGCTCACCCGCTCCCTGATGGATTTCTCCCGGTTGGTGGAGGCGTTTGACAAGCGGAACGTCACTTTTGCATCGGTAACGCAGTCGTTCAATACAACTACTTCTATGGGAAGATTGACTCTTAACATACTTTTATCATTCGCGCAGTTCGAGCGCGAAATTTCCGCAGAGCGCATCCGGGACAAGTTCGCCTCATCCAAAAAGCGCGGCATGTGGATGGGAGGGCATCCTCCTTTGGGGTATGAGGTGAAGGATCGTAAACTGGTGATCAACGAGACCGAGGCAGAGACGGTGCGCTGGCTCTTTCGGCGGTTCGTAGAGTGCCGGTCCGTCACCCAAATGGTCAGAGAACTGGCTGAGACAAATACGCTTGAAAAACGTGGCAGGCATTTGGACAAACCGGCGATCTACCGGTTGCTCAAAAACCACCTCTTCATCGGCAAAGTTGCCTATCATGGCGAGGTGTACGAGGGCGAACACGAAGGGATCATCGAACAGGCTTTCTGGGATCAGGTCCAAGCCGTCATGGCCTCCAACGATCATTACCAACCGGGACGCATCCGTGTACAAACGGCCGCATTGCTGAAGGGCATCATCCGTTGCCGCCATTGTGACCGGGCCATGCGTCCCACCTTCACCTGCAAGGAGGGGAGACGCTACCGGTACTATACCTGCCATGGGGCAGACAAGAACGGACGCGAAACCTGTCCGCTGCGCACTGTCCCCGCCGGAGAGATCGAGGCGGTGGCGATCAACCAAGTCCGCACCATGCTGCGGTCCCCAGAAATGGTGGTCAAGACTTGGCAAGCCAGCGAGGGGATCAGCGAGCGCGATGTAACCGACGCCCTGCGGCGACTGGACCCGATATGGGAGGAACTCTTCCCGGTGGAACAGCAACGGCTGGTGCAATTGCTCATCGCCAGACTTGATGTGGAGAAGGGAGGGGTGAAAGTGCATCTGCGCACCGAGGGGTTGGATACATTGGCCAGGGAACTGGGGGACATTGGAAGCGGCAAGGAGGTGATGGCATGAAAGCGGAAATGAGCAAGGACGGCAAAACGATTATCGTCAGCATTCCCATGCAACTGCGACGGCGGGGTGGTCGCACGACGATCATTGCGCCAGAAGGCATGGATGCAGCACCGAAACCACCTCGTGAAGATGGCTTGGTGAAACTGCTGGTCAGGGCACACCGTTGGCTGCGCCTGTTGGAGGAAAGAAAATTTCTGTCCATCCGGGAATTGGCAGAGAGTGAGAAGATCGACGCTTCCTATGTGGCCAAGATCCTGCGTCTGACTTTGCTGGCCCCGGACATCGTGGAGGCTATCCTGGACAACAAACACCCGGACGTTCTGACGTGGCGGGAGTTGTCCAGTCCGTTTCCGGTGGAGTGGGGGGAACAGCGCGAACGGTGGGGCATACCGGCACCGGTGCAACCCGGTCCGCACTAACCGCGCCGTGTTGGGTTTTCCTCCTGATACCAAGGGGAATGTTGCAGGAACCCGATATCACGCGACAGTGCGCCACACGGACGCACTCCGAAATGCCGCCGTCAAAAATTCAGGCGGCGGCATTCATTACACAGCCTGCAGGAGTGTGCCGTTTACCAAAGGTGCTCAATTTTCGTGTTGGGGCAGAGTATCCACCCGCTTGCGGAGTGCCATGCCCGTTTTGAAAAACATGACCCGCTTGGCGTCCACCGCCACACTCTCCCCGGTTTTTGGGTTGCGGCCAGCACGCTCACGGCGTTCCTTGAGCCCGAAGCTGCCAAAACCCCTCAGCTCGACGCGGTGGCCACCTTCCAACGAATGGGCGATAGACTCGAACACGGTATCGACGGCCGCCGCCGCATCCTTGCGCGACAGCTTGAGCTGTTGGGCAACCAGGCCGATCAACGCCGATTTGGTCATGACATCTCCTCCCTGTGCAACACGTGGACACCAACACCGGGACAGACTATCAGATGGAACCAACGGCTGTAAAAGAGGAAAACAAACATGGACATGGAAAACCGGATAAAGTACGCTGCTTGGCGTTTGCACTGATATTCACCATGCAGGAGCGGCTAACCATGGACCAACGTCTTTCCCTTGTCACGCTCGGTGTTCAGGATCTCGCCAGGGCACGCGCTTTCTACGAAAGTCTGGGTTGGAGGGCGTCGACAGCCAGTTGTGAGCAGTCTGCTTCTTCCAGACCGGTTCCATGGCGGTTGCCTTGTACCCCATGGATGCCTTGCTGACGGATGCAGGCATGACGGACTCCAGGCCGGGGCCGGGTGGAATCACACTGGGCATCAATGTCGCCGTGCGTGAAGCGGTGGACCGGGAACTGGCCGCCGTGTTGGCACGTGGGGCCACGCTTTTGCAAGCCGCCACCGATACCGCCTGGGGTGGACGAACGGCCTATTTCGCCGACCCGGACGGTCACCCGTGGGAAATCACCTGGGCACCCATGTTTCCTTTGGGAGAAGAGGGAGAGTTGCGTCTGCCGTAATCATCCCCCATCCCGCAACCGTGTCAGTGCCCGACGGTCTTTTTTGCTTGGCCGCCCCGTGGAGCCAGTCTACCAAACGCAACATGCCGACGTAAAAGGGAAAAGCACCCAACCCTACAAAATTGCGGACTCAGGTTTGCCCGTTTTCTTCCTTTTGTGCCGACCAAGTTTACCATCGAACGAGTCCAACATTACGGAACACTGTTAAACCGCGTAATATATGCGAAAAAGTGAGTCCGCAATTTCCGACTCACCGGCATGCGAGTCCACAGCTTTTGGAGAATACTGCCACGGAGAAGAGAAAAAGGAATTTTTTGGCGTTCGCGAGTCCAGAGGGGAACCAAGTTTTTCGTCGAACCGCGTCTGCTAACCTTTGGAAACATTGACGTTTTTTGGCACAAAAAAGCCGCCTTGGCAGGCGGCGAATTTGCAGAGAACAGTTTTAAAACTTTAATTGGTGGGCGGTACAAGGATCGAACTTGTGGCCCCTACCGTGTCAAGGTAGTGCTCTCCCGCTGAGCTAACCGCCCACTCGGCCAAGGGCCCGGACAACCAGAGCCCCCGCGAAGAAGTGCGACTCTACCGGATTTTACGCGCCCCGTCAACCCCACTCGATGCAATCGCAGGGCAAGCGCACTTGAATTCTTTTCTGGGAGTTTGTGTAAAAAAAACACGGTGCATGTCGGGCGTCCGCCCTCCCAAGGCGTGCCCCTGCGGGGCACAGATTTGGCGCGCTGCGCAGATTTGCTGCGCAAATCTGCGCACGTAAAAGCACGCCATTTCAGCAGGGCGCTGCCCTGCACCCGCCAGGGGAGATAATCTCCCCTGGACCCCTTGGAACTTTAAGGTGCCGTTTCCGGGCTGGTCGGCCATTTCTTCACGGCCTCTCAGTAAAATCCATCCCCAACCACCGGAGCCTGCCCGGCAGGCGCACCAGGAACAAACCCCAACCCATCGCCCGGAACCACCCCAGGCGGCACCGTCGTCCCCACCGAAATCGGCCCCTGGCCAGGCTTGAATGCCTCCATCACCCGATTGCCCGATCCGTCCACCGCCGGATAGCCGGTCTCCGGGTCAACCTCCTCCAAAACAATCCCCTTCGGCATCACAAAATCTGTCACGGGTACATTCTGCAACGCCTTGGCCATATACTTGACCCAAATCGGCAAAGCCGCCCGACCTCCTGTCTCCTTCTGCCCCAAGGTCGTGTTGTCATCCATCCCTACCCAAACCGATGCCACCAGGGATGGACTAAAACCCACAAACCACGCATCCCGCAACCCATTGGTCGTGCCGGTCTTGCCCGCCACCGGCCTCTGCAACTGCTTGGCAAACTGCGCCGTTCCGTGTGTCACTACCCCCTTCATCAGGTTGGTCACCTGATAGATGGTCGCCGGATCCAACACCGGACGATCAAAAACACCCTGCTCCCGCCCCGCCTGCCCCCCTAACTCCGATGCCAACACCGAAGTCCGATCTATATCCTGATGACACAACATGCAGTCCCCACCGCGATGCCGAAAAACCGTCCGGCCTAAACGGTCCTGCACGCGCGAAATCACTACCGGTTCCACCAATTTACCCCCATTGGCAAACACCGCATAGGCCGAAGCCATCTTCAACGGCGTAAAACCCATGGTCCCCAACGCCAACGACAAATCATGCCGGTTCTCCGGAATCTCAAAGCCAAATTCAAAAAGTCTGGGAATCGCCGCTGCCATCCCCACCCGCTTGAGAATCCGAATCGTCACCAAATTGCGCGAATGCACCAAACCCACCCGCACCGTGGTCGGCCCATAGAATTTATGTTCATAGTTTTGCGCGCGCCACACCTTCAACTCTTTGGTCACCGGATCCCGATAGGCCAAAGGCATCGGACTGTCATCAATCAAAGTCGTGGGTGTCAAATCTCCATCCAAAGCCGCCGCATAAATGAACGGTTTGAAAGAAGATCCCGGCTGTCTCTGCCCCTGCGTCGCCCGGTTGAACTCGCTGCGATCGTAGTTATACCCCCCCACCATGGCCAATACCTGCCCGGTGTGGGGATCCAAACTCACCAAGGCCGCTTCCGCATCCGGCTCCTGCGCCAATTGATAGGTCTTGTGCTTGTCGTTGGGTGCCTCCACCAGAATCACATCCCCAACCCGAAAAACATCCGCCAACGTCTTGGGCGGCGGACCCGTCAGCTTGCCGGGTTTCTTCTTCTCATCCAAACGCTTGCGCGCCCAACTCACCCCCTCGAAAGGCAACTCAACCGTGCTCTCATCCCCCAACAATACCTTGGCCTTGCGGTTGTCCATCGCCACAACCAGACCAATCTGATAATCCGAAACCGAGGAAAATTCACTCACCGCCTTGGAATGCAACCATTTTTGCCGAACCGCAGCCTCCTGCACCTTTTCCACATGGTCCAAAGGCCCCCGATAACCATGGCGCCGATCATACTCGATCAATCCCTGCCGCACCGCATCCTGGGCATGACGCTGCAGGTTGGGATCAAGCGGGGTATACACATCCAAGCCTCCCTTGTACAACTGCCCCTCGCCCCAGTCCCCCAAAATAGTCCGCCGCACATGCTCCAAATAGTGCGGGGCAATGGTATCCAACGGCTCCTGTGGCCGGGCCAAACCAATCGGTTCGGCAGCCGCCGCCTCCGCCTCCGCCTGGGTGACAAAACCTACCTCCGCCATGCGGTTCAATACCAAACGCTGCCGCCGCTGCGCATTCTCTGGATTGCGCCACGGACTATAGTGGTTCGGCGCCTTCGGCAAACCCGCCAGCATGGCCACCTGCGCCAAACTTAACTCCGAGACATCCTTGTCGAAATAGATACGTGCCGCCGCTCCAACGCCATACGCCCCCGCACCCAGATAGATCTGGTTGATGTACAACTCCATGATCTCATCTTTGCTGAACTCCCGCTCGATACGCAACGCCAGAATAATCTCTTTGACTTTGCGGTCCAAACTCTTGACCGAACTGAGCAAAAAGGTTTTTGCCACCTGCTGGGTGATGGTCGAAGCCCCCTGCACCGCCCGCCCGGCCCGCACATTCGCCAAAGCGGCACGAAATATGCCTACCAAGTCGATGCCGGGATGTTGGTAGAATTTGGCATCCTCGATGGCCAAAAAGGCGTTGACCAAGCGACGCGGCACCTCGCTCATCCGAATAAACTGACGGCGCTGGAAGAAAAATTCACCCAACAGTTGGTAATCACGGGCATAGACCCGCGTTACCAGACTGGGCCGGTAGTCGGAAAGACTGAACAGGGCAGGCAACCCCTTGGAAAAATGGAAATAGGCTGCCAACCCCACCGCCGCACCACCGACCACCCCCAGCACCAGGAGCATGAAAAGAATGCGCAACCAACGCCAACCACCACGACTACTGCTGCCGTCGTCGTATGAGCGGGGCGGGCGCCCGGAAGAGGAACCGCCACCACTGCTGCGCGGTGGACGGCGCGCGGGCGCACTGCGCCGCGCCGGCGGCGCGCTGCTGCTGCGCCCCGCCGAGGGGGTCGCGGGTG
>PDZU01000099.1 GCA_002753095.1 Magnetococcales bacterium
AATCTGACCGCAGAGAAAACCCTCAACCAACAAGAGCGCACGATGCACAGCGAAAATCTTTCGTTTGCCAGACGGTTGTCTGGACGTTTTGACGGCATGATCCGTCAAGAGGATGCGGAACGACTGGCCCAGACGATGGCGGAACTGGATGGCTGGTATCTGATCGAGCCCCAAGGCATGCCGCCGCAGCAGGCGGTGGATGGTGCCACGGCCAGCCGTCATCTGGAAGAGTTGCTGCAAGAGATTTTGCGCGAAGAGCGGGGTGTCTGGAGCACGCTGGTCTATGTTCAGAACCAGGAAGATCCCTGGATTGTCAAAGTATTCCACCCACGCCGCGCCGGGTGCGGATGTGGTGGGCAGGGGGGCATTCTGCCTTGGTGGGTGCTGTCACGGGTTGAACCAGAGGCAGTGGCGGAGTGGCAGCCTGCCGCCTGCAACAGTACCAACAAAGCGGGCAAATCCCCATCCGGGACCATCTGGAAGAGGTGGCTTAGCCCTTAGCACCGGGATCTTTTTTCCAGGCATGGCCGAACAGCACTTCGACGGTACAGGCCAACTGGCCATCGGGCAGGGCGCACTCCTGACGATAGGTCTGCTCCAGACGTTTGAGATGGCCCTTGCCACGCAAGCCATTTTCTGGGGCGGCAGTGGGGGCGGCGCTGCCCAGCATCCGCAACTGCTGCCAGAGGGTGCGCAGGTCAGGCACCGGGATGACAGCCTGCTCTCGATCCACCACGGGCATGATATAACCACCAGAGGTCAAGAGATCCCCCAATCCAGACAGGGAGGGCAACAGCAGGGTACGCTCCTTGCCTTCCTGCAGCGCCAGAACATGAAACAACTCCGCCAAAGTGGCTGAACCGGCGACCGTAAACAGAAGCAGGCGATCCGGGGCCAAGACCCGGCGCATTTCCCGCAGGCTGCTTGGCAAATCGCCGCTCCAATGCAGGGCCATGCTGGAGATGACCAGATCAAACTGGTTGCGTGCAAAGGGGAGTCGGCAGGCTTCGCCCTCCAGCAGCAGGGGTTGGCGCTGCCAGGGCAGGCGCCACCCGTTGTTGCGGCGACGCACACCAGCCAGGGAGAGGGAGACAATCTCGGCCTTGGGCCATTTTTTCTGTAGGGCGGTGGCCAGAGCACCGGTACGCCCACCCAACTCCAAAACCCGCTGGGGCTGCAGACGAATATCCTCCAGGCGCTCCAGCAACGCCTGATCCAGGCGTCGCAACAGCCCCTCTTCAGCCGCCATGCTGGCTGCCGCCCGTTGCCAATTGCGTCGCACGCGTTTGGAATCCGGGCGATGTGTGGGATAAAAGGCCAATGGTGTTGTTTCAGTCATCACCCACGCTATCTCTCTTGCCAGTAGACCGATTTACCGTGCCAATCCGTAAGGGGATCCGGCGACTATGCTGCATGATCCCGAAAAAAGGGGGCGGATGAAAGGGGGAATTTGTCCACTCTAGCCGATCCAAAGTTGACTGGAGGGATGGCTGCGGGTAAAATCGCTTTTTTTGTACTTCCGGGGTCCGTATATCCATTCAGTGTGCCCACGCCAAGGGGATAGATCGAGTAAGCACGATGACGCAAAAAATTCCGATGACCCTGCAAGGGGAGCAGAAACTCAAGGCCGAGTTGAAACGGCTAAAAACCATTGAGCGTCCACGGATTGTTGAGGCCATTTCCGTTGCCCGCGATCACGGCGATCTTTCGGAGAATGCCGAGTATCATGCCGCCAAGGAGCAACAGTCCTTCAATGAGGGCCGCATCAAGGAAATTGAGACCAGTCTCGCCAATGCTGAGGTGATTGATCCTGCGCAAATCCGTTCCAGCAAAGCAGTTTTTGGTGCCAAGGTGGTGGTGGCGGATGTGGATACGGATGCTGAGACCACCTATCAAATTGTCGGTGTGGACGAAGCCGACCTGGAAGCGGGGATGATTTCGTATACCAGTCCCATGGCGCGTGGTTTGATTGGGCGCGAAGTGGGTGATTCGGTGGTGGTGCGCGCACCCGGTGGCGAGCGCCACTTTGAGATTATCAAGATCAGTTATTAAGGAGTGCCCGTGACCCAGCGACGCCCCTCCAGCGCCCGCTGGTTGCAGGAACATCGTGAAGATCCTTATGTCGCCGCCGCCAGACGGGATGGTTATCGTTCTCGTGCGGCCTACAAACTGCTGGAACTGCAAACCTATCCCCAGGAACACCGCCTGCCGGATCAGGCGGGTGGTGTGTTGCTGCAACCGGGCATGACCGTCGTTGATTTGGGTGCTGCGCCGGGCGGTTGGAGCCAAGTAGCGGCTCAACTGGTTGGTCCCACTGGCCGGGTCGTTGCCATCGATCTGCTGCCCATGGCACCGATTCCGGGTGTAGAGGTTGTGGAGGGTGATTTTTTGGATGAGGCCATCCTGGCCCGACTCAATGATTTTTTGGCCCATGCGGGGCAGGTTCGTTCTGCCCATGTCATTCTCTCCGATATGGCCCCCAACATGAGCGGCATTCCGACGGTGGATCAGGCCCGTGGCGAACTGCTGGCGGAGAGCGCTTTTCAGTTTGCCGAGGCCACCCTGCGGTCGGGTGGTTGTCTGGTGTTGAAAGTTTTTCAGGGCAGTAGTTTTCACGCCATTGTCGCCCAAGCCCGACAACTCTTTGCTCGGGTCAAATTGATCAAACCCCGTGCCAGTCGTGATCGCAGTCCAGAGCAGTATCTTCTGGGTTTGGGATTTCACCGTTAACCACTCTTGCCGACTGAACTGAAACCAACATGAGGATTATCAAGCAGGCTTTGACTTTTGATGATGTATTGCTGCTTCCTGCCCGTTCAGGATTGTTGCCACGGGATGCCAATTTGGCCACTCGTTTGACGCGCAACATTCGCATGAACATACCCTTGGTCTCAGCCGCCATGGATACGGTTACCGAAGCCCGCACGGCCATCACCATGGCCCAGGAGGGGGGCATTGGCATTATTCATAAAAACATGACCGTTGAGGAGCAGGCGGCCCAGGT
The DNA here is from genome assembly GCA_002753095.1 of Magnetococcales bacterium. Taxonomy (GTDB): domain Bacteria; phylum Pseudomonadota; class Magnetococcia; order Magnetococcales; family Magnetaquicoccaceae; genus Magnetaquicoccus. The sequence continues at coordinate 3,005 of PDZU01000099.1, forward strand.
GCGCATTGTCAAGCGGTTTGTGTCTGGGCAGGTTTCCGACCCTTGGACGTTGCGACCGCACGATCCGCTGCATGCGGCCATTGCGATGATGCAGCAGCACCATATTTCTGGCATTCCCGTGACCGAGGAGGATGGTCGTCTGCAGGGTATTTTGACCAACCGGGATGTCCGTTTTGCCACGGATTTGAACCAACCCATTGCCGAGTTGATGACCCCGCAGCACAAGTTGGTGACGGTGACCGAGGGGGTCTCTTTGGCGGAGGCCAAGCGGTTATTGCATCAGCATCGCATTGAAAAGCTGTTGGTGGTGGACGGTGATTTTCGTTGTGTTGGTTTGATCACGGTCAAGGACATTGAAAAGAGCCAGACCAATCCCAACGCATGCAAGGATGCCACGGGTCGTTTGCGGGCAGGGGCGGCCATTGGCATTGGCCAGGATGGACGCAATCGGGCGGACGCGTTGGTTGGGGCAGAGGTGGATGTGATTGTTGTGGATACGGCGCACGGCCATTCGGAGAGTGTGTTGGAGATGGTGGCCTGGATCAAGGGCAAGTATCCGCACTGTGAGGTCATCGCGGGTAATGTGGCCACGGCGGAGGGGACGCGGGATTTGATTGCGGCGGGGGCGGATGGCATCAAGGTGGGCATTGGTCCGGGCTCCATCTGTACCACGCGGATTGTGGCTGGGATTGGCGTACCGCAGATTACGGCCATTGCCGACTGTGTGGCGGAGGCGGACCAGGCAGGCATTCCGATCATTGCCGATGGAGGCATCAAGTTTTCCGGTGATGTGGCCAAGGCCATTGCGGCGGGGGCTTCGACGGTGATGATGGGCTCCATGTTTGCGGGCACTGACGAATCACCTGGTGAGGTTTTTCTGTATCAGGGGCGCAGTTACAAGACCTATCGCGGCATGGGTTCGCTGGGGGCCATGGTGCAGGGATCCCAGGACCGTTATGCCCAGGCTGGTGTGGAGGTACAAAAGCTGGTTCCAGAGGGGGTAGAGGGGCGTGTGCCGTACAAGGGGCCGTTGCAGCCGTTGATTCAGCAGATTCTGGGTGGATTGCGGGCTGCCATGGGATATACCGGTTGTGCGGATATTCAGACCTTGCGCACCAAGCCTTCTTTTGTACAAATTACCCAGGCTGGCCTGCGCGAGTCACACGTGCATGATGTCAGCATTACCAAAGAGGCACCCAACTACCGCCAGGATTAACGCAGGAGCAGAACCGATGTCCGCTGATCCCATCCATGATGAACGGATCCTGATTCTTGATTATGGTTCCCAGTATACCCAACTGATTGCCCGTCGGGTTCGGGAAGCGCAGGTTTATAGTGAGATTCACCCACACAGCATGAGTGCCGAGGAGATTCATGCGTTCAACCCGAAGGGGATCATTCTTTCCGGGGGGCATCGTTCGGTTTACGATGCGGGTGCGCCTGGTTTGAACCCGGTTGTATTGTCGTTGGGGGTGCCTGTTTTGGGCATTTGCTATGGCATGCACCTGTTGGCCCGTCATTGTGGCGGGGAGGTGGCGCCTTCGGCGACCCGTGAGTATGGGTTGGCCACCATTTGGCGTCATGAGTCGCATGCGATTCCTTTTCCCAGCTTTTTTCGCCAGCCGCAGGTGCATGGTTTGCCGGGAGAGCGTCCCTGGCCGGTCAAGGTCTGGATGAGTCATGGCGACCATGTGACCCAGGTTCCCAACTCTTTTCGGGTGGTGGCAGAGAGCGACAATGGCATTATTGCCGCCATTGCCTCCAAGGATGATCGTTTGTTGGGGGTTCAGTTTCACCCGGAGGTCAACCACACCGAACACGGTGCGTTATTGATTCAGGATTTTGTGTTGGGGCTGTGTGGTTGTCAGGGTTTGTGGACTGCGCAGGGGGTGATTGAGCGGGAGATCCGTTTGGCGCGGGAAAGGGTGGGGACGGACCATGTCATTTTAGGGCTTTCCGGTGGGGTTGACTCGTCGGTGACGGCTGCCTTGCTGCAGCGGGCCATTGGTGCGCAATTGACGTGTATTTTTGTGGATAATGGTTTGTTGCGTCTGAATGAGGGGGATGAGGTGATGGCCACCTTTGCCGCTCATTTGGGGGTCAAGGTGATCCGAGTTGATGCGGAGGAGCGTTTTCTTGCGCGTTTGCGGGGGGTGACGGATCCAGAGCAAAAGCGAAAAATCATTGGGCACACCTTCATTGAGGTGTTTGAGGAGGAGTCCAAGAAAATTGACGGGGTGCGTTGGCTGGCGCAAGGCACCATTTACCCCGATGTGATTGAGTCGGCTGGGGCCAAGAGTGGCACGGCGACCACCATCAAATCCCACCACAATGTTGGTGGTTTGCCGGACAAGATGGGGTTGGCGTTGTTGGAGCCTCTGCGGGAGTTGTTCAAGGATGAGGTACGGGAGATTGGTTTGCAGTTGGGGTTACCGGAGCGGATGATTCGGCGTCATCCTTTTCCTGGTCCCGGTTTGGGGGTACGCATTCTGGGTGAGGTGCGCAAGGAGTTTGCCGATTTATTGCGGCGGGCGGATGCCATCTACATGGAGGAGCTTTATCGGTCCGACCATTATTACAAGACAGACCAAGCCTTTGCGGTTTTCTTGCCCGTCAAGAGTGTTGGTGTCATGGGGGATGGGCGCAGTTATGATTATGTGGTTGCCCTGCGGGCTGTGCAGACGAAGGATTACATGACGGCCACCTTTTACCCCATGCCGCATGCGTTGCTTGCGCGTATTGCCAGTCGTATTATCAACGAGGTCAAAGGGATTAATCGGGTGACTTACGATATTACCTCCAAGCCGCCCGGTACGATTGAGTGGGAATAATCCAAAACCCAAAACAATTGTGGGTCCAGGGGGGTCACCCCCCTGGCGGGTCCAGGGCGGAGCCTTGGGAATTTGCTTTTAATCTTTTGCTTTTGCCTTTTGCTTTTTGGCGCGCTTTTCACGACAAGCCGATGCGTTTTTTGCATCGGCGCAGCGCGCCTAATTGACGCAAGCAGTGCGCATTGGCGCGCTTTTCTGCGCCAATGCGCACTGCCCCCCAATGGGTTTTGCCCGTAGACAACTCAATACAACGCGGTTAAAAGTCGGGCTCCGCCCTCCCAAAGAGTGCCCCTGCGGGGCACAAATTTGGGCGCGCTCCGCAGATTTGGCTACGCCAAATCTGCTCCGATGAAAGCGCGCCCATTACATGCATGGGCTCCGCCCCTGCACCCCGCCAGGGAGCTCGGCTCCCTGGACCCGCAATTGTTTTGGGTTTTGGGTGGATTCTTGAACTTGACAAAAATCAAACAGAACTTGACTAAAAAGCAGGCATCTGCACAATACCAAGGCAACCATGCACTCCATCAAACGGGATCATCTTTCAGTAAAATGTTGATTTAAAAGAAAAATATATCATTTTCACCGAATGGTGATGGTTGGTCCACAGGTTGCGGTAGAAGAAGCCAGTGTGGCGATAATGATTTGATCACCCGACAACAAGGAAACAGCGTACCATGTCAAAAGCACTCACCTACTTGGCCAAGGCACGGCCAGAGGCAGCAACCAGTCTGTTAAGCTTCTACAAACACAGCGTCCAGGCCCTGGACGACAAAACCCGACACCTGATCCAAATTGTCACCAAAGTGACAGTCGGCACAGAAAGGGGGTTGCGCCAATACGCCCCAAAGGCACTCAAGGCCGGAGCCACCCGCGAGGAGATTTTGGACGCAGTCTTGATGGCCTTTCCGGCAGCCGGATTGAACAAGGTGCTGGATGCAATTGATATTATGCGGGAAATGGACCTGTTGCCGGAAGTGGCACAAGATCCCACAACAACAGATCCCTCACTGCACCTCTGCGCCGTCGCCGATCTGCCACTGCAACGACTGCATACCCTGCAACGCCCCACCGGTGACCTGCTGCTCTATCGCACAGATGCCAACACAGTGCTGGCCTACAACGCCCGCTGCCCCCACTCCAAGGCCAACCTCTGCAAGGGAACAGACCACGGCACACAGGTGGAATGTCGGGTCCATAACTGGATATTTGATCTGGCTAGCGGCGCATGCCTGCAACCAACCAATGGCAAACCACTGCAAACCGTGGCAACGGAAGTGCGTGACGGCCAACTGTTTTTGCAGACCGCCCCAACTTGATAACTCTCGGTGATGAGGAGACATGGACGGTGAATAAAAACAAGATGCTAAAATTTTTGATCGACAGCGATTTTCAGTTGATCAGCGCCCGCTTCAATCGGCAAACCTTCGCAACCGGCGCAACGGTGCTCACCGAAGGAACCGTGTCGCCCGCACTCTACCTCCTGGTCTCCGGGTCGGTCAAAGTCGTGCGCGACGTGCTGGATGAAGAGGTGGTCGTGGCCCAACTCGGCCCCGGAGAGATGTTGGGCATCACCTCCCTGCTGGACGGTTCAGCAATCAGCGCCACAGTCGTCACCAACGAACCCAGCGCATTCGATTGGATCACCATGACCGATCTGCACGCCCTGCTGGAATCTGTCCCCGGTCTGGCAACCCGCTTCTATCGGTCGCTCGGCTCAGTGCTGGCCGATCGCCTGGATGCCGTCCTCAGCCAAGTCACCCCCCCCTCCGACGAATAACACCGCACAAACCTGCCAGGGGTCAACATCCCCTGGCAGTACCCAACAAGACTATTCCGCCAACCAACCCCTGGCAATCCACTTGGCCAACATACGCCGGTAACCGTTCTCCAAAGCAACCACCAAACGATCACCCCAACGCCGAATCAAAACCAAACGGTTGACCACCACAGCGGCAGCCCACCCCACCAATACCCCCCCAATAATGTCAAAAGGAAAATGTACCCCCAGATAAACCCTGGCCCAACCCACCAAACAAGCCAGCCCAAACAAAACCCATCCAACCCGCTTGCGAATCCCATTCATCCAGAGAGAAAATGCGGCGGCAAAACAAAAAACAGCATGATTGCTGGGAAAAGAAGCATCCGGTGCATGAAAAAGATGCGTATGGCCAATGCCCACGACAAAAGGACGCGGATGAGGCCACAAAGCACGCAACACAACACTGATGGTCACCGCCAGCAGAATGGTCAATAACGCCTTGATGGCCAACTCCCGATGATAGGAAAGTCCCCACAACCACATGCTGACCAACAACAAGGGAACCAAAAAAACCAACCATTTGGCCAGAAAAATCGCACCATAGAGCGCAAAACTGCCCGGTTCTGCACCGGCATTGATCAACAGAAAAAGATCCTGGTTGAGCAGTTCCATAGGACGATACCCTTATGATGGTCGGTAACAGGTCACGCACAATCCAACAACAAGACAGTCGCCAAATCATGCAGCACGTCAAAGAGGCAGTCCACCCTCATGCCACGCACGAAATTCAAAAATCACCCCCTGAACAGTGATCAACGCACCATGCTCCAGAGGTTGCTGGGTAATCAGTTTGCGTTTGTTCAATAACACCCCCGGCTCGGAAGGTGAGATGTCATAACCAGTCGAACGCCGGCGAATGACAGCAGCAACAGCCGGCGCATTGGTGGCAGTCAAACGAATGTCCGCATAGTCGGCAGCACCAATCATGGTGGCCTCGGCAGAAAGCAGATAACGATCCTGCTCCAAACTGCCCGCCCGAACCAGCAAGAACGCAGGCGGACTATCCACAGATGCAGCCAACAGCGTGGTGGCCGCATCCGCATCCACCACAGGCACCTCCCACTCCATGGTCGAACGCAGAAACGTATCTGGATCATGCCCAACCTTGGGGGCAGCAACCATGGCCAAAGCCAAGGCATCGTCGACAATAAACAACAACGTATGCTTGCCAATCAGAATGGTGTCACCATCACACAGCGTATGCTCGACAATGCGCAGACCGTTGACGTAAGTCCCATTGCTGCTGTGCAAATCACGCAAGAGAAACCGATCCTGCAGACGCACAATCTCCGCGTGGCGACGGGAAACCGCCAGGTTCTCGATGGCAATATCGTTGGCAGAGGTGCGGCCAATGGAAGTACACGCCTTCTGCAGTGTGATATGGCTGCGAACCGTCTCCTTGAACTTGACGATGACCTTTGCCATCACCCTGACTCCTTATTCATCATACCCACACCAGCCGACAAGCAGCAAAAGTACCACCCCCACGCCATACGGATGTTAACAGAAGTAAGAAGCATGGGCAAAGAGATGCTGTGTAAATGGATGATTCTTGTCGGGATACGTTGCGTAACGGCTGTGCCTAAGGGTATCATGGCCTTTTCAACCGTGTAACAAAGTGGGGATCCATGGACGTCATCGTTAAAGAAACAGCAACTTTTGATCGGGAAATTACCGTGCGCATTGCCGCCAGCCGGGTTGACGAGATGTTGGACCAGGAACTGGCCAAGTTGGCTACCTCTGCCCGGTTGCCCGGTTTTCGCCCCGGAAAAATCCCGAAAGCGGTCCTGGAAGCCCGTTTTCGCGATCAATTGTCTGGGATGCTGGTGGAAAAACTGGTTCAGGATACCTACTTTAGCGTTTTGACAGAACGGGAACTGCATCCGGTGGATAACGACCCTCGCCTGACCATCGGCAAGGTGGTACGTGGCACGGATTTTATCTATACGGCGCAGATTCAGGTCTATCCCAAGGTGGAGCCGCAAGGATACATCGGCATGGCGTTGACCCAACGCGTGGCCGAGATCAGCGCAGAGGATGTTGACACCATTCTGCAACAGTTGCGCAAGGACCACGCCCGCTACGAAAAGGAAGAGGGCCGGGCGGCCCAAATGGGGGATCGACTGCTGCTGGATTTTGTCGGCAAAATCGATGGCGTGCCCTTTGAAGGCGGGCAAAGCACGAATCATACCCTGGACTTGGGCTCGAAGCGTTTCATCGACACCTTCGAGGAGCAACTGGTGGGGGGCGTGGCCGGTGAAGAGCGTCAGGTACAGGTGCGTTTTCCCGACGAATACCGGGTCTCGGATCTGGCTGGCAAGGAGGCCACCTTCGACTGCACGATTCGCGAGGTGCAAGCCTGCATTCTGCCGCCGGAAGATGATCAACTGGCCACCTTGGCTGGGGTGAAAGAGGGTGGTTTGGCCACCCTGAAGAGTGAAATCACCGCCTCCATGCAAAAGCAGGCCGAACAGGAGAGCAACAAACGGCTCAAGGATGCTATCCTGCGTCAATTGCTGGCCAGCAACCCCATGGAGTTGCCAGACCGTCTGGTACAGCGGGAGTGCCGGGAGATTGCCAAACAGGCGCAACGGGACTATGAGCAGAAGGGCATGCGTCTGGCCGATCTGGGTATGACCGAAGAGATGCTGGCGGCACAGTTTGTCAAACCAGCCCAGGAACGGGTCATTATTGGTCTGGTGCTGGGCGAAATTGCCGAACGGGAAAAATTGACCCTGGATGAGGCGGCGGTAGAGGCCCGTCTGGAAGAGATGAGCGCCATGTTTGGCGAACGGGCCAACGCCATGAAACAGTGGATGCGCAATAACGAAGAGCGGATGGAAGGCTTGCGCGCCTCGGTGTTGGAGCAGCAAACCGTCGATTGGATCCGTGCCCAGGGCACCACCACGGAAGAGAAGTGTACTTTCAAGGAGTTGATGGAACAGGGGGGCACTCCACAAACGGAGGCATAAGTTGCGTGTCGTCACCGGCCTTGACTGGTATGGTTTGTGCGATGCTTGACTGTTGCCATTACGGCTTGTCACAGCAAAAAAAGGGTATTTTATGAGTCTGGTTCCTATGGTAGTGGAAACTACCAACCGTGGCGAGCGGGCCTACGACATTTACTCCCGCCTGCTGAAAGAACGGGTCGTGTTTCTGGTCGGTCCCATTGACGACCATTCGGCCAATCTGGTCATAGCGCAGTTGCTTTTTCTGGAATCGGAAAATCCGGAGAAGGATATACATCTGTATGTCAATTCCCCGGGGGGGCATGTCACCTCTGGGTTGGCCATTTATGACACCATGCAGTTTATTCGACCCGATGCGCAGCCAACAATTT
>PDZU01000100.1 GCA_002753095.1 Magnetococcales bacterium
GTGCGCCAAATTTGGCGCCCCGCGGGGGCACGCTCCTGGAGGGCGGCAGCCCGACATGCACCGTGTTGCATAGGAAATGTTACAGGAAAAGTTCAAATGCGATTGCCCTGACAGAACAGAAGCCGGATCCGTATCAGCGAGATGTATTTTAAAAAGGAGAACCAAGATGACGACCGTCACAATGGAAATTCCAGGAGATATGCTGTCGGTTCTGCGCAGGTCACCGGATGAGTTCATGCAGGAATTGCGGTGTGTCGCTCATCTTTGGCTGCCGGAACAGGTATCACGCCAGGTCGTCGTTTCGTAGGTCGTGTGTTGGACTTTTTGGGCGCAACGGCAGGTTGTCATGCGCGCGTGCAGTTTTCTGCCGGTGTCAATCACAAGCATGCGGTGTCCTTGCGTTACCAGGAGGTGTTCATTTTCCAGTATGGCCAAAGCACGGGAAAAAGTTTCGTTGCGCATGCCCAATTCGTCGGCCACATCCTGTTTGCGGTTTTCCAGGCGAACCGTATAGGGCAAGTCCAGGCTACGGCAGGGAATGTGCCGCAGCAAAAACTGGCTTAAACGGCAGAGCGCACAACAATGCCCAAAAAATTGTCGGGTTGTGTGTTTGGTCAATTGGCTGGCCAATTGGGTTATGACACTGTGCTGGAAAATGGGATAATGGCATAGCGTATTCTGAAACAGTTCTCGCTCTATGCGCAGTAGGACACCATTGGTCAGACCACGCGCATCCAGATAATATCGGGCTGGGTTGTTGAAATGGGCTTCAATGTTCAACCACTCTCCCGCGTGCATGACCAGACGCCGGTCTTCGGTTGGGGTTCCATGATCCACCATTCCTGTTCCCAGGTAAACCTCGCCACACATCAGCAGATTGACGGAATCCGCCTCATCGTTGCATCGAAAGATAACCTCGCCAACAGTAAATTTATGGGCCTTGCCGCCCTTTTCGGCGAGCAAGCCAAGCGCGATATTCCAAAATGGACCCGATAGCGAATCGTTTTGTGCTGCATCCAGCCACAGTTTCATAATGCACTCCCCGTTTGGGTGAACGAATGGTTAAATGACTATGATGGAATGGAAAATTTTTTTAACCGATACAAAAAGGTGGCATAAGACAACCCCAGCATGCGTGCAGCCCAACTTCTGTTGCCATTGGCCTGCTTGATGGCCTGATCAATCAGGTGTCGTTCCAGTTGATCAAAATCGATTCCTTCTTCTGGCAGAATGAAGCTTTTACCATCCTGCCGCGTTTGCCAAAGGGCCGGGTCTGGCGGTTGCATTTCCATAGGCAGATGTTCAAGTTCAATCCGTTTTCCGGCGTGCAGAATGACCATCCGTTCGCAAAAATTCCGTAATTCCCGGATATTGCCGGGCCATGAATGGTTTTTGAGTTGTTGCCTGACGCAGGGCGGATAGTGTGGCGGGGCTACCCGATGGTTGGTGGCAAAGCGGGCGGTAAAACGATCCAAGAATTCTTCTATATCCTCTTTGCGTTGGCGCAGCGCAGGCAAGGCCAAGGGAACCACATTCAGACGGAAGAAAAGATCCCGACGGAAGGCGTGGCAGGCCACCTTGTCCCGCAAGTTATTGTTGGTTGCAGAGATGATGCGTACATCGACCTGGGTTATCCTGGGTTGGCCGACGGTCTGGCATTCACCGGACTCCAGCAGGCGCAACAGTTTGGCCTGGATGGCAGGGGATATTTCGGCAATTTCGTCCAGAAAGAGAGTTCCTTTGTCCGCCAATTGCACACGGCCCATTTGCTGCTGTACTGCACCGGAAAAGGCCCCCCTGTCGTGCCCAAACAACTCTGATTCAGCCAGATTTTCTGGCAGGGCGGCACAATTGATGGTGACAAGTGGGGCGCGGGCCCGACGGCTCGTGGCATGAATATAGCGTGCCAGCAACTCCTTTCCAGTGCCGCTTTCCCCGGTGATCAACACCGTTGCGTCGGTTGGTGCAACCAAGGTTGCCGCTCGCACAATGTCTCGAAAGGCAGGGGCGCGCCCCAACAGTTCCTCACTGGCATTACGCATACGATCTCTTCCGAACTGAGCGGGTTGTGACCGACCCGGTGCGGTTCCTTCTGCACCGGGTCGAGAGTTGACAACTATTTGATGCCGTTGATCCAGTTGGCGATTTCTCGCAACTCTGCCTCTGGCACCGTTGCCATGGGTGGCATGGGTGCCTGGGCATATTCCGGCCAGTTGCTGGGCACAGGCTGACGTACCAGAGCCAGAATTTTCTCTGGTGTGTAGGCGCGCTTGGCAATCTCTGCATAGGAGGGGCCGATCACCCTTTCCCGTTCGCCATGACAGCCCAGACAACCATGCTGCTCGGCCAAGATCCGGCCACGGGGGCCTGTTGTGCTGGGGAGATGGCTCTGTTTGGCAGCCTCGTAGGCTTCTTTGGCCTCTTTCTGGAATGCTTCCGATTTGGCGACCGAAGCGGCCATCACTGGACTGACCAGGGCGACCCTCATGCCATGGCGGATACTGGCCATGGTCACGATGGCCACAACCATGATGATAACCACCTTCCAGACTTTGGTCGGGGGGATGTCGTCGTTTTTGAACTCCTTGACCAAAATATGTATGGCGTAAAGCGCCAGAAGCACTGTCAGGAGTATGCCCCAGTGGTAGCCGTGGTTGAAAAATGCCTCCAGGCCATAGTTTGGAAAATGAAACAGAGCCAAGGGTCCGATAAAAAAGTTTAACACGGTGGGGACAATGAACCATGCCTTTCCTGTGCGGATCAGGATAGCCCCGGCAGCCTGATCGGTCGCATCGCTGCTCTTGCGTTTGAAATAACCATACAGCAGCATGAACACGCCACTGACGGCAAAACTGGCCAGATAAAAATGGGCCAACCGGAACAGGGTATCGGCCCGGAACAGGGCATCCCAAAAATTTTGGCCATGGTTCCATGTGCTTGGGGTGATATATAGCTGCACGGTTGCCATAAAGACAGGGGGCAGCGTGTAGAACAACAGAACACTCATGGTGCCGATGGTGATATGTAGTCCTTTATTCTCCCGCAGGGTGTTCCAGGAGTACTTGTAGAGGTAACTACATAGAAAAGCAACAATATTACCATAAATGATGTGCAGCCATTGTGGCGAGTTCATCAACGAGGCTGAATAAAAGAGCGGCGTATACAGCACGCTGATCAACAGCAGAGGAGCCACCCCCCACAAGGCACCCATATTTTCTGATATGGTCACCGGTGTGGTGAGCAGATAGGCGACCCGATCGAGAATCGGATTGTTTTCCCTGGCTCCTCTTTTGTTGAAATAGACCGAAGCCAAGGAAGCGCCCAGTAACACATTGATAAAGAGGATGTGTACCACCCAACTGACCACCAGCAGGCCGTGGAAAATATAGTGCAAAAATTCCAGACCTCCGGTCGGCAGGGGCAGGGGAATATCACCTGGAATAAATTTGAAGTCCATCTTTATTTCCTTTGATCAATGTTGAACCGCATGCGCGGCAGGGCCATTCAAGGAGGCGAGATAGGCGGCCAAGGCGCCCCGTTCGGCATCGGTACCGGTAAAGGGGGGCATGAATGGAGTGGCAGAGGAGTTCAAAGAGCCGATACGGCTGTAGATCGCCTTTTCATCCCAGTTTTTTACCCGATCTTTGATGGCATTGACGCCATTGATGGTATGGCAATAACGGCACTGCATTTCATAGAGGGCACGACCGGCAACCACTTTGTTGCTGGCCGTCACGGTCTTGAGTTCATCTGGAACAAAGGTGGCCCGTTTCAAGAAACCATCCCGGTTCAATACCGGCACATCCATGACCCGAACGCCGTTTGCATACATATAGCCGTAGATGATATAAGGTTTTCGGACAAATTCTCGTACCCGCTCAAACTCGGCCAGCAGACCCATGCAGCCTACCATCAGTGCGATGGCAACGGCCAAGGGGGCTTTTTTGGGGTTGGTGTACAACAGGATGCCACCCAACAGGGCAATGGCGGCCAAGACGAGGTTCAACATCCAAGGCAAAATTGGGTTGCTGGCCAAATTGCGGGTGACGGCACCTATGGCAAAGAGATCCTTGGCCGCTTGCGGAAATTGTGTGTAATACCAATAGCCGAAGAGCAAAAAGAGCGGAACGCTGACCCACAAGATTTTGCCAAAGAAACGAATCGCCTTCTCCCGCAACGCTTCATCCTCTTTGGTGAAGAACCAAGTCAACACCATGGCGGCAGCGGCAGCCCAGCCAATGGAAAAGAAGGTTCTGAAACCCAGAGAGGGAAACCAGGAGGGATTGAACAGAGAGGCCAGATAGTCCGGTCTGGCAGGAAATTCGGATTTCAACCAATTGCCAGGGGTCATCATGAAACCAAGAATGGCGGTAATGATGGCCATGGTGAACCACGAGGAGATGGCATAAGTGGCACCCAGTTTAAAGTGAAACCGTTTGCCGGGTGTGCCCAACGGGTATTTTTGCCAGGTCAGGAACCACCACAGCAAAAAGACCATCTCAATGTTGAAGACAATCCATTCGACAAACCATTTCCAGAAAAAGACGCGCAATAGCGCCCCGATGGCTGCCGGATTGATGATGTTGACATGTACCCAGATACCAATGCCGGTCAATGCCCCAACGGCGGTGGCCAGGATGAAGAAGGTGAACAGGATTTTATAAGCCAATTCGTCAAATTTGTGATCATTATCTTTGATGGCAAAATATTGTGCCAGAGCCAGCACGATCGAACCGCCGACGGCAGCACCGTGCGAAATGAAGACATGAATGATGGCATCGAAGGCAAAAAGCAGTCGGTGGCCAATCAACGGCATGTCGAAAATGGGGTAGTCGAACATGGTTTGATTCCCTTTCACCGGCGGTCATGAGACTTGGATCCGGTTGTTGAATGAGGTGCCAGAGAGGATCTCTGCGTGCATTGTTGTTTTGCAATGAATCTGACTGATTTTATGGATCATTCTGTTGTGTTGTGTTCACCAATCCCAGGCGTTCGGAGAGCCAAGCAACCGCAGTTGCCATGCCCACGCCAACAACGGCGAACAGCAATGGCGTGGTGACTCCCTCAAAAAAGCCGGGTGTGCTCCCTTTCTCTAGCCACGTGCGCAAGGACTCCAGGTCAGCGAGGAGCAGAAGCCCCCCTCCGGTTGCTCCGGCGACGATGCCCAAGGCAAATTTGGCGAGGGCGCGTGTGTCTTGATGGAAGTTGAGAACAAATATTTTCGGTATTACAGGCATGTTGTCTCCTTGCCACAGAATTAGACGACTATGAACGGCGAAACAAAAAAGCTGAAACTGACTTTTACCTTTGGCATGGGCAAACGATTTTTACCCATGTCAAACGGCACACATCACGCAAGGCATCCCACTGCCTGCATGGATATGGCGATCGTATAGTCAATTGTTATGCCAGAGTGATAATTATATTAATATCAATATGTTGTGATTTTTTATTCGGAGTGCGGAACAGCAGAAATATTGATTTGACTCAAATTATCTGTGTGAAATGGTGAAGGTGTGTTCGTGTGCTTGTGAGTCGAAAGGTTTGTTCTGCAAATCCGACACACTGCCAGCCCGTTTGCAGACGGTGGTGGGGAAACTGAGGCAGAGCCAATGGTGTCTTGGCCAGCAATAGTCAAAAACTATCGATCTGATATAAATTAAGTATTTTACAATGTACTCCATTCTCCCTAAGCTTCGATCATCCGATCCAATTTCACATTCTCCAGGGAGAGTACAGCATGACCCAATCCTATCTTTCGGCGGCCAATGGTCACCCCATTGCCGATAACCAAAACAGTCTCACAGCAGGTCGTCGCGGTCCGGCCTTGTTGCAGGATTGGTGGCTGATCGAAAAATTGGCCCATTTTGCCCGCGAACGGATCCCAGAGCGGGTGGTGCATGCCAAAGGTTCCGGTGCTTTCGGTACCCTGACCATCACCCAGGACATCACCCGCTACAGCAAAGCCAAGGTTTTTGCCCATGTCGGCAAGCAGACAGCGGCCTTTTTGCGCTTTTCCACCGTGGCGGGCGAACGGGGCGCCGCCGATGCCGAACGGGATGTGCGCGGCTTTGCGCTCAAGTTTTACACCGAAGAGGGCAACTGGGATGTGGTGGGCAATAATACCCCGGTCTTCTTCCTGCGCGATCCGCTGAAATTCCCGGATTTTATCCATAGCCAAAAACGGGATCCCCACAGCAACCTGCGCTCCAATGTGGCCGCCTGGGACTTTTGGACCCGCCATCCAGAAGCCCTGCATCAGGTGACCATCCTGATGTCGGATCGGGGCATTCCGCAAAACTATCGTCAGATGCACGGCTTCGGCAGCCATACCTACAGCTTCATCAACGCCAAAAATGAGCGCTTTTGGGTCAAGTTTCATTTTAAATCGCTGCAGGGCATTGCCAACTGGAGCGATGCCGAGGCGGCCCAGGTGGTGGCCCAGGATCGGGAGTCGGCGCAACGCGACCTCTACAACGCCATCGAGCAGGGCAACTATCCGCGCTGGCGTTTTTGCGTGCAGGTGATGCCGGAGGCGGACGCAGAAAGCTACCAGATCAACCCCTTCGATTTGACCAAAGTCTGGCCGCATGCCGACTATCCCCTGCAGGAGGTCGGTATTCTGGAGTTGAACCGCAACCCGGAAAACTATTTTGCCGACGTGGAACAGGCCGCCTTCAGCCCGGCCAATCTGGTGCCCGGTATCGCCGCCTCGCCCGACAAAATGTTGCAGGGGCGCCTCTTCTCCTACGGCGATGCCCATCGGTATCGTTTGGGCATCAACCACCATCAAATTCCGGTCAATGCACCGCGCTGCCCCTTTGCCCGCTTTTTTCATCGCGACGGGGCCGGACGGGTGGATGGCAACAGTGGGGCAACGATCAACTATCAACCCAACCGTCTGGCCGAATATCCAGAAATGGCCGCAGCGGCAGAACCGGCCCTGGCCCTGCACGGCGACGCCAACCGCTACGACCACCGCGAGGATGGCGATTACTACAGCCAGGCCGGGGCACTGTTCCGTTTGATGAGCCCGGCACAACAAGAGCAACTGTGTGGCAATATTGCCCGTCATATCCAGGGGGTGCCCCAGGGTATCATCGACAAGGCGCTGGACCATTTGCGCCAGGCCGACCCCGCGTATGCGGACGGAGTGGCCCAGGCAATCGCTGCATTGACGTAATGGGCGGGACAGCATAAGCTCATGCTGGAGTATTGGCTTACAAAAATACGGGGAGGGTATCATGCACGAAAAGAGTAAAATCTTGTTACAAAAAGCCGTCGAGGATGAGTTGTCTGCAGTGCATCAGTACATGTATTTCCATTTCCATTGCGATGACCAGGGCTTTGATCTGTTGGCCGGTCTGTTTCTGCGTACCGCCATCGAGGAGATGCGCCATATCGAACTGCTGGCGGAACGGATTCTTTTTCTCAAGGGCGACGTGGACTTGAAACCAAGCCATGCCCCCGAAAAAATCCAGGACGTGCGCAAAATGTTGAACAAGGCGCGCGCCATGGAAGAACAAAGCACGCAGGATTATAACGAAGCAGCCTCCGCCTGCGGCAGCGATGCCGTCTCCCGCAAGCTTTTTGAAGCCCTGATTGTCGATGAAGAACGCCACTTCGGTCAGTATGATACCGAGGCGGACAATATCGAACGCTTTGGCGACAGCTATCTGGCCCAGCAATCCATGGAACGCAGTCGTGCCACGGCCGCCATGATGCCCGGTGCGGCGGGTAAAGGCGGCGCCTGATTTGTCGGTTACAGCGCAGGAGGGGGCTGCTGCTCGCCGCCTGCGCTGTGGTTTTTTTTGTGTGTGGGGGGGGGTAAAAATCTTTGGATTTTTCTGCATCGTTTTATCCAGGCAACACGGTGCATGTCGGGCTGCCGCCCTCCAGGAGCGTGCCCCTGCGGGGCACAGATTGTGGCGCGCTGCGCAGATTTGCTGCGCAAATCTGCTTCGGTAAAAGCGCGCCATTTCAGCAGGGCGCTGCCCTGCACCCGCAAGGGGAGATAATCTCCCCTTGACCCCATGGTACTCTGTTTCTTTTGTCCCCCTTGACAGCCTCTCTGCCCCTTCTGTACTCTCCCGCCATCCCCCATGGGTGGTTCGGGATCTCCCAATCCTGAACTGAAACGGGAAATCCGGTCACGTCAGGGCCAAACCCACACAGGTTTGCCTTGGCCATTCCGGTGCTGCCCCCGCAACGGTAGGCGCGTTACAGACCATCACAATGCCACTGGCTTCAGGCTGGGAAGGCGATGGTCTCGGTGAAAACCATCGCGCAAGCCCGGAGACCGGCCCAAGGAATGGCCTGTGCGTGTGCTGCGGTGGGCGGCAAAACGGTGCCTGGATGGATCTCCAGACCGATGCTGCGCCATGCCGTGCCTGAATCCATCCTTGCCTGTCTTCACCCTTCCCCCCTGCAACATGCTCCTGGTCATTGGGTTATAAACGCACCCCTCGCGGTTGCGTCCCTTCCCCCAGTTTGAGGAGTTTGTCGCATGTCTGTTTTATCCCGTTCTCCCCATCGCGGGCGCCGCCTGGCGCTGCTCTGTCTCGCCAGCCTGAGTGCCGCACCCCTGCAGGCTGCCGATGCCCCGTCACAGCTGTTGCCAGAAACAGTGGTGACCGCCAGTCGTGTCGGTGAAGGCATGGTCGGAAGCGCCAGCAGCGTGATCACCGCCGAAGAGTTGGCCCGCTCCCCGGTCCGTACCCTGCCAGAGCTGTTGGCCCGTCAACCGGGCATCCAGGTGCAAAACCTCTATGGCGGGGTGAACGGCACCGGCTCTGTGGTCGATCTGCGCGGCTTTGGTGCCTCGGCCAGCGCCAATACCCTGATTCTGCTCAACGGCAGGCGGTTGAATGATGTCGATCTGGCCGGTGTCGATCTGGGCTCCATCCCCCTGGCCAGCATCGAACGTATCGAAATTACCCGTGGCAGCAGCGGGGCGGTGCTGTATGGCGATGGGGCCATGGGAGGGGTGATCAATATTGTCACCAGCAACAGCCTGAAGGAGGGGAGCAGCGCCCAGGCCGAGTTTGGCCTCGGCAGTTTCGGCTTTCGCGAGGGCAATCTGGCCGCCACACACAGCGGCAATGGTACGGCCATCTCCGTCTATGGCAACGTCATCGATTCCGATGGCTATCGGGATAACAATGTGCTGCGGCAGCGCTCGGCTGTGGGGGAGGTGCGCCGCGCCATCGAAAGCGGGGAACTCTACCTGAACCTGACCGGCGATACGCAGCATATGGGGATGCCAGGGGGGCGCAAGGTGACCTTGACCTCCAGCGAACTTTCCAGCGACCGCAGCGGGGCCGCCACCCCCTTTGATTATGCCGACAAACAGGGCATACAGGGTAGCGTAGGCATCACCCGTCGCACCGGCGCTGGCATCGAATGGATCGTTGATGCCGGCGTGCGCCACAAGGAGCAGCAATCGGCTTTTTTCAGCCCCTGGGGGGCCGCCTTCAACAGCTATCTGGATACGACGCTGGATACCTATTCTTTGACGCCACGCCTGAAGATGGATCATCAATTGGGGGATATGGCGGCCAAACTGACGGCGGGTCTGGATCTCAGCCAATCCGACTATCTGTCGGACCGCGCCGTACAGCAGGGCAAGGCGGCCAAGCACCAGTATGATCTGGAACAGCGCACGCTGGCCCTCTATTTTCAGGAGCGCTTGACCGTGCAAGCGGGCAGCACGTTGGCGGCTGGCGTGCGGGTGCAAAATGTGGATGTTGCAGCGCGGGACCATTTCAACGCCAGCGCCCCGGCCAGCGGTTCCCCTGTGGCAGCACGCTCTTATGATCATAATGAAACCGACTACGCCGCCCATCTCGGTTTTGAACAACAATTGTGGCCAGAGGGCACGCTCTTTGGGCGGGTGGGGCGCAGCATGCGCCTGCCCACCGTCGATGAACGGGTTGGCGGATCACCGTGGGGTGCTGCGGTCACCTTTGACCTGAAAACGCAAACCGCCCAGGATTATGAATTGGGCCTGCGCGGCAAGTGGGATAAGCTCAATTGGCAAAGCTCTTTGTACTGGATGGATTTGCGCAATGAATTGCATTACAGTACGGCAACCTTTACCAATGTCAATCTGGATCCCACGCGCCGCAAAGGGATCGAAAACAGTCTGCGTTATCAGCTCTCCGATACCGTGCGCCTGAAAGGGCAATTGACCTACACGCGCGCGCAATTTACCGAGGGGACTTGGCAGGGGCATGACGTACCGCTGGTGTCGCGCTGGAGCGGTGGCGCGGGGCTCTCCTGGGATCTGCCAGAGCAAAAAATGGGGCTCGATCTGGATCTGCAGCAGGTGGGCAGTCGGCGCTTTGACAATGATCAGGCCAATTTTCAGCCATTGATTCCAGAACACACCCTGCTCAATCTGCGCGTGGCCGGTGATCTGGACTGGGCGGGCTGGTCGGTGGCGGTGGAAAATCTGTTGGATCGCGACTATTACGATTATGGGATTGCCAGTTCCGCCACCTATGGCACCTATAATGCCTATCCAATGCCGGGTCGCACCATCATGGGTCGGTTGAGTTTTCATCTGCCGTAGTCTGTCTATATCAGGGGATGCCGGGTGATGCGGGGCAGAAAAAAAAAGGTGCGCTTGTGGGGTGGGCTGCTGCTGTTGCTGTGGCTGTGCCCGTTGTCGGCAGCCTGGGCCGCTGCTGAAGCGCTGCGCATCGTCTCCGCCAATCTCTGTGCCGATCGTCTGTTGTTGTCCCTGGTGGAGCGGGAGCGGGTGTTGGCGGTGAGCCAGTTTGCCGCCGAACCCGCCCTTTCCACGGTGGTCAGACAGGCGCAGGGCGTGCCCAGCAATCAGGGCGATCTGGAAGAGTTGGTCGCGCTGCGCCCGGATCTGGTGCTGTTGGGCGCCCTGCAGGCGTCGACCACCGGCAAAATGTTGCAGCAGATGG
>PDZU01000101.1 GCA_002753095.1 Magnetococcales bacterium
GACGTTCCGAAAACGCTTCCCACTCCTGCAGGGCATCCCCCAGTCTGGTGGCCAGTTTTCCCTGAAAGTGGCTGGAAAAAGCCGGATAGTGGCTTTGCAACCACTGCAGATCCTCCTGCAACAGCGGGTCGTCCAGATCACTATAAATGGGTGTTAAATCCCAAACCGGCAACTCGGCGGGGGGAGGGGAACTGTGCATTGCGTGTCTCTTCCTGGGGGGTTAACGGAGCCCAACAGAATAGCACCAACCAGATTGCCAAGCCAAGGCACTTCCGTCCTTCTTTTTTTGTGAGACTTGGAGGGCATGATTAAAAATTGACAAATTTTTGGTGTTTGGTTATAACAATTTTAGGTGTTGATGCTCCATCATGTCATTACCATAGGATCTTATTGCGCAACAGTATATCGTGGGAGGGTTTATGAAAAAACAGACGATGATCAATTATCTGCATACGCTGTACCCGCACCTGACGCGTCGAGACATCAAGTGCAAGATTCTCTACGCGAAGCAGAACAAGAAGACAATCTTCTTGTTGTTCCGTGAGTTTGTCGCCTATTTTTATGACCTAATGCGCCGCAGAGGAACGTTGTCGCAATTAGGCAGGGCAGGGAAGAAAAAAGGTTGGTGTGTCGGGGATCCCCATCTGGAAAACTTTGGCTTCGTTTTGACAGGATCAGGCAGAAAGAAAAAGTTTAAATGCGTCATGAACGATCCCGATGATGGTGGCAAGGGCTTCCTGATTGCCGATCTGTTGCGCTATCTGATCAGCATTCGCTTGGGGGGATCCAGCATTCCCTTGCGCAAAGCCATTCGCTGCTACTGCAAAGGCGTGCGCGGTAAGGCGCGCAGTACCTGTTACAGTGGTCGTGTGTCTGCCTTGCGTTCAAAGCTCAAGGGTGGCAAAAAACCGTTCAAATACAGCAAAAAGAAAAATAAATGGCGCTTGGTGCGCGATCCTTCCAAATATTCCTTGCTGTGCAATCTCTCCCGCTGCAACCAGGAACGCCGTCGCCTGCGCCGTGCCGTCAAGCAGGCCTATCCCGGTTACAGAATCTGTGACTCCTTCAAGTTCAAGAAAATGGGTGGCGGTTCAGGCGGACTGCTGCAGTATCGCTTTCTGTTGCGCAGGAATAATAAAAGCTGCAGCAAGCAGTGCCATCGCCATGTACAGAAGAAACTCATCGTCGTGGATGTCAAACCAGAACTGCGTTCCAGCATGTACGCAGCCTATTGCCAGTGCCAACGGCAGTATGCTTCCCGCAGTGCGCAAATTTGTTCCCTCAAACCAACCCGTATCGTGGCCCGTGTCAACAAGTCGTTAACCACGGAACGCAATGGCAAGTCGACCAGCAAGGCCCGCACCATCAAAAAAATGGGCGCCTTTCTGTTTCGCCAACGCCATCCGGGCGAGGCTGGCGTTGCTCTTGATCAACTGAAAAAGCAGGGGATCAGCAAGAGGAAAATCATTCGGCTGGAAAGCTATACCTTGGGCAAAACCCACCGCCGCACCATCACCAAAGGCAAGCGCGGTCGCTATGCCAATCGCATCAAGAACAAGACCAACACGATCAAGCAGGCAGCCAAAACGCTGCGCAAAATCATGCGTCGGCAATTGCGCAAGGTGTAAGTTTGTCCGCTATGGTGTAATCCCTAACCGTAGCGGAAAACTGCAGTAATCATCGGCAGGGCGTTCCAGTACGTCACCCCTGTCGATGGGCGGTTGTTCACCAGACTTTTGGTTGGAACAGGCAGGGCAATCGCATTTGGATTTTTTCCAATTGTTGATCAGACATCACAGTGCATGTCGGGCTGCCGCCCTCCAGGAGCGTGCCCCTGCGGGGCACAAATTGGGGCGCGCTGCGCCAATTTGCTACGCAAATTGGCTTATGTAAAAGCGCGCCGTACAAGCAAGGGCTCCGCCCTTGCAACCCGCAAGGGGAGATAATCTCCCCTTGACCCCATGCCACTTTTAAAAAAAATTGACGGAGGAGGGGATGGGCGACGACGTACGCAGCACGAAGGAGATATGGAAGAGAGCCGTAGCATCCGCAAGAAGGCGGTAGATCATCTGAAGAGGGGGGGATTGAAAAGGAGGAAGTTGGCTGGGCCGCCAGGATTCGAACCTGGGGATACCGGAATCAAAATCCGGGGCCTTACCGCTTGGCGACGGCCCATCCGTTCAAGACAGCCCCCTTTATAGCAGATTCCCATGCAGAGGAAAAGGGATGTTGATTAAAGGTGACCCCATGAAAAATTTGCCAGTCGGGATGCTGCGCACGCACACGCTCCGCCGCCTCCGCCGCTGCCGCCACATCAGGAAAAATACCAAAAAATGCCGTGCCACTCCCAGACATCGCATGCACCGGTGGCAGGTGAGAGACAACCTCGGACAACATCGGCTGCAACGCAAGAGCCGTCTCCTGCAAGTCATTGTGCAGCGTGGTCAACAATCGCTCCCGATCCAGCGCAACCGTCAGTGGCGGGTCGGCATAGGGTTGATCCTGGTCTCGCCCGGCATGCCAATGCCGAAAAACCGCCGCCGTGGCCAGACTGCAGCCAGGATAGATCAACAACATAGGCAGTTGCGGCAACACGGGCAGGGGGGTCAATTGCTCACCAATCCCCTGCGCCAAAGCAGCACCCTCCCCCAAGAAAAAAGGAATGTCTGCCCCCAGTCGCACAGCCAAGTCAATCAACCGCTGCCGTGGCCAATGCAACTGCCAAAGCTGATTCAAAACCAACAGCGCCAACGCCGCATCCGATGAACCGCCCCCCAAACCCGCCCCATGCGGAATCTGCTTCTGCAAGCCCATCCTGACCCCAAACGCCGTGCCACTCGCCTGCTGCAAACTGTGCGCTGCCCGCCACACCAAATTTTCCTGGGGGGTGCCAGTGACCATTGGCGCGCAGGTCAGGGTGATCTCTTCTTCTACACACTGAAAGGTCAGTTGATCATACAGGGGAAAAAAGGTCATGACACTCCATAGCCGGTGATAGCCATCTGAGCGTCGGCCCACAATGCGCAAGCCAAGATTAACCTTGGCCGGCGCCAGAAAAGTGAAGGGTTGCAAAAGCATCTATTCCTGGCGCAACGGTTGTTCGACAACAAAATCGGCGTAGCGCTCCAGAAACGAAAAAGCAGAGGCGGGCAAAGGCTCCGTCAGCACCTGCCACTGCCGGGAGAGATAGTGAATACGCGTCGCCTGCGGCTGCAACTCAATCTGTACCTGCTGCGGCATGGGAAGGATAGCGTCGTCTGACTCCTCCGGCCATTGGTAGAGCGCACGATAACTGCCACCACCCTCGGTCTGACCGCGCCTCTCCCGCACCACACCCCGTACCGGGTCAAGCAGCAGCGTCTCCCCCTGGCGCGTCAACCAGGCACCCGCCACATCCGGATCCGCTCCCTGCAAGGGGGCCGCCAGCGCCAACAAGGATTCCAGCAAATCTTCCGGCTGCAAGGCAATCCCAATCAAATGGTTCAAGCCGGAACTGTTGGCCGGGACCAGCGTGATCTGCCGTTGATCGGTATCCACCAACGCAATCTGCTCCGGTGTGGTGATCATCACCCCGGCAACGCCCTGCATGGGACCAAAAAGGGTGACCTTGGCCCGCTCAATCTCCTTGCCCTGCACCTCTGCCCGTACCCGGCGGTTGATCTTTTCGGAACGAATCTCCAAAACCCCCTGCGATTGCCAGTTCTGCAGCTGCTGCCGCCGCCATTGCTGATCCCGCTGATAACGCTGCTGTACCAGTTGCGGATCCACAGGGGGAGAAATCGCCACAGGCGGGGCCGGAGGGGGAACGCACGCCGCCAGCAATCCCAAGCAAAGCAGGCCAAACAGCCAACGGATTGTGCGAACCTGGGTCAACACCACGGCCATGGCGCGAACCGTTACAGGTTGCCAGAGGAGGGGGTGCCAGAAAGCTTTTTCTGCAAACGCTCGTTGCCAGGGTCCAACTCCAGCGCCCTTTTCCAGACCGTGTTGGCCTCGTCCAGTTTGCCCATGGCCTGCAGAATGTCACCCAAATGCTCGGTAATCGTGGCATCCTTGGGCTCCAGACGGACCGCTTCGCGCAGGCGCGTCAACGCCTCGTCCAACCGATTAAGACGAAACAAAGCCCAGCCAACGCTGTCGGTGATAAAACCATCTCCAGGAGACAAGGCGAGCGCCTTCTCCAGAAGTTTGAGCGCCTCATTCAGATGCTCGTTGCGCTCGGTCCATGTGTAACCAAGATAGTTCAAAGCGTTGGCATCGTTGGGATTGAGCTTGATATGCTGCAGCAAATCCTGTTCCGCCTCTGGCCAACGGTTCAGTTTGTCCAGCGCAATGGCCCGGCTGAAACGCAAGCGATTATGGTCCGGCTCAATGACCAGCCCCTGACTGGTGACATCATATACCTCGGCATATTTCTCATCCTGCATCAACATCACACTCAAAGCCACCAGCAGCGTGACCCGCACTTTTGCATCCGCCGGGGTGCCGGACAGCTTGTCTGTTGCCTTGCCGTTGGCCAACGGATAGGCGGCCAACAACGCACGCAGACGGTTGACACCCGCCTCACGGCGGCCACTCTCGGTCTCAATGAAGGAGAGACGCAGTTGCGCGTCTGCATAAAACGGCTCGGTCGCCTGAATGCGATTGTAGGTCTCTTCCGCCTCGGAAAAACGGTCCAGCGCTTCAAGAACCTGTCCCAAGTAATAGGCAACCCGTCCATCCTCGGCCCGCGTCGCCTCCGCCAGACGCAACTCCTGTAAAGCCTCCTCAAAACGACGCTGACTCAGCAGAATCAAAGCGGAGGTCAAACGGGCCGGTACGCTGTCTGGAGCCATCTGGCTGATCGCCTGAAACTCGCTCAAGGCCGCATCTTGGTCATCCTGATGCAACATCAGGCGGCCCATGCGGCTGTGTACCTCCTTACTGTCGGGATGGCTGTTGAGAAAACGGCGATACACCGTTTCCGCCTCCTTGGGCCGCTTCATCTCCTGCAGTGCCGATCCCAACGCCAAAACAACTTCCAATTTGTCGGGATCCAGTTGATGGGCCTTGCGAAACTGCACCACCGCCTTTTCCAGATCGGGAACATTGGCATATGCCCGCCCCAACGCCAAATGGGCCTTCCATGCCTGTGACTGTTTGCTGAAAAGTGGCGTGAGGCTCTTTTTGGCCAACTCAATTTGATTGGTCCGACCGTAGAGTTGGGCCAATTGCAGACGGGCCATCATCTGGTCGGGATTGATGCGCAAAATCTCCTCATACTGCAGGGCCGCTTTGTCGTAGGATTTGGTGGCAGTCAGCAGACCAGCCAACAACTGCCGCGACTTTTCATCGTTGCCATCCAGTTGGATGGCCTCTTCCGCGAAGTGAATGGCCTTGTGCAAATCACCACGCTGCGTGGCCAGATGGGCAACCAGTACACGGGTCTCCGCCGAACTCGGATCCGCTTTGGCCACCTCGGCCATGGCCCGTTCCGCCTCATGCCAACTGCGCTCCCGCAGTAGGAATTGTCCCAGCAGATAGAAATAGTAGGCCCGACCCTCATGAACCTCGACAGCAAAGGGGTCGCCCTGCTGACTGTGCGGCACAACAGGAGCAACCGCACGCAAGGGCGCCTCCTGGCCCCCTCCCGCAGCGGACTCTCCGCTTTCTGCCAAGTCGTTGACACCGGGCGCAAAACACCCGCCCAAAAGGGCTGCGATTAACGTCAGAAAAAACCCCGCCGTTACCCCGACGCGAACCCACCGTCTTGAGAACCACTCACTGAAGTTCATAAAAGTTCCATACCCGGCACGCGAAGAGCGATTAAAATTTTTGAATTAATGCAGGATAGACGATATTCAAGGAAATGTCACGTCGCCGTGCCGGTTCCAGCCGATTGAATATGTTGGATCAGCTTTTTGATGTCCAGCTTGTACATGCGTGCCACATCGTTCAAGGTATCGACCTGCGAAGCCATGCACTCCGCACACTCGATGCCCTGATCCCAAAGCAGACGCGCCAACTGCGGAAATTCTTGCACCAACTGAGCCATGCTCTTGGTTGGGTCAATCTCCCCTGCCATTTTTTTCTCCGACGAAAATCAGGTTTGCCAACAGCCACTGCACCCTTTTGCCGGGGCAGTGATCCCCCAGTTGCAAAGCCAGAGCCGCCGTGCCCAGAAAGCCTGTGCAGAGCAAATGTCCTGACTGCGTTAATCATAGTCTTGACGAATGCGACTCACAAGGATAAGATAGCGCGTTTTTAGAGAATCATCCAGCACAATCATCCCTGATCAGTAAAAGGAACTTAATTATGGCCCGGAAAGCGACCCTTGGCGGCAAGGCCCCGCAAACAGGAAAAAATGTTTCACATTCCCATCGCCGCACCAGCCATAAGTGGTTGGTCAATATGCAGGAGCGCTCCCTCTACAGCGCAACCCTGGGCGTCTTTGTCCGTATGTCCCTGCCCTCCTGTGTGCTGCGTACCATCGATCATGTCGGTGGCCTGGACGACTATCTGCTGACCCGTCCCTCCGATCAACTGGAGCGCCCCATCCGGCAACTGCAAAAGTTGATCAGCGAACGTCGGGCGGCTGCCAACGCCTGATTGGCGTTATCTCTGTCCGTGGTCTGGGTGTCGTTGGTGTTGTTTTGCGCACGGCGGCGCATGTGATGGTCCAGAAGTGCATCCGCCCATCCCTGTCAGGGGTGGGCGGATGACCTCGTCACTCTTCCCGAATCTCTCAGGCAAGGCCCAAAAAATAGCGAATCATGAGAATGCCCGGATTGAAGTGCAGCGATCCGCTGTGCAGTAGTCGTTCATCGTAGTGGGTGTTGGCATCGGCCTCGATCCCGCTGCCAAACATGGCGAAAGGAACCGGGTCGGAGTTGTGGGTGCGGGTGGCAACCGGGGTGGGATGGTCCGGCAGGGCGAGTGCCCGAAACGGACCCCGTTCTGCCAAAGTGTTCAATACCGGCCCAATGAGGCGTTGATCATAATCCTCAATCGCCTGGATTTTATAATCCAACCGTCCGGCATGGCCCGCCTCGTCGGGAGATTCCACATGCACGAATAGGAAATCATGCCGAGTCAGCCCCTCCAGACAGGCCCGCGCCTTGCCTTCATAGTCGGTATCGATCCAGCCGGTAGCGCCGGGGACATGGATCACCTCAAAACCGATGTGCGAACCGATACCCCGCATCAGATCCACCGCCGAGATCACCCCACCCGACAGACCAAAGCGCTCCTGAAACGGTTGCAGGCGTGGCTTGGTGCCATGTCCCCACAACCAGATACTGCTGGCCGGCTTTTCGCCCCTCTGGCGCCGGGCTTCGTTGAGTGGATGTGCCGCCAGCAAGGGCCATGAAGCCCGCATCAGGGCCGCAATCGGCTCTGCATCCTCGCCCTGTGGCAAATGGGCAAATATCTCTTTGCCGGTGATGTCATGCGGTGGTACAGAGGAGATCTTTTGCCGACCATTGCGCCAGACCAGCAGGTGGCGGTAACTGACACCCGGATAAAACTGGAACGCCTCCGTACCCAACTGGCTGTTGAGGTATCGAATCAACTCCGCCGCCTGTTCGGTGGGAATGTGGCCCGCCGAAAAATCGTCCATGATGCGGCCCTCCTCTGCCAGGGTAACCAGATTGCAGCGAAAGGCCACATCCTCTTCCCCCAACACCACGCCCATCGCTGCGGCTTCCAGCGGGCTGCGCCCCGTATAGCTTTGCGTGACATCGTAGCCCAACACACCCAGATTGGCGATATCGCTGCCCGGATAATAGCCCTGCGGCGTATTCAAGGACCAGCCGCCAATCCCTTCCCGCACCATGCGATCCAGATTGGGGGTGCGCGCCACCATCAACGGAGTGCGACCTTGCAGCGCCTCCATCGGGCGGTCACTCATGCCATCACCAAGGAAAATTACATACTTCATTCGTGTCTCCATCCGAGCACCCATCGGCGGAGGTCAGCCAGGTGAACATTGACTGGTGACCGTCCGCACGACGGGGGCGTATCGGGTTGCTATTTGCGCAACAGATCCTTTACCACTTCCCGCTCGCTGCGCAACTCGTTCAGAACGATATTAAACTGCTCCTGCGCCCAGGGGGTGAAGCTCAAACCCTCCACAATCTCTTTGCTGCCGTCCACCAGGGTGCGCATGGGATACCCAAAAATCAGACCGGGATCCACACCGTAAGTTCCATGCGAGAGCACTGCCGCCGAGTAGCAATCACCGGCGGGAGTGGCATGGATCAAGGAGGAGACATGGTCCAGAATGGCGGCGGCTGCCGAAGCGGCGCTGGAAAGACCACGGGCCTTAATGATCACCGCACCGCGCTCCTGTACCGCCTTGACAAAGGTTTCCCGCAACCAGGACAGATCATTGATTACTTCGCTGGCCGGGTGGTGGTTGATACGGGCGTTTTCGAAGTCGGGATACTGCTTGTTGGAATGGTTGCCCCAGACCACCATGTTGGTAATGGCCGAGACGGAGGCCCCGGCCTTGATCGCCAACGCGGAAGAGGCCCGGTTTTGGTCCAGACGCATCATGGCTGAAAAACGGTCCTCAGGCACTTCACTGTTGTTCATGGCAATCAGGCAGTTGGTATTGCAGGGGTTGCCCACCACCATGACCCGCACATCATCGGCGGCTTTGTTGAGGGCTTGGCCTTGGCCCACAAAGATCGGTCCATTGACCCGAATCAGATCGGCCCGTTCCATGCCCGGACCACGGGGACGAGAACCCACCAACAAGGCCCAGTTGACCCCGTTGAAGGCCACATCCGCCTGATCGGAAATGTCGATACCCGCCAGGGTTGGAAAAGCACAGTCTTCCAGTTCCATCACCACACCGGTCAAGGCGGTCATTGCCTGGGGAATTTCCAACAGGCTTAAATGGACCGGTTGCTCTTTGCCGAACAATTGGCCGGAGGCGATACGAAACAGCAGATTGTAGGCAATTTGACCGGCAGCACCAGAGACCGCGACGCGAATCGGTTTGGACATACTTTTCTCCCAGGCAATGTGATGGATGTACGAAACTTAATTGTTTATATTTGAGAAAATAAGAAATCAGCCTCCTGTGATTCCGCTGTCACAACGGAACACCCACCCATGCAGGATGACCTACCTGCACGCAATTGGCAAGTGCTCGCATCTGTGCAGTGCATCAAAATCCAGTTCAGATGAAATGATCGTATGTACCCCACCGCGCTTCTTGCGCAACCTCAAAAAGGGCGTCGGGAAAAATTGGGCAATCCGGCGCGCATCATCCCTTTTTGACCCAGACGTCCCAACCGTTTCATCAGGGTTTGCGCTTGCACAAACTGCTTGAGAATTTGATTGACATCCTGCACGGTGGTTCCGGATCCCTTGGCGATGCGTTTTTTGCGTGAGGCATTGAGAATCATGTGCTTGCGCCGTTCCTGCAGCGTCATGGAGAGAATGATGGCCTCGGTTTTTTTCATTTGTGCTTCGCCTGCCGAGAGATCCTGTCCCTTGATGGCCTGTTTGACGCCTGGAATCATGTTGACCAAATCAGAGAGTGAGCCCATCTTTTTGACCTGACCCATCTGGGCCAAAAAATCCTCCAAGGTAAAAGAGGCGTGTTGCAACTTTTGCTGCAATTTAGCCGTTTCGGCCAGATCAACCTTGGCCATGGCTGTTTCCACCAGCGTCAGCACATCGCCCATGCCGAGAATGCGGGAGGCCAACCGCTCCGGGTGAAACGCTTCCAGTTTATCGAGTGCCTCGCCGGTACCCAAAAATTTGATCGGTTTGCCGGTGACCTGACGGATGGAGAGGGCGGCACCCCCGCGTGCATCGCCATCGGTTTTGGTCAGAACGATGCCGGTGACATCCAACTGCTCGTTAAAACTGCGCGAGACGGTGACCGCATCCTGACCAGTCATGGCATCGGCCACCAGGAGAATTTCTACCGGATTGATCTGTTCGCGGATGATCTGCAACTCCTGCATCAACTCTTCGTTGATATGCAGGCGTCCGGCGGTGTCCAAGAAAAGGATGTCGTACCCCCCGTTGCGGGCCGCCTCCAAAGCCCGCAGGGCAATCTGCAGCGGCTTTTCCCCCGTCACAATGGGCAATGTGGCCACATTGACCTGTTTGCCCACCGTGGCCAGTTGTTCCATGGCCGCTGGACGGTAGACGTCCAGGGAGGCCAGCAGACATTTTTTGCGCTCCTTTTCATGCAGCCATGCGGCCAGCTTGCCGGTGGTTGTGGTTTTTCCTGAGCCTTGCAGGCCAACCATCATCACCACCGCCGGGGGTTGCGTGGCCAGATTCAAACGGCTGTTCTTCTCCCCCATCAACTGCACCAGTTCTTCGTAGACAACCTGAATGACCTGTTGTCCAGGGGTCAAAGAGTCCAATACCTCACGACCAGCCGCCTTTTCGGTCACGCTGGCAATAAAGCTTTTGACCACGCTTAAGTTGACATCTGCCTCCAGCAAAGCCATGCGTACCTCGCGCATCGCCTCCTGAATATTGCTCTCATTCAGGCTGCCACGACCGCGCAACTTTTTGAATACAGACTCAAAACGATCGGAAAGGGCGTCAAACATGGTGCAGTGTCCTAAAGGCCAGCGGTTGATAAACTCTGCAAAAAAAAAAAAAAAATCTGTAGCGAT
>PDZU01000102.1 GCA_002753095.1 Magnetococcales bacterium
GTCTTCTCCTGAGGTGAGTACCTTCTGCGCTTCTTCTCCATGCTTTGTTCCTCCGTTTGATAGCCATTGTATGTAGCTTATTAAACGAAGGCAACTGTCCGATTTCATCTGAGGCAACACAAGCCATCCACCCAATCCATTTTTTCAGCCACAACTGAAGGCAAGACCCGCTTTGTGTGCGATCCCCATACCGTCAAGGATCCAGCCCATTGGTATGGTCTGACTATGTACTATAATAGGAAATATCTTGACAGGCAGAGCGAGCCTGCGGCGTTGGTTGCGGATAATCCGTTGCAGAAAGAGAAGCAAAATCTTGCGGCCATCTCTCCGGTCTTGTTGTCCGATTCGACCAAAACAATGCATACCGCCCCCGGAAGGGGGGTCGTATTGCTTCCATCGAACGGGGAGAGGGGTTGGTCGGCAGAAAATTCGGATTGGCCAAGACATGTCAAACAAATTTTTGCAAACAACGCCACTTTTCAAGCCCTGCAACCGTCACAAGGCGCCGAACAGTGGAAAAAATTTCTGGCAGCAGAATACCATTGGCGCACGGGATATTCCGCTCGATCACTGGCCTATTGCTGGGAGAGTTGTCCGGGTGATTTTCCGCATGAGGTCAAACATGCTCTTTCCACATCACCCCACCTGAGCGGATTGGAAATGCTGTTGGCCATTCCAGAACACAAGGTGAACCTGCCGGGTGGCAGGGCGGCATCTCAAAACGATATCTGGATCCTGGGAAAATGCGATTCAGCGTTGGTTTCCGTTACGGTGGAAGGGAAAGTCGCCGAGTCATTCGGGCAGAACATGACGGAATGGTTAAGTGGGTCACCCTCTCCAGGCAGGATAGAAAGATTGATTTTTTTGTGTAACACACTGGGCCTGTCCCAGTCGTTGCCTGGCAATATACGGTATCAACTGTTGCACAGAACTGCATCGGCCATTCTTGAGGCGCAACGCTTCCAGGCTTCCCATGCTGTCATGCTGGTTCACTCGTTCAGTGAACACCGGGAAGGTTTTGAAGACTTTGTCCGGTTTGCCAAACTGTTTGGGCTGAATGCTCAGACAGACACAGTGTGTGGGTCTGTTCGATTGGGCAACGTACAACTGCATCTGGGGTGGGTTTGCGGGGATATCCGCTGGTTGCAGGCTTAAGGGGAACCCTGTGCTTGTGCGGATGATCAATCATCCGCCGACTTGGGCGGGTCGCGGTACAGGTCGCGGTGACGCATCAACACCATGAAGCCCTGCTGTCGCAGGCGTTGCGTCAACTGTTCCACCAGAAAAACGGAGCGATGATAGCCCCCAGTGCAGCCGATATCGACCGTGAAATAGCGCTTCTTCTCCTTCTGATAGCGGGGGATCAGATAGTCAAATAAGGATTGCAGGCGCTCAAGAAAGGCCAACGCCTCCCCATCCCGTTCCAGGAAACGCATCACGGGCTCTTCTCGACCGTTGTATGGACGCAGTTCTGGATCATAATAGGGGTTGGGCAAAAAACGTCCATCCAAGACCATGTCCGCATCGGTATTCGCCCCGAATTTAAAGCCAAATGAGCGAATGAAAATTGTCAGTTCGCCAATCTGACGACGCTCAACCAGCATCTCCTGAAACAGTTGTGCCAAACGCTCTTTCAACTGTGGTGTGCTGCTGCGTGAGGTGTCAATAACCAAATCAGCCATGGCCCGCACCGGTTCCAGAGCCTGCCGCTCCAACAAAATGGCCTCGCGAACCGTACACTCCTGCGCCAATGGATGACGGCGCCGCGTCTCCTGGTAGCGGTTCACCAAGGTGTCCGGGCCAGCCTCAAAAAAAAGAATTTCACTGTGTTCCGCCAAAGAGGCAACCCGCCGATAGTCGCTGGGAAAACGCTGCAAGCTCTCTCCCTCGCGCAAGTGTATCCCCACCGCAACCCGCAGGACGCCATGTCCTCCGCTGCGTAAATGGTCCAAATAGGCCGGAATCAACGAAATGGGCAGATTGTCCGTCCAAAAAAATCCCAAATCCTCCAGATATTTCAACGCAATCGACTTGCCTGCTCCAGATAGTCCAGTCACCAGAACCAAATGGCCGATGTCACCTGCCACCGTTGTCGTACCTTCTGCTGCGCTACCGGTAATTTCTACATCTAAACTCATGATTCATCCTCTTCCGTAATCAACGCGTGATACAGCAGTTCTGGTTCATGCAGAGCCTGCAAACGTTGCCGTAGCGTGGGACTGCGCAATAGCCTTACCACCGTCCCTAGTGCCTTCAGATGGTAGTTGCGTGCCTCTGGGGGGGACAAGAGCGCCATGACCAGATGTACACGCTCCTGATCCGGTATCACAAAGTCAATCCCATTCTGCGACCGACCTAAAATGGCCAGGGGAGCCTGCAAACCCGGCAAACGGGCATGGGGAAACGCTACCCCATGACCAGTAGCCGTGCTGTTGATGGTCTCGCGCTCCTGCCAAAGGGCGGCAATCTCTGCGGCGGAACTGAAAGGGAGTTCTGTGGCAAGATGCTGTGCCAGTTCCTGCAAAATCTGGGCAACGCTCGTACCGTGCAACTGGGGAATGATCCGCGCCGGGGTGATTAAATGGGTGATGTGCATGGTCGGAAGGTGCACCGCACAGGTGCCAGATCAGCGCGCGAAGGAGTCTCTCTGCGTTCAGCTTTCACTGCCTGTTCCCAACTGCTTACGGCGCGAAGAGGATGGAATGTTCAATATATCTCTGTATTTGGCAATCGTCCGCCGGGCAACGATAATGCCTTGATCCTTCAACAATTTGGCCAGTTTTTCGTCCGAGAAAGGCCGGTTGGGGGATTCGCTCTCCACCAACTTTTGAATCTTGAACTTGACCGCTTCCGAAGAGTGGTTTTCCCCGGACTGGGAGACCAATGACGAAGAGAAAAAATATTTCAACTCAAAGATGCCGCGCGGCGTGTGAATATATTTGTTGCTGGTCACCCGCGAGGCGGTTGATTCGTGTACGCCAATATCGTCTGCCACATCTTTCAGGATCAACGGCTTGAGATGTTCACGGCCATATTCCAGAAAGTTGGTCTGAAAACGAACGATTGATTCTGCTACCCGATAAATGGTGCTGGAGCGTTGTTCCAGGCTTTTGATCAACCATTGTGCAGAGCGGGCATTGTCTTGCAAAAAACGCTTGTCTTGTGCGGACAAACGACCGTTCAGAGCGCTGTCATACTCCCGATTGACGCGCAGCTTGGGCATGGCGTCGGTATTGACTTCCACAACCCATTGTCCATCCTGTTTGCGCACATAAACATCCGGTGAAATATAGTTGGCTTGATCACTGCCAAAGGCCAAACCCGGTTTCGGGTTGAGCGACTGGATCAGTTCCACCGCATCCTGCAGTTCTTCCTCTGTCACCTTCAAAACGCGCTTCAATTTGCGGAAATCGCGCCGTGCCAGATCCTCCAGATTTTCCAGCAGGGTCGTATAAGGCGGGTGTGCCTGTTTGCGGCTCTTGAGTTGCAACAACAATGATTCCGCCAAGGAGCGGGCAGCAACCCCAGCCGGTTCAAAGGATTGCACCAGAATCAGCGCATCCTCCACCTCTTCCAGCGTCGAACGGGTCATCTCGGCCAGGGATTGCAAGTCAGCCGTCAGGTAGCCGTTGTCATCAATGGCATCGATAATCGTTGTGCCAATCAAACGCTCACGCTCGTTGAGCGCCGAAACCCCCAGTTGCCACAAAAGATAATCGGTCAAAGTTTCGTTGCGGACCAGCGTGTTTTCCAATGGCGGGGCTTCGCTGCTGCCACTGCTGTCAAAATTTTGTGGGGCCGTATATGGCCCGGAATTGTCGCCGTAAATGTCCGTCCAGGAGGCATCAACCGGAAGCTCTTCCGAAAAATTTTGTTCGCTGGGCTCTCCCTCACGGACCTCAACGCTGCTTCCTTCAGTAGCCCGCTCGTTGGCCAACAGTTCGCCCATGCCGATCGTATCATCATCAGGACGATCGTCTTCCCGTTCCAACAACGGATTTTTATCCAGCTCTTCCTGGAGGTAGTCAGCCAGTTCCAGGCTGGACATCTGCAACAGCTTGATGGCCATTTGCAACTGGGGTGTCATGACCAGTTGCTGTCCCATCCGCAGTTTCAGTTCCAAACCTAACGCCATAAGAGATCCTCGATTCCTGCTCCAGATGAATGATTACAGTTGAAACTCTTTTCCCAGATAGAGAACCCGCACCAGTTCGTTCTGAACCAAGTGTTCCGGTCTGCCGTGTGCCAACACCTTGCCCTCGGTCATGACGTAGGCCCGATCACAAATACCAAGTGTTTCCCGAACGTTATGGTCGGTGATCAACACCCCGATACCGCGCTGTTGCAGGTGGCGGATCAGAGTTTGTATCTCTTCCACAGCCAGAGGGTCAACCCCGGCGAAGGGCTCATCCAACAGAATATAGCGGGGTTCGATGGCCAGAGCCCGCGCAACCTCCACGCGACGACGCTCCCCACCGGAAAGCGCATAGCCTGGACTCTCCGCTAACGATAACACACCCAACTCGTTAAGCAAATGATCCAATTTTTCCAAACGTTCGCTGCGGCTTAACGGCAGAGTCTCCAGAATGGAGAGAACGTTGTCCCGCACGTTCATTTTGCGAAAAATGGAAGGTTCCTGAGGCAAATAGGAGATACCCGCCCTGGCCCGCTGATACATGGGTATGTGGGTAATCTGACGTCCATCCAAGGCAATTTCCCCCTCATCCGCCGCCACCAGCCCAACAATCATGTAAAAGGTGGTGGTCTTGCCTGCCCCATTGGGGCCCAATAACCCTACCACCTCTCCGGGGGCCAGGGAAAGGTCTACCTGTGTTACCACCTTGCGGCCATGGTAACTTTTCCCCAATCCCGTTACTTGCAGGGCCTGCCCAGGCAGGGGGCCTGCGCCATCTGTCTCCGCCGTCATGGTTATTGCCCTGTCGAGCGGTTGTTGCCACCCTTGCCCGGTTTGCCGTTGGCAGCCGGGGTTGGTGCCGTTGCCGCTTCTTCCCCGTTATCGGCAGGATTGATCCGCGCCGATACCCGCCGCTGATCACCACTCAAGACATTGATCTTACTGATGGTATTATCCTCTCCGATGGTCAAGAGTATTTTTCTGCCCTCCAGGCGGTCTTTGTTGTGAAGGATCGCCGCATTCTGAACTTGGCCATTCATTTCCAAAAGTTGCTTGTCCACCAGATAGATCATCTCATCCGCCGTGCCTTGGCTACTCTCCTGTACCAAGACCACATGACCCTCGGCTTGAATCCGGGCCACACCAGCCCGATTGCTCCCCGTCGGAAGCGGATGGCGTCGGCTGTTCTTCTGATAGAATACGGTCATTTTATCGGCGGTTAATTGAATCCGTTTCTCTTCGGCCCGCACCGCACCAAAGAAAACCGCCGTCTGCTTCTTGTCATCCAGCTCCATGCGGTCGGCAGTGATCACCAGCCCTTCCGGGGTGGTGGTCGAGGTGGCTGCCCAGGCGGAACAGTGCCCGATCATTCCGGCAGTCCAAACGGCCAGCCATAGGCTCCAGCGACCTCTCTTCTGCCGATCAGGAACGGGGTTTTTCATCATCATCCTTTTCACGAGTCACCTCGTCCCCAACATGGAAAAATTGAACACGAACATTATGCTGCACACTCATGGACTGGCTTTCCCGCATTACCGTCAAACCCACGCCCTCTAGTCGCATTGATGCGTCCACCCAGACAAAAGGCTGCTGGGTATATAACATTTTGCGCGCCGGATCAAAATGCAAGATTTCGCTGGTCAGGCGTTGCTCGGCATTGACCGCGACGACCTGCCCGCTGAAAGTCATGATCTGCGTGCTGCTGTTTACCGTTCCCTCCTGCGCGCTGACCGAGGCGTTTTCTCCCTCCTTGTCGTACAGGTGCAGATCCGGTTGCCGGACATGGATCCGACTCGTGCCATCATCCTGGGCCGACGGTGCCAATAAACGCCATTCCAGTTGTTCGCCAGCCATCTGGAACAAATGCAGATTGCCAACAAGCGTGGCCGTGGCAGGAGTGCCGCTCTTTTTTTCTGTGTCTTGGCGGCACTGCGCCACGGCATCCCGTTCTGCCTGGTTGTTGGCACAACTCTCCTGTTCCGGCGCAACCCGCGTGGGATGTTGCAAATGCCAGCCCACCAAGCCGACCATCAGCAGGGGAATGGTTACCATGAGCACTTTGAGCGGTTGTCTCATTCCTGTGGCCGCGGATCCGGCCCTCCCTCGCGCAAGCCTTGGATAAGCTGTTCCCAGACACCCTGACTTTTCAGCAGTTTCTCTGCCATCTCGCGCACTGCACCCCGCCCACCGGGGGCAGACGCCACCCAATCCACCCGACTGCGCACCTCTGCATCCGCATCGGCAGGGGCTGTGGCCAGCCCTACGCGCTGCAACACGGCCAAGTCCACCAGATCATCCCCCATGAACAGACACTGCTCTGCCTGCAGGCCGGCCTTGTGCAACTCTTCCTGTAGGGCAGGCCACTTGCGGCGCGTGCCCTGATGCACAAAGGAGAGCGCCAACTCGTTGGCCCGGTGGGTCACCAAGGCGGACTGGCGGGCCGTGATCAAACCAACCCGCAGACCCGTCTGCAGCAGTAGGCGGATACCCAGACCATCACGCACATAAAAGCGCTTGCTTTCCACCCCGTTATTATCCAACTGTATGACACCGTCGGTCAAGACACCATCCACATCCAATGCCACCATTCGGATTGCCTTGGCCTTGTTGTCTGGCCACGCATGCACAGCTCCACTCATAACAAACCGGCTCCCAAAATATCATGCAGATGTAAAATGCCTTCCGGTGCGGCGTTGCTTTGGCCGACAAACAGGGTGGTAATCTTTTTTTCCTCCATCAGGCGCAGCGCCTCCACCGCCAGAGCTTGCGGGGCGATGGTTTTGGGCAGACGTGTCATCACCTCGGCACTGCTGCGCGTCAGCAGATCCGGCATGCCGCCAGCGGCTGCATCGCGCTCCAGCCAGCGCCGCAAATCGCCATCGGTGATGATCCCTACCAGGTGACCTGCCCCATCCACCACCCCGGTCACCCCCAGTCGTTTGGCGGTCATCTCCAGGATGGCTTGGTGCAGACGATCTGTTACCGAAACCAGAGGAATCTGTCCCCCGGTATGCATCAGATCCGCTACCCGCAACAATAACTTTTTCCCCAAAGCGCCGCCCGGATGAAAAAGTGCAAACTGCTCCGGGCTTAACTGCCGGTGTTGCAACAGAGCGACCGCCAGGGCATCGCCCATGGCCAAGGCCACTGTTGTCGAGCAGGTCGGAACCAGACCCAACGAACAGGCTTCCCGTTCCACCGCCACATCCAGGGCGACGGAGCTTACCCGGGCCAGCGTGGAGGGTTGCCGTCCCACCAGACTGATGATCTCTACCCGCAAAAATTTCAGCGAGGGTAACAGGGCCAGCAACTCCGCCGTCTCGCCGCTATTGGAGATGGCCAACACCACATCGCGATGGGTCACCATGCCAATATCACCATGGCTGCCCTCGGCAGGATGCAGAAAAAAGGCCGGTGTGCCGGTGCTGGAGAGGGTGGCGGCGATCTTCATGCCGACAATACCGGACTTGCCCATGCCGGTAACCACGACCCGGCCTTGGCAGCCAGCCAGCAGCGCAACCGCGCGTGCAAAGCGGCCATCCAGGCGCTCCGCCATGCGGCGAATGGAATCGGCCTCCAGTAACAGTGTCTCTTTGGCCTGTTGTAACAGCTCATTTGTGTCGTTCATGGGATTTTGTGCCACCTCTGCAAAAAAACCAGGACAAAGTCGTACCCCTCCCGCATAATAATCCATTCCGTGCAGCTTGCCACTGTTTGACAGAATTTTTTCCATCCATGCACTGCGGAATTCGGAGGATCGATGACCATTGTTCGCGATTGCATGTTTCCTGATCTGATTACCCTATCGCCATCCACCACCCTGGCGGAAGCGATTCGCCGCCTGATGCGGCAACCGTTTGGCTTTGCCGTGGTGCTGGATAACATGGCCCCGGTGGGGTTGGTGACCGAGTTTGATCTGCTGCGCTGGATGGTAGCCGGTCATGATTTGAGCAAGGCTACCTTCAAAGAGTTTACCCTCTCCATCCCCCAGACGGTGCGGGAGGATACGCCTTGCCAATCCCTGCTCAATATCTACAATAACAGGCGCTTTCGACGCTTTCCGGTGTTGAACGATGAGAACATGCTCTCTGGAGGCATCACCGAAAAGCAGATTGTCTCTTCGTTGCCCCGTTCCGAGTTGATGGCCCATTATCGGGTCTCGGATATTATCCAGGGTAAATTTCCGGCGGTCAGCGGAGAGTTGCCTTTTCATGAAGCGGCCCGCTTGATGGTTGCCGGCCATCGAGGGTGCCTGCTGTTGAGCGATGGCGAGCATCTGCTGGGTATGGTGACCGAAGGAGATCTGTTGCGTTTTCGTACCTCCCCACAGTGGCAGGACCATGCCCCCTTGTCGCAAGTGCCCAGCACCACCCCGGTGACCATCGAACCGGACCGTAACCTGCTCTATGCTTTGGATCTGTTTGTGCGTAGTGGTCATCGGCGCATTCCGGTGGTGCAACGTGACCCGATGACCGGTCTGCCGCGCAAGCTGGTCGGGCTGCTTACCCAGACCGATTTTCTCAAACAGGTGGTCAGTTCGGCCCGCACCCATAAGGCAATTTTGAACCCGGAAGACATTAATGATCCTGCCATCTGGTTTGAGCCCTTTGGGACGCATCGCATCCTGGCCTTGAATGAGAAGGGGGCCGCTGCCTTGGAGGTGGACAGCACCTGGGTTGGTCGTTCCATCCATGATCTGGCCCGTGATCCCGAGGTGTGGGGTGCCATCACCATCCTGCTGCACAATTGTGGCACCTTGGACCGCATCACCCTGCCTTTGCGTACCGGTGGTGGTTCGGCTGTCTGTACCGTTTGCCGCTTCAGTCTGGTGCATACGCCTGCCGGAGAAGATCGTATCTTCTGGACTTTGCACGGTTCGGAGAGTGGGCGCAGATCCTGTGGCTGAACACGCACCTTTTTATTTCTGACTTATCTGGGAGTTGCAGCATGACATCTACTGTTCAGTCTTCCGATGGGGTGTCCGACAGTCAACTGCAAGAACTGTTGCGTCGTGCCAAAACCATCGCCGTGGTGGGGCTTTCGCCCAAAGCGGATCGACCTTCGTACCGGGTGGCTGCCTACCTGCAAAAAGCCGGCTACCGGATCATTCCGATCCGTCCGGCCAATGCAGCCATCCTGGGTGAGGCGTGTTATGCCTCCCTGGATGACATTCCGGCAGAGATCACCGTCGATATTGTCGATGTGTTTCGGGCTGCCGACGAGACCCCAGCCGTGGCCGAGGCTGCCGTGCGCCTGATGGCAGGCAAACCGAACAGCGCCGGTCTGTTGTGGTTGCAAAGCGGGATCGTCAAAGAGGAGTCCATGGCCATCGCCCGCCAAGCCGGATTGGTGGCCGTGCAGGATCTTTGTCTGATGGTCGCGCACCGGCGCTTTCTGGGATGATTTTTTTGTTGCAGTTATCCGGGTTTTTCGGATAACTGCAACAGCTCATCATGGAGAAGAGGGGGATGGATTAGAAGGTTTTGGTCAGATTGAAGACCACATTGCCACCGCCCAAATCGCGTTTGTCGGAGGCGTTCTTCACCGATACGGTGTTATCATACAGGGTATCGTTGGTGGCATAGGTATAGGCCACACCCACGTTCCAACCGCCATCAAAGAGCTTGGTGATGCCCACCTTGTAATCGGTGTAGCTGGGATCGACACCTGCTGCCGTATCGGCAGTGTAGTGGGTCCGACCAACATGCACCGGAATGGTTACATCCTTGGTGAAGGTCTCTTCCGGCAGGGGGATGTTGGCGGTCAGATCCCAGTAGGTGGTGCCACTGGTGTCATCCTTGTAACCGGAGTCCTGGTTGGCACCAAAATAGTCGGTGACTGCCATGGAGACCTTGGCCGTAACCCACTTGTAACCAATGCCTGCGTTCAACTCCACATTGTTGTAGGATTGTGAATTGGCGGAGGGAGGAGGAACCGCCTTGTTGTAGTCGGCGCTGGGGTAGTAGGCGCTCGCAACACCCACGGTCCAACTCCAGTCATCATTGAACTTGCCGTTGTATCCACCTATCAGATCGAACTCCGCCCAACCATCGGCAAACTGCTTATCGCTGATGCTAGAGCCCCAAATACCGGCATACCACCCATCGGCATGGCTGTAATCGACTCCTGCTTGCAAGGCCGGTTTGTCCCAGGTTTGGGTCAGGCCGCGAAAGATATAGTTGCTGACTAC
>PDZU01000103.1 GCA_002753095.1 Magnetococcales bacterium
CCCACGAAATAAAGGTTTTGCAGACCTCCGCGTTAGGCCACTTCGCCACCCGGCCAGACAGATCAAAGTGGAGCGGGAGAAGGGGTTCGAACCCTCGACGTCAACCTTGGCAAGGTTGCACTCTACCACTGAGTTACTCCCGCACTACATTGCTGCTTGGCATCCTTGCGCTCGATCGTGATGGCAGGCCATCTCAAGGACACGGGCACATCCTAAAAAAAAAGCCCGCCGAAGTCAACCGTTCTTGGTAAATTTTTTCACCGCTCAGTTGCCGGTTTGCAGTTTTGGCCAGGACTCCCGGAAGTAGCGATAGCCAGAAACGATGGTCAAAGCAGCGGAAATATAGAGACAGAGCAGGCCGGGATACTGGAAGGGAACATCCCAGAGCGCCTCTTGCACCAGCAGCATGATGATGGCGGTCATCTGGAAACCGGTTTTCCATTTGCCGGAGGGGGAGACGGGCAGGCGTTGTCCCAGTCCGGCCAGGCGTTCGCGCAGGGCCATGACGGTGACTTCGCGGGCCAGAATGATTAAAACCGGCAGGAAGGGGGCGCGTTGGCTGTCCACCAACAGAACCAGGGCGGAGATGACCAGCAGTTTATCGGCCACCGGATCGAAGAAGCGGCCAAACTGGGTCAGGAGCTGTTGTTTGCGGGCGATGTAGCCATCGGCCCAATCGGTGATGGCGGCCAGACTGAAAAAGAGGGCCGACAGAATATAGCCCAGGCGTCCGGGCAGGTAGGAAAAAGCCACAAAGAACGGAATCAAGACGATCCGCATAGCCGTCAGTGTGTTGGGCAGATTCCAGACCATGTTCGCTTCAGGGGCCTTCCTGGAAAAAATCCACAATACGTTGCGCCAAACTGTCCGGAATACTGCTGACCTCTTTCAAGGCATCGATTCCGGCCTCCTTTATTGCTTTTACCGATCCAAAATGACGCAACAACAGTCGCTTGCGTTGTGGTCCGATGCCGGGGATCTGATCCAGTCCGGATTTGAGCTGGGCGCGTCCCCGTTGCGACTGATGCATGCCGATGGCGAAGCGATGGGCCTCATCCCGGATACGTTGTAAAAGGAATAGTACCGGAGAATGAGGCGCCAAGACAATGGGTTCTGGTGTATATGGCAAAAAGAGACGTTCTTTTCCGGCGTTACGGTCTTCACCCTTGGCGATGGCGCACAACGGAATGTCGTGGATGGCCAATTCTTGCAGCACATTCATGACGGCGCTGAGCTGGCCGCGCCCGCCATCGAGCAGAATCAGGTCCGGGCGAGGCAACGGTTCGGCGGGGGGATCGGTCCCGTTTGCTTCTGCCGCAAGCGGCGAGAGGCGGGTCAAACGCCGGGTCAGCATGCGGGCCATGCGGGCGGTGTCATCGCTAAGCTGCGCATCGGTCAGGTTAAAGTGGCGGTAGCTGCTTTTCAACCAGCCGTCGGGGCCGCAAACAATCATCGAGCCGACCGGGTGGGTATCCTGTAAATGGGAGACATCATAGGCTTCGATGCGCTGCAACGGTTGCGGCAGGGCCAGGATGGTGGCCAACTCATGCAGTAATTTGTCGAAGCTGGCCCGGCTTTGTTGGCGGCGCAGCAGGGCCTGTTGTGCGTTCAGCGTGGCCATCTGCAGCAGACGGTTTTTTTCGCCGCTGTTGGGGCGATGCAGGCGCACACTATCGCCGCGCAGCGCAGTGAGCGCAGCACTCAACCATTGGCGATGCGGCAGCACACAGTTGACGATCACCTCCGGGGGCAGGGTGCTGGCTTCTCCCTCGCGGGGGGCATAATATTGGGCCAAAAAGGCTTCCAGAACCTCTTCCGGGGCCTGTTCCTGGCTGTTTTCGGGAAAAAAACAGCTATTGCCCCAGTTGATGCCGTGCCGGACACAAAAAACCTGGATGGCGCAACCGTTCTCATCCTGGGCAATGCTGACCACATCCAGATGGGCCGTTCCAGTCAGGTTGACCCGGCGTTGATCCTGAATCAACTGGATGGATTTGATCTGATCGCGCAGTCGGCCCGCCTCCTCATAGGCGCGCCGTTCCGCAGCCTGCCACATGGCCTGATTGAGACGTTCCAGAAGCGTGGTCGATTTGCCCTCCAGGAAAAGGCAAACATCGTGCACCATGCGCCCATACTCTTCTGCCGAGATGCGCCCGCAGCAGGGGCCGCTGCAGCGTTTGATCTGATGGTTCAAACAGGGGCGCTGCCGTTGGTTGAACTGGCTGTCTTCGCAGTGGCGGATGGGAAACATGCCCTGCAACCATTTGACCGTTTCGCGCAGGGCGGTGACGGTGGGAAAGGGGCCAAACCACTGCCCCGGATTTCCCTCGACGGCAGAAAGGGGCAGGCTGCCAGCGGCGTGGGGCCGGGGTGGCGTTCTGACCACCGACAGGCGGGGAAAAGGGTGCTGCGTGGAGAGGTGCAGGTACGGATGGGACTTGTCATCCTTGAGCAGGACGTTATAGGGGGGGCGAAACCGTTTGATCAGGTTGGCTTCCAGGATCAAGGCTTCGTTTTCGGTGTGGGTCAAGGTTACTTCCAGGCTGCGCGCCAGGGCCAGCATGGCCTGGATGCGCAGGGGTTGGTTGCGTCCGGCCTGAAAGTAGGAGCTGACCCGTTTTTTTAAAGCCTTGGCTTTGCCGACATAGAGCACCCGCTCTTTTTCGCCGAGAAAACGGTAGACGCCCGGTCGCAACGGCAGGGCGGCGACCGTCTCCAGCAGAGAGGCGTGATAGGCGCTCATTGGCCCCGCTGCGCATAGCGCCAGAGCGCCAGACCAGCCACGATCATCGGCAGACTCAACCACTGTCCCATGGTCAGATCCAGGGCCAAAAGACCCAACTGGGGATCCGGTTCACGCACAAACTCCACGACAAAACGACAGAGGCC
The DNA here is from genome assembly GCA_002753095.1 of Magnetococcales bacterium. Taxonomy (GTDB): domain Bacteria; phylum Pseudomonadota; class Magnetococcia; order Magnetococcales; family Magnetaquicoccaceae; genus Magnetaquicoccus. Next base: position 2,890 of record PDZU01000103.1, read on the forward strand.
GTATCCGGCCAAAAACCAACCCAAGAGAAAACCGGGCGGGCGCGCCACCCGACCCAGCCACTGCAGCAGCAGAAAGAGCGCCAACCCCTCCAGGGCCGATTGGTAGAGTTGACTGGGATGGCGGGGCAGGGGGCCACCGTTGGGAAAGATCATGCCCCAGGGCAGATCGGTCGTGCGGCCCCACAACTCCCCATTGATGAAGTTGCCGATACGGCCCAAAAAAAAGCCGATGGGCGCGATGGGGGCCACCAGATCGGCCAGACTCAGGCAGTTGAGTTGATGGCGGCGCGAAAAAAAGAGACAGACGGTCAACACCCCCAGCAGACCGCCATGGAAGGCCATGCCGCCCTCCCAGATGCGCAATACCGCCAGCGGATTGTCCAGATAATACTCAAACTGGTAAAAGAAGATATAACCGAGTCGGCCTCCCAGGAGGACGCCCAGCAAAATCCAGAACAGCAGATCGCCCACCGTGTCCTGGTGCAGTTGCGGCATGAAGCGTTTGGCTCTGGCCAACAACAGCGGCCAACCGATCAGGAAGGCCAGGGTATACATCATGCCATACCAGCGGATGGCCAATGGACCAATTTGCAACAGGATGGGATCCAGGTTGGGATAGGTGAGCATGGGGTGGTTAATCCATCGTCGGTGGGGTCTGTGGGTAGCAGCCCAAAATTTTCAAGGAGTCGGTAAAAAAGGAGATCTCTTCCAGGGCCAGTTCGCAGGCGGCATCCTCCGGGTGACCTTCGAAGTCGAGATAAAATTGGTAGCTCCAGTGCCGTCCAGGCAGTGGGCGCGACTCCAGGCGGGTCAGGTTGATACCGTTGGTGGCAAAACCGCCCAGACACTTATAGAGGGCCGCCGGAATATTGCGTACCTCGAAGAGCAGGCTGGTTTTGCAGGCCACCTCCACCGGTGGATGATCGCTTTCGCGGGCGATGACCAGAAAGCGGGTCGTATTATGGCGGCTATCCTGAATATCCTGGCCGAGGATGTCCAGATGATAGAGTTCGGCGCACAAGGCCGAGGCGAGGGCGGCTTCGTGGGGCTGCTTGCGTTGGGCCAGATCGGCGGCGGCCCCGGCGGTATCATAGACGGCCTGTTTTTCCCAGCCATGTTTCTTGATAAAATGGTGGCATTGGGCCAGCGCCTGTGGATGGGAGTGGACGGAACGGATCTCTTCGATGCGGCTGCCGGGCAACCCCAGCAGACAGTGGCGCACGCGCTGATAATGCTCGCCGATGATGAACAGACGATGGCGGGCCAGCAGGTCGTAGCTGTCGCTGACCGAACCGGCGACGCTGTTTTCCACCGGCAGCATGCCCAGATCAACCTGACCGGACTCCACCTGTTGAAACAGCTCCTCGAAAGATTTACAGGGAATATAACGCTGACCTGGCAATTTTTCCCGGCAGGCCTGTTCGCTGTAGGCGCCATGTATGCCCTGAAAGGCGATGGTTTTTTGCATAATACGGCTCTTGATGGGTGGGAGGTGGATTGATTGCCCTGTGTCACTGGGTTTACCATGATGAACCTTTTCGCGCACGGACAAAACCCGTTGCCACACATTTTTTGCCGGTGGATGGACAAGGTGTTGGATCAAGAGAAAAATTTGGCCTCTGTGGCGTTGTGGGATGCCAGCGGCAGGCGGCAGGCGGAAGCGTTGGCCCTGGCGCAGCGCTTGGCGCTTCCCCTGTGTGGTGGGGTGGAGGAGGCGCGCGAGGCGGCGTTGCTCCTGGTGTTGACCGCCGACCGTCTGGAGTTGCAGAGCCGCGATGGTTGCGATGGCGGGGCAATAGCCGTTGATTTTGTCACGGGCAAGGCCGGTTATCGGCGCCAGCATGGTGGAGGTTGGCGGCAACCGTTGGCGCGCGCGGTGGGTTTGCGACCGCAACAGGGGATATGGATCGTCGATGCCACGCCGGGTTTGGGACAGGATGCCTTTGTGCTGGCGGCTTTGGGGGGGCGGGTTACCATGCTGGAGCGGGCACCGGTCCTGGCCCTGTTGCTGGAGGATGGTTTGCGCCGCTTGCAGGCGGAGAGTCAATTGCGTGGTCTGCCACAGGTTACGTTAACGGTGCAGATGGTCGATTCCCGGCACTGGTTGGCCGAGCGGGTGGGACTGCCTGGGGCAGAGCAGCCGGCGGTGATCTATCTGGATCCGATGTATCCGCACCGGGAAGGTTCGGCGTTGGTCAAGAAGGAGATGCGGCGGGTGCGTCGTTTGGTGGGGGATGATACGGATGCTGGGGAGTTGCTGGCGGTGGCTCTGCAGGTGGCGCAGCGTCGGGTGGTGGTCAAGCGCCCCCGTGCGGCGCCCCATTTGGGTGAGCGCAAGCCGACGATGGTGCTGGAGAGTGAGCAGACCCGTTATGATGTGTATCGTTTGGGATAGAGGGATAGGGTGATGGAAAATCTTTAAAATCCTTAAAAACTTTTGCGGGGTCCAGGGGCGATCATCGCCCCTGGCGGGTGCAGGGCAGAGCCCTGCGTGTAATGTGCGGCGTTTAAAGTAAGCAAATGCGCAGCATTTGCGCACGCCGCACAGATTTGTGCCCCGCAGGGGCACTCTTTGGGAGGGCGGACGCCCGACTTTTAACATCGCGGATTATAAAAAGTTTTTTGCTGTCAAATGGGTATTCGCCGCGAGGTTAACGTTTATGGGGCAGAGCCCCACGGTTTTGCTGTTGACTTTTTGCCCGGAGGGCACCATGTTCGACCAGAAAAGGTAGGCATGTGGCGCGGGACGTTTTAAATCGGGGTTCTGAAGCAGCAGGTGCACATTAGACGGGTATTCTCAATGACCGAACAGGAAATCGAACAAAAGCTGATTGAAAAGCTGGGCGATCTCAAATACGTCTATCGCTCGGATATTCGTGATCGCGTTTCACTTGAAGGTAATTTCCGTCAGAAATTTGAGACCCTCAACCGTGTCCGCCTGACCGATGCCGAGTTTGCCCGGCTGCGCGACGAAATCATCAACGCTGATGTCTTCCAGGCCGCCAAGGCACTGCGCGAGTACGGCTATATCGAGCGCGAAGACGGCACCCCGCTGCACTACATGTTGGTCAACCTCAAGGACTGGTGCAAAAACGCGTTCGAGGTCATCCATCAGCTACGCATCAACACTGACAACAGCCACCATCGCTATGATGTAATCCTGCTCATCAACGGTCTGCCGCTGGTGCAGATTGAGCTGAAGAGCGTCGGTATCAACCCGCGTCGAGCCATGGAGCAAATTATCGAGTACCGCAACGCTCCCGGAAACGGCTACGCCAACACGCTGCTCTGCTTCATGCAACTCTTCATCGTCAGCAACCGCAATAACACTTGGTACTTCACCAACAACCACAACCAACACTTTGCCTTCAACGCCGATGAGCGTTTCCTGCCCATCTACCAGTGGGCCGGGGAGGACAACAGCAAAATAACCCACCTGGACGACTTCGCCAAGGAGTTCCTGGCCAAGTGTAAGCTGGGCCAGATGATCAGCCGTTACATGGTGCTCGTCGCCAGCGAGCGAAAGTTGCTGATTATGCGCCCGTACCAAATCTATGCGGTCAAGGCCATTGTCGAAAGCATCGATCAGAACCGTGGCAACGGCTTTATCTGGCATACCACCGGCAGCGGTAAGACCCTCACCTCTTTCAAGGCCTCCACCCTGCTCAAGGACAACCGGGACATCGAAAAATGTCTGTTCGTGGTGGATCGCAAAGACCTCGACCGCCAGACCCGCATCGAATTCAATAAGTTTCAAGAAGGCTGCGTGGAGGAGAACACCAACACCGAAACCCTCGTGCGTCGCCTGCTCTCGGAGGACTATGCCGACAAGGTGATCGTCACCACCATCCAGAAACTCGGCTTGGCTCTGGATGAAAGCAGCAAAAAGGCCCAACAGTACAAGGATATGGGCAAACTCACCTACAAGGAGCGGCTCGCCCCGTTACGCGACCAGCGCGTCGTCATCATCTTCGACGAATGCCACCGCTCCCAGTTTGGCGAGAACCACAAGGCCATTAAAGAGTTCTTTCCCAAGGCGCAACTCTTCGGCTTTACCGGCACGCCCATCTTCGATAAGAACGCCAGCTACACCCAGGTCGACGGCACTCTTGGCTCCTACCGGACCACCAAAGACATCTTTGAAAAGCGGCTCCATGCCTACACCATCACCCACGCCATTGATGACAGCAACGTGCTGCGTTTTCACATCGACTATTTCAAACCAGAGGGCAAATCCGAAGGCGACAAGGCAAACAAGAGCAGCGTCAAGCCCCCTCGGCCCGTGACCCAACGCGCCGTGGTCGATGCCATCCTGGCCAAGCACGACGCTGCTACCGATCATCGCCGCTTCAATGCCCTTCTGGCCACTGCCTCCATCAACGACGCCATCGACTTCTACGAGCTGTTCAAGCAGGCCCAGGCCGAGCGCCAGGGCCAAGATCCCAATTTCATCCCGCTCAACATCGCCTGCGTCTTCTCTCCCCCGGCGGAGGGCAACAAGGATGTCAACCAGCTCCAGGAAGACCTGCCCCAGGAACGGGCGGACAACCAGCAGGAGCCAGAGCGGAAAAAGGCCGCGTTGCAACAGATCATCGCCGACTACAACGTCCGATACGGCACCAGCCATAAGCTTGGGGAGTTCGACGGCTACTATCAGGACGTGCAGCAGCGCATCAAGGACCAGAAGTACCCCAACAGCGACTACCCGCGTCAGTACAAGATCGATCTTACCATCGTCGTCGATATGCTGCTTACCGGTTTTGACTCCCAGTACCTCAACACCCTGTACGTGGACAAGGATCTCAAGCACCATGGTCTGATTCAGGCCTTTTCGCGCACCAACCGCGTACTCAACGACACCAAACCCTACGGCAACATTCTCGACTTTCGCGCCCAGGAAAAGAGCGTGGACGAGGCCATTGCCCTCTTCTCCGGCGAGGATGCCGATCGCTCCCGCGAAATTTGGCTGGTGGACCCGGCTCCCAAGGTTATCGACAAGTTTGACACCGCTGTTCGGCAACTGGAAGAGTTCATGCAGGCCCAAGGACAGCCCTGCACCCCCGATGCGGTCAACAACCTCAAGGGCGACGCTGCCCGCGCTGAGTTCATCAACCGCTTCAAGGAGGTGCAGCGTATCAAGACCCAGCTTGACCAGTACACCGACCTGAGCAACGCACAAAAAAAACAGATTGAGCAGCGCCTGCCGGAAGAGCAACTGCGCGGCTTCAAGGGCGTGTACCTGGAGACCGCCCAACGTCTCAAGGCACAGCAGGGCAAGAAAGGTGACGAGGCCAGCGACGACCGGGAGATTATCGAGCAACTGAGCTTTGAATTTGTCCTCTTCTCCTCGGCCATGATCGATTATGATTACATCATGGGTTTGGTTGCCCGTTTCACTCAGGAAAAGCCCGGCAAGGAGACCATGAGCCGCGCACAGCTCATCAACCTTCTTGCCGCCAACAGCAACCTGATGGACGAGCGCGAGGGTATCATCGCCTACATCAACACCCTGGAGGCCGGTAAAGCTCTGAGCAAAGAGGCCATCCTTGACGGCTATCAGAGTTTCAAGGCGCAAAAAGCCGAGAACGAATTGAGTGATCTCGCCCAACGCCACGGACTGGAATGCGACGCCCTGCAAGCCTTTGTCGCTGGCATCCTGGACCGCATGATCTTCGATGGCGAGCGGTTGAGCGAGCTTTTCGAGCCTCTGGAACTGGGGTGGAAGGCCCGCAGCAAGGCCGAACTGGCATTGATGGAAGAGTTGGCACCTTTCCTGAGGAAGCAGGCCGGCGGGCGGGAGATATCGGGGTTGGCGGCATATGAGTAAGACGATGAAAGAGGAACAGAAGGCATTGAAACCTCGGTTACGGTTTCCTGAGTTTCGGGATGCGGGGGAGTGGGAGGAGAAGCCTATCGGCAAGGTCTGCACCGTACTCCAGGGATATGGCTTTCCTACCGCAATGCAAGGCAAAGAAAATGGGAAGTATCCCTTCTGTAAGGTAAGCGATATTTCGAGGGCTGTTGCCGAACAGGGGGGGCTGTTGGCCGATGCCACCAACTATGTAGACGATGTCGATGTGTCGAAATTGAGGGCAAAGCTAATCCCACTCGGCTCGACGGTATTTGCGAAAATTGGTGAAGCGCTCCGATTAAACCGGCGGGCGTTCGTTCAACGAGAGTGCTTGTTAGATAATAATGCTGTTGGTTTGAAGGCAATAGACGGAGTTGTAAATGACTACTTTATCTATCTCCTGAGTCAATTGATCGACCTCAACGAGCATTGCGGTGGTGCTGTTCCTTCAGTGAATAAATCCAATTTAGAGGCAATAGAGGTAGTTCTGCCCGGTTCCGACGAACAACAAAAAATCGCCGATTGCCTCTCCTCCCTCGATGTCTTGATTTCCGCCCATACCAAAAAGCTCGACGCCCTCAAGACCCACAAAAAAGGGCTGATGCAGCAACTTTTCCCCCGCGAGGGCGAAACCGTGCCCCGGTTGCGCTTTTCGGAGTTTCTGGATGCGGGGGAGTGGGAAGTTAACACCATGGGGAGCCTTGCGTCGTTTTCTTCAGGTGGAACACCGTCTAAGAGCAATCTAGAGTTTTGGAATGGCAACATTCCATGGATCAGCGCCTCGTCGATGTATGATCTTGTAGTTGAAAACGCTGACCACTATGTAACTCCTCTGGCAATCGGCAACGGAACTCGGATTGCTAAGAAGGGATCTATTTTGGTACTTGTTCGTGGAAGCATGTTGTTCAAGCGTGTTCCAATTTGTATTGCGGGAACTGATGTCGCGTTTAATCAAGATGTAAAAGCACTCGAAGTGAAAGCCACCATTGACACGGAGTTCCTTCTTCATCAGCTTTTAGCATTTCAATCACGTATCCATATCAATGAAACAGGAATTGGTGCCGGAAAAATCGAACTCGAACATCTCAAAAGTTTTAAAATATTCGTTCCCGATGCAGCAGAACAACGATGCATCGCCAACTTTCTAAATAGCCTCGATGCCCTGATCACCGCCCACACCAAAAAGCTCGACGTCCTCAAGTCCCACAAAAAAGGGCTAATGCAGCAACTCTTCCCCAGCCCGGAGGCGGTGGAGGCATGAGCCACATCGTTGCCCACATCTCTGCAAACCAAGCGGAGCGGTGGGCCATGTGAATCTGTCCATCGTCGGCAGTTTGCTGAGATGAGCCGATAGAGACGACAACCGTTATGGCTTGCGATAAC
>PDZU01000004.1 GCA_002753095.1 Magnetococcales bacterium
TCAAGAACAGCGGCGATTCCACCCTGGGCATATTGGCTGTTGGACTCACCCGCTTCGGTTTTGGTGAGCAGGACCACGGAACCGTTCCCGGCCAGGCGTAAAGCCAAGTCTAGCCCGGCAATACCGCCGCCCAAAATCAAGAAATCGGCTGAAATCAGACGCTCTTCAGGAGAATTGACAATCATCGTATATCCGTAGGCAAATTCATGGTAGAGTAGGGGGAAAACCTGGGGCGATATGGTACGCTGTGATCCTTGATTTAGGCCAGTCTTTTTTTTAATGAACATTTTCGGAAAAATGGGGTCTTTGCGTATGGCAGAGAGGCTTGAAGAGGGGGTCGGCGACGCTGCAAAGCAGATAACGGTCAAGAACCATGATCAGATCCTCATTGACCGGGTACTGTCGGGCGATCAACGGCAACAGGATAAACCAGAAGCGCAGTATCAGAGCAAAGTGTCTACGATTATCTCCCGTTATGTGGATGATCCAGACAAGGTGCGCGATTTGGTGCAGGAGACCTGGATCAAAGCCTATCGGGCCTTGTCCGGTTTCCGGGGTGATTCCTCGTTTTTTACCTGGCTCTACCGCATTGCCACCAACGTGACCAAGAACCATTGGCTGTCCGCCGGCAAAACCGTGCCCATCAGCGAACTGGAAGAAGAGTTCGAAGGCGAATATGTATTGCCGCAATTGCACGACCACGAAACACCAGAAAGACAGTTGCTGCGCAAAGAGATGTTGGAAAATGTCCAGGCGGCGATAGAGTCCTTGGTTCCCAGTATGAAAAAGGCTATCCTGCTGCGGGATGTGCAGGGTCTCTCCTACGAGGAGATTGCAGAGGTGTTGGACTGTCCTGTCGGAACGGTGCGTTCCCGCATTTTCAGAGGACGGCAGGAGATTGCCAACCGCATGCGCCATTATTTGGGTGAGCGTCATCGCGGTCGTTTGTCAGGTCATGTTACCAATATGGCGTCGGCTCAATAAGGGTGGAGGAATCAAATGGCTTGTAATCCGGAATTGGTCTCTGCATTTTTGGATGGCGAGTTGGAGACGGTCATCTTGCATCCTGTTGTCGCGCATTTGATGCAGTGTGATCACTGCTGCCAGACCATGGGATGGTTGGCTCAGGTAAAAGAGGGCATTGCGGGCCATTACTGGAACGATTCGGAGGATCTGACCCAATCCATCATGGGGGCGATTCGCAACGAGAAGGTCTATTCGCGGCACACTTCGCTCTTTGAGCGCCTGCGCCGCTTTGGCGTGCCAGCGGTCTTGCTTGCCACCGCTTTGGCCCAGGTGCAGGCTCTGGAGGCCGAAGATCCGGCGCAGCAGAGTGATCTCCTGTTTCGCCCCCCGATGGTAGCGCAGGCCGCCGAGATCGAGTAACCTTATCTGTTTGGGAGCGTGGGCGTATGTTGCGAGAAGAGGGCGTGGTGGTGGCCGTGGAGGGCGCGTTTGCCATCGTGGCCAACCAACGTCGTGGCGGTTGCGGCGGTTGTCATGCGGAGTCCAGTTGTGGGGCAATGTCGGGTGGCTTGGGGCGCCAGTCGGTCGGCATCCGGGCCCGCAATCCCCTGCAGGCCGAGGTGGGTGAACGGGTGGTGCTGGAAATTTCTGAGGGGCAACTGGCCAGGGCCTCGTTTTTGGTCTATGCCATGCCGATATTGGTACTGGTCGGGGTCGGGGTGGTGGCCCGTTCGCTGGGGCAAGTGTGGGGTGTGGCGGACAGTGAAAGTTTTGGGGCCTTGGCGGGATTGTTGGCCATGGCGGGCAGTTTTTATGGACTATACCGTTACAATCAGCGTATCCAGGACGATGCACGTCATCAACCGGTCATCGCCCGTATTTTAGCCTCTGCAAGCGGGCATGCCGAAGCGTGCGGGTGACCAGGACGCTGGGCGGCTGTGATCTTTTTTGATGGGGATGAAGAGAGAAGGGGGCTGGACAATGCAAAACAAAGGGAAATGGTGGTTGGGATTGTTGGGCTTTTTTGGGGGCATGCTGTGTGTGTTGGCCAGTGCCGGTGATGCGGCCTCCTTGCCGGATTTGGTCCCCTTGGTCAAACGTCTGAAACCGGTTGTGGTCAATATCAGTACCACCCATAATCCGCCCGCCGCGCAAAAGGGCGGCAAAATGCCCTTCCCGGAGGGGTTTGGCAACCGTCCGCTGGATGAACTGTTTCGGCGCTTTTTCGATCAGATGCCGCAGGAGTCGCAAAAATCCCACTCTCTGGGTTCTGGCGTGATCGTCGATGCGGCGGGCTATATCCTGACCAACAACCATGTCATCGCCGATGCCGATGATATTCAGGTGCGCCTGACCGATGACCGCGAGTTCAATGCCAAGGTGGTAGGCAAGGACAGCAAGACCGATCTGGCCCTGATTCGTATCGAGGGGGCCGGGACATTGCCGGTGGCCCAGTTGGGCGACTCCGACCGGGCCGAGGTGGGCTCCTGGGTCATCGCCATTGGCAACCCGTTTGGTCTGGAAGCCACCGTCACCTCCGGGATCATCTCGGCCAGAGGACGGCACATCGGCAGTGGTCCGTATGATAATTTTCTGCAAACCGATGCCGCCATCAATCCCGGCAACTCCGGTGGACCACTGTTCAACCTGGATGGGGCGGTCATCGGTATCAATACCGCCATTTTTTCCCGCTCCGGCGGCAATATGGGCATTGGCTTCGCCATTCCGGTCAACATGGCCAAATCGGTCATGGAGCAGTTGAAGTCGCACGGTCGGGTCACCCGTGGCTGGTTGGGGGTACGGATTCAGTCGGTTACCCATGAGTTGGCCAAGGCGTTGGGGTTGGACAAACGGCATGGCGCCCTGGTGGCCAGCGTGGAGTCCGGTAGTCCGGCCAGTTCTGCCGGCATTCAACCGGGCGATGTGGTGGTCCGCTTTGATGGTCGGGAGGTGGGGCAAATGAACGAACTGCCCGCCATCGTGGCCGAAACCCCCATTGGCAAAAAAGTGCGTATCGATTTGATGCGCGATGGCAAAGCGTTGGTTGTGGAGGTGGTGGTGGCGGAACTGAAAGAAAAATCCGCCGAGATGGCCGGCACCGACAAAGGAGATGCCTCTTCCTTTGGTGCCAGTGTCCGTTCCCTGACCCCAGAGTTGCGCGAGCAGTTGGAGTTGGAGGATTCGGTGCGCGGTGTGGTCGTTACCGGTGTGGAACCGGGCAGCAGTGCGGCAGCGGCAGGGTTGCGTGCCAAGGATGTCATCGCCGAAATCAACCGCAAGCCGATTCGCGATGTGGCCGATTTTCGTCGCACCCTGCAAAACAGCAAAACGGGGGATGCCCTGTTGATCCTGCTCTTCCGGGGTGGGGAGCCTCTTTACCTGGCGGTACAACTGGCGGAGGCAGGAAAATAGAGGTCGATGTTTAAGGATTCTTGAATACGCGGCATAAACGGGTTAGAGTTCCGGGTTTGAATGTAACCAGGGGTGGCAAAGGCGGGGTGGTTGAGTCAACCCGTTTAGCCTGGGTGGTACGAATTTGGTGAGGAGGAGTCAGGTTTCGTGAGGATTGATGTTTATGACAATAACGTGGATCAAGCGATCCGGGTTCTGAAGAAAAAGATGATCCGGGAAGGCATGTTCCGGGAGATGAAAAAGCGGAAATTTTTTGAAAAGCCGTCCGAGCGCAAGCGTCGCAAGAAGGCGGAGGCTGTACGCCGTCTGCGCAAGAAGATGCGTCGTTCGGTGGCTGGTCCAGGTTAAGCTACCCCTTGGATCTGCGGACGTGTTGGCAGTCGCTGCTTTGCATCCCTCCACAAGTCGGATGTAAGGCTGCTTGACTGTGTTGGGTTGCGTCTTGCAGTCGGTACAAGCCAGGGTCAGTGACTGTGGTCTGCTCCGGGGGCGCCTGTGGGGAGGAGTGTTGGGCCATTCGACGGGTTGATGCGGTTTATATGGTTTACTTGAAGGAGGCCATTTGCTATGTCACAGTTGCTGCAACCTAAAGAGTGGAAACAGTTTGTCAAACCGGGGGATCGTATCTTTATTGGTTCCGGTCCCGGTTGCCCCCACGCGCTGGTGCGCAGTTTGTTGGACCGGGTCCATTCGAAGCATTTTTACGATCTGGAGTTGGTTCACATCCTGACCCTGGGCGAGTCGCCCTGGTTGGATCCGCGCTACCGCGATTCGGTACGGGTCAACGCTCTGTTTTTGGGGGAGGAGACCCGCAAGGCGGTACAGAAGGGTGAGGCGGATTATACTCCCTGCTTTTTGTCGGAGGTGCCTTCGCTGTTTACCCGGGGTATCTTGCCGATTGACGTGGCCTTGGTCCAGTTGTCCCCGCCGGATGCCGATGGTTACTGTTCCCTGGGCGTGACGGTGGATATTGTGCGTTCGGCCATCGAGTCGGCGCGCTATGTCATCGCGCAGATCAATCCCAACATGCCGCGCACCCAGGGCAACAGTCGCATCTCCATGGATGAGGTGGATGCCTACATGGAGATCCCTGCCCCGATCACCGAACTGCCCAAGGCCAAATTGACCAAAGAGACCAAGCGGATTGGTCAATATGTGGCCATGCTGGTGGAAGATGGGGCAACCTTGCAGATGGGGATCGGCAAGATTCCCGATGCCGTGCTGCGGGCGCTGCGCCATCACAAAAATTTGGGTGTGCACACCGAAATGTTCAGCGATGGTCTGATGGAGTTGATGCAGAGTGGGGTGGTCGATAATTCGCGCAAAACGATCCACACCGGCAAGACGGTTACCACCTTTTGCATGGGTTCCAAGGCTCTCTACGATTTTGTCAACGACAATCCGTTGATTGAGTTTTACACCTCCGATTATGTCAACAATCCGGCGACGATTGCCCAGCATGAGCACATGGTGGCCATCAACAGTGCGCTGGAGGTGGATCTTTCCGGGCAGGTGGTCTCGGATTCGATTGGCAACCGTTTTTACAGCGGCATTGGTGGGCAGGTGGACTTTATTCGCGGGGCAGCGCGTAGTCCGCATGGTCGTCCGATCATTGCATTGCCTTCGGTGACCAATCAGGGCAAGTCGCGCATTGTGCCGGTGATCGCTGAAGGGGCAGGGGTGGTGACCTCGCGTGGTGATGTTCACTATGTGGTGACCGAGTATGGCATTGCCACCTTGCGCGGGCGCAGCATTCGGGAACGGGCGTTGGAGTTGATTCAGGTGGCCCATCCCGATCATCGGGAGATGTTGTTGCAGCAGGTACGCAAAAGTTACTGGGTGCCGGCCTATCAAAAAATGGCCCCGGCTCCGGTCAAGGGTTTGGGCGACGTACCGGTCAAAAAGTTCAAGGCGAAGGATGGTTTGCACTATTTCCTGCGACCATTGCAGCCCTCTGACGAGCGTCGTTTGCAGGAATTTTTCTATTCGCATGACAAAGAGACTCTGTTGTTGCGCTATCACTATGTGCCGACCCGCATGAGTCGGGAAGGGGCTTACAGTCTGGTCAATATTGACCAGAACCAGGACTTGGCGTTGTGCATCTCCTCGCGCCAGGGACCACGGGAAGAGATTCAGGCGGTGGGGCGTTACTACCGCATGCCGGAGACGGCTACGGCAGAGTTGGCCTTTGTGGTGCGTGAAGAGAAACGGGGCCAGGGGTTTGGACGTTTTCTCCTGCGGCGTATTATCCGCATGGCCAAGGCCAGGAAGTTGGAAAAGCTGTTGGCCGTGGTCTATGCCGACAACCAGCCCATGTTGACCTTGCTGGAGCATACGGGTTTTACCGTGGTTCCGGGGGGTGAGGAACCGGGTTCGTTGACTCTGGCGCTGACATTGAAATAGTTTGCCGGGGGGGAGAGATCCCCCCCCCCTTATTTTTTTCCAAAAAAATCGAAGAAGGGTACCATGGGGTCAAGGGGAGATTCTCTCCCCTTGCGGGTGCAGGGCAGAGCCCTGCTGAAATGTCGCGCTTTTAACGAAGCAGATTTGGCAAAGCCAAATCTGTACCGCGCGCCCAAATCTGTGCCCCGCAGGGGCACGCCTTGGGAGGGCGGACGCCCGACTTTAACAGCGCCAATAATTAAGAAACGCGTTGGTATTCGATGGGCGACTGCCCGCCACCTTATTTTAGCCCAGACCAATCTGCTGCAAAATCTGTTTGCCCCCTTGTGCCAATAGCTGCTGTGCCAACTCTTTGCCCAGGGAGATGGGATCCTCCTGGGAACCGCGTCTGCTTTGGGTAAGCAGGGTGCTGCCATCCAGGGAGGCGATGCGACCGGTCAGTTGCAGTTGCTGACCGTCGAGCGTGGCATGACCGGCGATGGGAACCTGACAGCCGCCCTCCAGGGTGGCCAAAAATGCCCGTTCGGCACTGACACAGATCCAGGTGGGGGGATGGTTGAGCGGGGCCAGCAACTTGAGCAGGCGCAGGTCATCCTGGCGTGCCTCGATGCCGATGGCACCCTGGCCGTTGGCCGGAATGACCTGCGTTGGATCCAGATATTCCACCACATGTTGGGTCAATTGCAGCCGTTTGACCCCGGCGGCGGCCAGGACGATGGCGTCGAATTGTCCCTCCACCAGCTTTTGGATGCGCGTGTTGACGTTGCCACGCAGGGAAAGAATCTGTAAATCGGGGCGCAGGTGCAGCAGTTGGCTCTGGCGACGCAGCGAGGAGGAGCCTACCTTGGCCCCTGGCGGCAGCGCCTGCAGGGAGGCGTGGCGGGTGGAGAGCAAAACGTCACGGGGATCTTCCCGCTCCAGAATGGTGGTCAAGGCCAAACCATCCGGTAGCAGGGCCGGCATGTCCTTCATGGAGTGGACGGCCAGATCAATCTCCCCGGCCAACAGTGCCTCCTCCAACTCCTTGACGAATAACCCCTTGCCGCCCACCTTGGCCAACGGAACATCCAAGATTTTATCGCCCTGGGTTTTGATGATCACCAGTTCGATGGTAAGGTCGGGCTGGTTGGCGCGCAACAGGGAGCGTACCCACTCCGCCTGCCAAAGGGCGAGGGCGCTGCCACGGGTGCCGATTTTCAGGGATGGTGTCGTCATAAGGGTGTACCGTCGTTGTTTGAAAGAGATTTACAGGGGTGGCGATGGCGCTGTTTTCACTCTTGGGCCAATCGCGCCCTGCATCGTGGCACAAAGAGGGGGTAAAAGCCAGACATTAACCGCCTGGATCCTGTCAGACCATTGCAGGGCAAGCATGTTTGAATTTTTTCCCATCGTTACCCTGGCAACACGGTGTATGTCGGGCTGCCGCCCTCCCAAAGAGTGCCCCTGCGGGGCACAAATCTGTGCGGCGTGCGCAAATGCTACGCATTTGCTTCTGTAAAACGCCGCACATTACAAGCAGGGCTCTGCCCTGCACCCGCAAGGGGAGATAATCTCCCCTTGACCCCATGGAACTTTTAAATGCAATTACTGCGAGACCAACTACCGAGGGTGGCGGGTTTGTGCTAGACTGGGAATCCTGGAAGTCGGCATTCACGTGTTGGGTAAGGAACAAGAGATGGCCAAATTTGTCTTTGTCACGGGTGGCGTGGTCTCCTCGCTGGGAAAAGGGCTGGCCGCAGCCTCGCTGGGCAGTCTGCTGCAGGCACGCGGCAAAAAGGTGACCATTCAAAAACTGGATCCCTATATCAATGTGGATCCAGGTACCATGAGCCCGTTTCAACACGGCGAGGTCTACGTGACCGACGACGGCGCCGAAACCGATCTGGACTTGGGGCACTACGAGCGGTTTCTGGATATCCCCATGACGCGCAGCAATAATTTTACCACCGGGCGCATCTACCAACGGGTAATTCGCAAGGAACGACGCGGCGACTATCTGGGCTCCACCGTGCAGGTCATTCCCCACATTACCGATGCCATCAAAGAGGCCATTCTGAGTGTGGCCAATGATGTACATATTGCCATCATCGAGGTGGGGGGAACCGTCGGGGATATTGAATCACTGCCCTTTCTGGAGGCGATCCGGCAGTTGCGCAACGACCTGGGACGGGAAAATACCCTGTTCATGCACCTGACCCTGCTGCCCTATATTCCTACCTCCGAGGAGTTGAAAACCAAACCGACCCAACACTCGGTCAAAGAGTTGCTGGCCATCGGTATCCAACCGGATATTTTGATCGTGCGCAGTGATCGGGAGGTGCCGGTCAGCGTGCGCAAAAAAATTGGCCTGTTTTGTAACGTGGATCCCGGTGTGGTGATCAACTGCCAGGATCAGGACACCATCTACAAGGTGCCCTTTGCCCTGGAACTGGAGGGGTTGGCGCGCAAAGTGCTGAGCCATTTGAACCTGCAGACCGATGAGCCACAGTTGGAAGATTGGGAAGATGTGCTGGAAAAAACCATCAATCCTGTGCAACGGGTGACCATCGGCATCGTGGGCAAATACGTCGATCTCAAGGATGCCTATAAATCGTTGATCGAAGCGTTGGCGCATGGCGGTATCGCCCATAATGCCCGCGTGGCCCTGCGCTGGGTGGATGCCGAACAGTTGGACAAAGAGGATCCCGCCGCCCTGTTGGGGGGCGTGGATGGTATCCTGGTGCCGGGCGGCTTCGGCGAACGGGGCTCCGTGGGTAAACTGGCGGCCATCCGCTATGCCCGCGAACAGCGCATTCCCTTCTTTGGTATCTGCCTGGGGATGCAGATGGCGGTGGTGGAGTTCGCCCGCAACCGCCTGGGCCTGACGCAGGCCAACTCGACCGAGTTTGACAGCCATACCCCGGATCCAATTGTCGCCCTGATGATCGAATGGATGGATGGCAACCAATTGCAACGCCGGGAACAGGGGGCCGACAAAGGAGGGACCATGCGTCTGGGTGCCTACCCGTGTACCTTGCAGGAGGGCAGTTTGGCCGCCCGCATTTATGGTCGGCGCGAAATTTCCGAACGGCATCGCCACCGTTATGAGTTCAACAACACCTACCGCAACCGTCTGGAAGAGGCCGGGATGGTGTTCTCCGGCAGCGCACCGGATGGCTCTCTGGTGGAAATGATCGAACTGCCGGAACATCCCTTTTTCATCGCCTGCCAGTTTCATCCAGAGTTCAAATCCCGACCGCGCCGGCCCCATCCGCTGTTCGCAGCCTTCGTGGGCGCCAGCCTGTTGGGGAAAAAAGGCGCATGACCAGGGGAACACAGTCAGAAACGGTACCAGTCCAGCGCACGGTCGCCGTCGGTCCGGTCCAGTTCGCCAACCACAGACCGTTGGCCCTGATCGCCGGTCCGTGCGTGCTGGAGGGGGAGACCTATGCCAAAGCACGGGAGTTTGCCCTTGCCACCGCCTCCTTCCTGACCGAACTGGTCAATCGCCTGGATCCCCCTTTGCCGTTGGTCTATAAAGCCTCCTTCGACAAGGCCAACCGTTCGTCGGGGAGCAGTTATCGGGGACCGGGTCTGGAGGTGGGGTTGCGGGTGCTGGAGAGCGTGCGGCGCGAGTTGGCCGTGCCAGTGGTTACCGATGTGCATGAGGTCGCCCAGGCCCAGGCGGTTGCCGAAGTGGTCGATCTGTTGCAGACCCCCGCCTTTCTGTGTCGGCAGACCGATTTTATCCAGGCAGTGGCCCGGACCGGGCGACCGGTCAATATCAAAAAAGGACAGTTTCTGGCCCCGGATGGCATGGAAGGGGTCGCGCGCAAGGCGGCAGCAACCGGCAATGAACAGCTTTTGCTGTGTGAGCGCGGCTATGCTTTTGGTTACGGTAACTTGGTCGTGGATATGCGCAGTCTGGCGATCATGGCCAGGACAGGCTTTCCGGTCATTTTCGATGCCACCCACGCGGTACAGTTGCCGGGTGGTTTGGGAGAGGCTTCCGGGGGGGAGCGGCAGTTTGTGGCGCCACTGGCACGGGCTGCGGTCGCGGTTGGAGTGGCGGGCCTCTTTTTGGAGACCCATCCAGACCCGGACCATGCCCCGTGCGATGGGCCGAACATGGTACCCTTCAGCCAACTGTCGGCATTGTTGCAGCGTTTACAACGACTCGATGAGGTGACAAAGTGATGAAACGAACGCCGTTATACGAGCAACATGTGGCCCTGGGCGGAAAAATGGTGGAATTTTCCGGTTGGGAAATGCCGCTCCATTATGGTTCGCAACTGCGGGAACATGAGAGTGTGCGCACACGCTGTGGCATGTTCGACGTGTCGCACATGGGGGTGATCGATCTGAGCGGAGCCCGTGTCGAGGTGATGCTGCGCTTTTTGCTGAGTAACGACGTGGCCCGCATCCCCCAGGCGGGGCAGGCCCAGTATGGCTTGATGCTCAATGCCAACGGCGGCATTTCCGATGATCTGATCGCCTATCGCCAGGGCAAGGACCGTTTTTTTCTGGTCGTCAACGCCGGAACGCGGGACAAGGCTGTCGCCTGGATTCGCGTGCATGCCCCCTCGTATGGGGTGCGGGTGGCGGAACGGCGTGACATGATGATTTTGGCCGTGCAGGGACCAAAGGCAGCCAGCCAGGTGCAACGCTACCTGCCGGAGGGGTTGAGTCAGCAGGCGGTTGAACTGAAACCCTTTCATTTTCTGCAGGATGGTGATTGGCGTATCGCCCGCACCGGGTATACCGGGGAAGACGGTTTTGAATTGATCGTGCCGGAAGAGAATGGTCTGACCTTGTGGGAAAGTCTGTTGCGTTCCGGCGTGGCGCCGATCGGTTTGGGAGCACGGGATACCTTGCGCCTGGAGGCGGGCATGCACCTCTACGGGCATGACATGGATGGCAAAACCTCTCCCCTGGAGACAGGGTTGGCCTGGACCGTCGCCTGGGAACCCTTGGATCGGGATTTTATCGGTCGTGATGCCCTGGAAGCACATTGGGGTGAACCGGTGGCGCAAAAACGGGTCGGCCTGTTGCTGCTGGAGCGCGGCGTGTTGCGCGACCATCAAGCCCTGTTCTGGCAAGGCAAGGCGGTCGGCATGATCAGCAGCGGTGGTTTTTCGCCGACACTGCAACGGGGTATCGCCCTGGCACGCGTTGCCAGCGAAATCGCCATCGGCACCGTGTGTCACGTGGATATGCGTGGCCGCATGATGGAGGTGCAAGTGGTGCGCCCGCCTTTCGTGCGTATGGGAAAAGCGGTCTATCGTGCCGCGTGATACGGTTGGCAGGTGGAGCACTGTTTGGTATAAAAAATCCTTGTGGGTCCATTGAGAGTCTCTCTGGACCCACAGTTGTTTTTGGTCTGCACGCAGTCTGTGATTATTGGGGAGTTATCCTGGTGCCCACCTTTGCCATGCGTTGGAAGATTGTCACCCGTATCCTGGTCGGTTTTCTTGCCCTGTTCGCCCTGATCTTGGTGAGCGGAGGGCTGAATTTTCGGGATCTGGTGCGATCCAATCACTATTTGGATCGCTACAGCAGTGTCGCGGAAGAGACCTTGCACTTGACCAACCTGGAAAGCAGTCTGGCCGAGCTGCGCCAGCGTGTCGTGTTGGCCTTATTGAGCGGCGAAGAAAAAAATTTGCGTGGCAGTTTGGAGGTGTTGGCCAAAGCACAGCAGCAGTTGGAGACGTGGGAGGGGGAACTGTTGTTGCAGGAAGAGAGTGGTACGCTGTATCGGATCGGGGAAATTGTGGAGTCGTGGCGCGTTGCACTGCCCCGTTTGGCCGAGTTGGTGGTGATTCGACAACAGCTCTTTTATGGTCAGTGGTTGCCCGCCGAACAAGAGTTGGCCGAACAACTGGCCGTTGTCAGCCGCCTCTATCGAGAAGAGAACGAGGGGGTGCATGGCGGCAAGCTTGTTGAAGCCGCCGAATCGCTGCATAAAATCAGTTTAATGTTGGCCCGCTTGACCGGGATGAACGACAGCGCAGAGTTGTCCGTCATTGCCAATGAGGGGAAACGCCTGGAACATGCCATAGAGCGCTTGGCTGAACGGGCACCACTGGCCTTGCGGGGGGCTTTGGCCCGCCTGCAGCCTATTTTGCAGCACGCGATCAAGGTGGAGAAGGAGAGCAGTACGCTGGCACACACGCTCTTGCAGGTGGAAGCAACAGAGATTACCACTCTGGTCGGCGGTTTGGTTGCCGGACACACCCGCTACCTGCAACGCAAGTCCGCCGAGTTCAGTGAGCGCAACCATGCCGCCATCCACTTTGTGGGGATGCTGCTGTTTGTGGTGTGCCTGCTGGCTTTGATGGTGGCCGCGTGGTTGTCGGTGACCATCTCCCACCCCTTGCAGGCCATCACCGAGGTGATGGGTGAACTGGCCGAAGGGAGCGTGGAGGTCAAGATTCCCGGCCTGACACGGGGGGACGAAATTGGTGCAATGGCCCGTGCCCTCCATGTGCTGCAACGCACGGCGCGTGAGGTGGAGTTGCAACATTGGGTCAAAAATACCACCATCACCCTCAATCAAACCATGCTGCAGGCGACCACGGTGGAGGCGTTTGCCCAGAGTTTGGTGGAACAGTGGGTGCCATTGATCGGTGGGGTACAGGGGGCGCTGTTCTATTTTGATGAAGGAGAACAGCGCTTGCGGCGCTGCGGTGCCTATGCCTTGACGCTGCGGGCAGCAGGGGGGGATGCATTTGCGCTGGGAGAGGGGATCATTGGCCAATGTGCCCGCACCCGGCAGATTATGGAACTGGATAACGTGCCGTCCGAATATGCCTGGATGACCTCTGGCATCGGTGTGTCGGGCCTGTTGCGGGTGACGATTGTGCCGTTGTTGTGGAAGGAGCGCTTGCAGGGCATCCTGGAGATCAGCGCCTTTACGGCCAGAACGGAGCGGCAGCAGGCTTTGCTGGAGGAGGTTGCTGTGCTGGCGGCCATGAATCTGGAACTGTTGCGCCGTTCGCTGCACACGCAGGAGTTGCTGCAGCGTACCCAGCAACAGGCGGAAGCGTTGCAAGCCTCGCAGGATATATTGATCAACCAGGAGGCGGCCCTGCAGGTCAGCAATCAACAGTTGCGGGAACATGGCGATGTGCTGGCCGCCCAGACGGAAGAGTTGCGCACCTCGGAAGAGGAACTGCGCGTGCAAGGGGAAGAGTTGCGGGCCGCCAACGAGGCACTGGCAGAAAAAGCCAAAATGCTGGAAGAGCGGGAAAAGGCCCTGATCGAGGCCCGGCAGGAGTCGGAAAAAAGAGCCTTTGAACGGGAGTTGGCCTCGCGCTACAAATCAGAATTTTTGGCCAACATGTCCCATGAGTTGCGTACCCCCCTAAACAGTCTGTTGATCCTGGCGGAAAATTTGGCCGAAAACGGGGAGGGGAATTTACATCCAGATCAGGTGGAATCAGCCAACATCATTCGGGAGAGCGGCAGCCATCTGCTGCGCCTGATCAATGATATTTTGGATATTTCCAAGGTGGAAGCGGGCCGGATGGATGTGGTGTTGGAGGCGGTGCAGCCCCAGGAGTTGCTGGGGGTGATGGAGCGCCGTTTTCGGCGCATGGCCCAGAGTCGCGGCATTGAACTGGTGACAGAAGAGGCGGCGGGTGTGGCCACCGTGTTGTATACGGATCGGGGCAAGGTGGAGCAGATTTTAACCAATCTGCTCGGCAATGCCATCAAGTTTACGGAACGGGGCACGGTGCGTCTGGAGGTGGTTCCCTGGCCTGGGCATGGGGTGGGGATACGGGTTGTGGATAGTGGCATTGGTATCGCACCGGAGCGCCTGGAGCACATTTTTGAGGCGTTTGCGCAAGAGAATGGCACGACCGGACGGCGTTTTGGTGGCACGGGGTTGGGCTTGACCATTGCCCGCAAACTGGCCCAACTGCTGGGTGGGGAGATTCGCGTCAGCAGTCAGCAGGGGGTGGGGAGCCAGTTCACGGTGTGGCTGCCGGATGCTGGACCGGGTGCGCAACGGGTCGAGAGCCCCCTGATGCCCCCGGAAGAGGGGGCGGAAAGCGCGGAGTGGCACGACAGACGGGATTATCCGCAGGATGATCGGGCGCTGTTGCAGGAGGGGGATACGGTCATTCTGGTGGTGGAGGATGATCCGGTTTTTGCGGGCATCACCTACGGTCAAGCCAAAAGCAAGGGGTTGCGCTGTCTGTTGGCGGCGGATGGCGAGAGCGGTCTGCAGTTGGCGCAGCGTTTCCGGCCCAAGGGGATCATCCTGGATGTGGGCCTGCCGGATATGGATGGTTGGGGGGTGATGAATCGTTTGAAGGAGGATCCGCAGACCCAATCGATCCCGGTCCATTTTGTCTCTGCGGTGGATGCCCGCTTGCGTGCCCTGGGCATGGGGGCGGTGGGTTTTTTGACCAAGCCGGTTACCCAGGAGCAGCTGACCTTGGTCTTTGATCGGGTGACGCAGGCTGCCCAGGGCAGTGTGCAAAAACAGGTGCTGGTGATGGATGCGGATGATGGTTCGCGTCAGGAGGTGGTGCAGTTGTTGCGTCATGCCGGGGTGATGGTTGAAGAGGCGGCCAACGGGGAGGCGTGTCTGTCACGATTGCGGGCCGGTGGGGTGCAGTGTTTGATTTTGGATCTGGGTGTGGCGGTCAGTGAGGGGGTGGCCTTTTTGCACCGCTTGGTGACCGAGTTGGGTCAGGCGGTTCCGCCGGTGGTGGTCTATTCGCCACGCAATTTGACAGCAGATGAGTTGCTGCATTTTCGCGAGTTTACCGACAGCATTATCATCCGTAGCGACCGTTCCAACGAACGCCTGCAGGAGGAGGTGGAAAGCTTCCTGCTCCAGGTGCAGGACCGGTTGCCCGTGGAAGCCACGGTCGCTGTGCCGGAAATTACCTGGGAAGGGCGCAAGATTCTGGTGGTGGATGATGACATGCGCAACACCTTCGCCTTGTCCAAGGTGTTGCGTGGCAAAGGCATGAAGGTGCTGATGGCCCAGGATGGCAACAAGGCGCTGGCCCAGTTGGCCACCAATCGGGATGTGCAACTGATTTTGATGGATGTCATGATGCCGGACAAGGATGGTTTGCAGGCCACACAGGAGATTCGGGCCCAGGAGGTGTTTCGCAACGTCCCCATTGTGGCGCTGACAGCCAAGGCCATGGCCGGAGATCGGGAACGTTGTCTGGCCGCTGGGGCCAACGATTATTTGTCCAAACCGGTGGTGGTGGAAGAGTTGTTTGCCAAAATGGCGCAACTGTTGAGTTCTCTGGAGCAAAAATCCCCGCCATGAAAGTTTCGGAGCTGGAAGAGGTCGAAATCACGCTGTTTCTGGAGACGCTCAGGCTGCGCCACGGCTATGACTTTCGCCACTACAGTCGGGCCTCGTTGCGGCGGCGTTTGCTGAGTTTGCAACGGATGTTTGCCGTGGAGCATCTGGTGGAGTTGTTGCCCCGCTTATTGCGCGAGGAGACCATTCTGTCCAAGGTTCTGGCCACGCTGTCGGTTCCGGTCACGGAGATGTTTCGGGATCCAGAGGTGTTTTTGTTGTTGCGCAGGCACGTTCTGCCGGTGTTGCGCACCTTTCCGCGTATCAACATCTGGCAGGTTGGCAGTGCCACCGGTGAGGAGGCCTATTCGTTGGCCATCCTGATGGCGGAGGAGGGGTGTTTGCCCCAGTGTCAGATTTATGCCACGGACATCAACGATGCGGCCTTGGCCACGGCGGAAGCGGGCATTTTCCCAGCCCGGCGCATGGCCTTGTATAGCGAAAATTATCGTTTGGCGGGTGGTGCGGGCAAACTGAGCGATTATTGCCAGACCCATCTGGATGTGGTGGAAATGCATGAACCATTGCGACGGGCGATGGTGTTTGCCCATCATAACCTGGTGGCGGACGGCGTGTTTTGTGAGGCCCATTTGGTGATGTGTCGCAACGTGTTGATCTATTTTGACCGTTTCTTGCAAGGGCGTTGCTTGGGGTTGATGCGTGCCAGTCTGGTGCGGGGTGGTTTTCTGTGTCTGGGCTTGCAGGAGACGCTGGATGCCTATGGCGAGAAAGAGGATTTTCAGGCTGTTGACCGCTTGCTGCGCGTTTTTCGCTTGCGGACAGAGGGCGGGTTGCGATGAAGGAGCGTGGCACGGTCATTCTCTTTGGCTGTTCCACGGGGGGGATTCGGGCCATGCAGATGGCTTTTGGCACGCTGCCGGAGGGGTATCCTTGGCCGTTGGTCGGGGTGTGCCATGTGGGGGAGCGGGGGGAGTGGTTGTTGCCAGAGTTGTTGGGCCGTTCCTGTCGTCTGCGGGTGCAGGGGGCGCGGGAAAAGGAGTGCATGCAGGCGGGGCGTATCTATCTGGCCCCGCCGGGGTATCATCTGTTGTTGGAGCAGGACAGCAGTTTTTCGTTATCGGTGGATGAAAAGGTGCATGGCAGTCGTCCGGCCATCGATCCTCTGTTTGAATCGGCTGCCGACAGTTTGGCCGAGCATCTGGTCGCGGTCATTCTGAGTGGTGCCAACGGGGATGGGGCGGCGGGGGCGTGTCGTGTTGTCGCCAAAGGGGGGTTCTGTATCATCCAGGATCCGGCCACGGCAGAGGCCAGGGAGATGCCGTTGGCTGCCTTGGCGTGTGTTCCAGAGCAGCACAGGGTGGTATTGGCATTGGAAAAAATTGCGCCATATTTGCGCGAGATGGGAGTAAGGGCGAATGGCTGAGACGTTACCGAAAATATTGGTCGTGGACGATATTGCCGCCAACCTGGTGGCGATGCGCACCTTGTTGACCAAACTGCATGCCGAGGTGTTGGTGGCGACCACCGGCAACGATGCGCTGGCCCTGGCCTTGGAACATGAACTGGCCATGATTTTGTTGGACATCAACATGCCGGGCATGGATGGCTTTGAGGTGGCTGAGTGGTTGCGTGGCGAAGATCAGACCCGTGAGGTGCCGATCATCTTCGTCACGGCGGCCTACAAGGACCATAGCCATCGTTTGCAGGGCTATCATGTGGGGGCCATCGACTACATCGAAAAACCGGTCGATGGGCGTATCCTGCGTTCCAAGGTCTCTGTTTTGTTGGAATTGTACCGGCGCAAGCAGGAGTTGAAGCGTGCCAACAGTGCCTTGTCCGAGCGCAGCATCCTGCTGCAGGCCACCATGGACAATATTCGCCACGGTTTGGGCATGTTTGATGCGGAACTTTGCTTGCAGGCTTGGAATGAGCGTTTCTTTGATTATCCGGGCTATCCGATGGCGCTTGCCAAGCAGGGGACGCCGTTGAGTGAATTTTTGCGCATTCATGAGCAGCGCAAAGAGGTTGTTCGCAAGGTGGTGGATCGCCTGGCCGATCAGGTGATGCCCTGGCGTTTTGACTGGCCGTTGGCCAACGGTCGGACCATGGATGTCAAGACCAACCCCATGCCGGGGGGTGGGGTAGTGATCGCCTTGACCGATGTGACCGATCAGCGCCGGGATGAGGTAGCCATTCGTGAGCATGCCAGTCGTTTGGCGGCGGTGAACGCGACGGCGCACGATGCCATCGTCACCATCGACCGTTTTGGCAAGGTGCGCGAATGGAATCCGGCGGCGGAGCGCATGTTTGGTTATACCGCCAAGGAGATGCGTGGTCGTTCGTTGCGGCGTATCATGCCGGGTCGGTTTTTGCCGGAGCACGAGCAGGGGGTGCAGCGTTACGTGCAGAGGCGGGAGTCGGAGGTGGTGGGCAAAACGGTGGAGCGTATTGGCTTGCGTCAGGATGGGCGTGAGTTTCCCATTGAGCTTTCGTTGGCGGCCTGGGGTGAGCCGGGTAATCCTTTCTTTACCGCCATCATGCGCGATGTGACCGAACGCAAGAGTCAGGAAGAGTTGTTGGTGCAGATGAATCAGCGTTTGGCTGATTCGTTGGCCGAGTTGCAGAAGCATCATAATGAACTGGTGCTGCTCAGTCGCATGAACGAGCGTTTGCAGGGTTGTGCAACCATGGAAGAGGCGGTACGTGTCCTGGAAGAGTCCTTGCAGGAGTTGTTCAAGGGGTTGGATGGGGTGGTGCTGTTGGAGGAGGGGGAGGGGTACGGCTTGGCCGGTCGTTGGGGGGGCGATACGGATGGGGCCTTTCCGCCATCGACCTGCATGGTTGCCGAGGGGTGGCAGTTGGCGGCGTCGCACCGGGAGGGGTGTCGGTTGCATTGGGAAGAGAGTGGTGGGTGTTGTTGTCTGCCGTTGTGGGAGCAGGGCAAGGTGTTTGGCTTTTTGCATCTGCATGAACGGGCGGAGGGGGCGGATGGTCGTTTTGACCGTCATTCCGGTTTGATGAGTACGGTGCGGGAGGCGATTGAATTATCGTTGGCCAATTTGCGCATGCGGGAGCGTCTCAAGGATCAGGCGGTTCGGGATGTGTTGACGGGCCTGTTCAACCGGCGTTATCTGGATGAGACCTTGCCTCGGGAGTTGAGTCGGGCAGCGCGTGCCCAGCAACCGTTATCGGTGGCGATGGTTGATGTGGACCATTTCAAGCGTTTCAACGACACCTTTGGCCATGATGCCGGGGATGCTGTGTTGCGGGAGGTGGCGCGTCTGTTGCGGGATCGTTTGCGCAAGAGTGATATTGCCTGTCGCTATGGTGGGGAGGAGATGACCGTGGTGTTGCCCGGTTTGGAGATTCTGGCCGCGCGTGAGCGGATGGAGAGAATTCGGCAGGAGTTGCAAGCGTTACAAGTGGCGCATGCCGGTGTGGCCTTGGGGACGATTACCGTTTCCATCGGTATTGCGGAGTTTCCCCGGCATGGCAATCAGATGGAGGAGTTGTTGCGCAAAGCGGATGCTGCGTTGTATTTGGCCAAGCAGAGTGGTCGGAATCGGGTGTTGTTGGCGGAATAGCCCTTTGAATCTGTTAAAAAAATTCATATGGGGTCCAGGGGAGATTATCTCCCCTGGCGGGTGCAGGGCAGAGCCCTGCTTGTAATGGCGCGCTTTTACGTGAGCAGATTTGCGCAGCAAATCTGCGCAGCGCGCCCAAATCTGTGCCCCGCAGGGGCACGCTCTGGGAGGGCGGAGCCCGACTATTAACAGCGCGTGCCATAAGGATTTGCACACACTCACCTTGCTTTATCCATCAGCAGGTCAGCGTCCTGGAAACAATGTGAGAATTGTCAAGGTGAACAGCGCTTGTACGCTTGAAATATGTCGCTGCTCCGGCAATCAATGCCAGAGGGGCATACACATGACCACCCCAGACAAGTCCCACGTTTGCAACCCTGGCCTGTAATCCCAGCCAATCAGGCCGCCAGACGCAGTTCCACATGCACTCCGGCCCGAACAGCAAAGGCAATCAGCGTGTCCAGGGTGAAGCGAGCGAATTTGCCGCGCACGAGATCAGAAACGCGGGATTGCTTGACGCCAAACATTTTGGCTGCTTCCGTCTGCGTCAACCCACGCTCTTGGATGAGAAGGCGTAAACTCCCCATCAAGTCGGCACGCATGGCCAATACCTTGGCATCTTCCGGCGAAAAACCAAGATCAAGAAAAACGTTCCCACTTGATTCGGTGATCATGCTTTATCCTCCAATTTGGCCACGTAGATCACGATTTGCCAGATGAGCGAGGTTGATTTCCCTGTGAGCGTACAAAATTGAAGAGGGTAATGGCATCGTCAGGCAGGGCAATCGCATTTGAACTTTTTCCGCATTGTTATCCAGACAACACGGTGCATGTCGGGTATCCGCCCTCCAGGAGCGTGCCCCTGCGGGGCACAAATTGGTGCGGCGTGCGCAAATGCTGCGCATTTGCTTATCTTAAACGCCGCACATGACAAGCATGGCTCCGCCCTGCACCCGCCAGGGAGCCAGCTCCCTGGACCCGCAATTGTTTCAGGTTCCATCGGGGGTCACTGAATCCCCATCTCCTTGGAAACACGGCTTAACCAATCATTCTTCTGGGTGAAATTGACCAACTTCTCCTGCTTGATCAACTCCCTGGCAATCCATTCGGCAGAACCAATCCCATCCACCAAACCCAGTTCTACCGCCTCTTCGCCAGTCCAAATCAAACCCTCAAACAACGCCGCCTGATCCCCCTTCAGCCGGTCACCCCGACCCTGGCGCACCGCTTCGATGAACTGTTTGTGAATCTTGTCCAGCAAATTCTGCGCATGCGTCTTTTCGCTGCTGTCCACGGGCGCAAAAGGATTCAAAAAAGCCTTGTTCTTGCCAGAGGTCAACACCCGGCTCTCCATGCCCAGCTTGTTCAAACTCTCCTGAAAACCAAAACCCTGCATGATCACCCCAATGGAGCCCACCAACGAAGCCCGGTCCGCATAAATGTGCGGAGCCGCCGCCGCCACATAATAACCCCCAGAAGCACATAAATCTTCTATGGCAACATAAAATGGCTTGTCGGGAAAACGCCCCCGTAAACGGGTCATCTCATCGTAAATCTGCCCGGACTGTACCGGACTGCCACCAGGACTGTTGATGCGTACAATAACCCCGGCACTGTTCGGATCCGCAAAAGCCTTGTTCAAACCCTTGATGATGTTCTCCGCACTGGTGTTGGTGGTGGCCATGATCGGCCCGCGAATGTCCACCACCGCCGTAAATTTCTTGTGCGGTATGGCCTTGATCTCCATCTGCCGCCACTGGTCCGCATTGCTCAACCATAACAAAGCCAACAAATAAAGCGCCAAAAAAAACCGAAACCAGTTCTTGTGACGACGCACACGCTTCTGCTCGTTCAACTGCTCCTGCAAAATGGCTTGCAAAGCCGCCCGCTCTTCTGCCCGACTCTGCTCTGCCCGCTCCAACCAAGCCAACCCTGCCTGCTCGACAGAAGGGTTGGCCGAAGGATCCGATGGCTGCGGTTGGATTTCCATGAAATGGCGCTGTCCTTAACGGGTGACAAAGATCACGAACACGACGGCTTGCACTCCTCATCCGTCTTCAGACGAATGTACAAGCGCTGCTTCAACTGCCCCACATCGTGACGCAACGCATACACATCACACTGCCGACACTCCTGCAGCGTCGCCTCACAAATGTTGCTCTTGTTGGCCCAACAGGGCGAGTTGTGGTCAACAATCACTGGACACCCCCCCTTGCCATTGAAAGTACACCCCTTGATCTCCCAGCAGGGCATCAACGAGAGCAGATGGCGAATGCCGGCTATGCCAATCCCCGCCTTGATCATGCGGCGGATCTCCAGCAACCACTCCACATCCCGCTCGGTAAAATAACGGGTGCCCGCAGCGTTCTTGCGCGAAATGAACAACCCCTCCCGCTCATACATGTGAATGGTGCGGATGGAAATACCCAAACGCTGGGCAACTACCCCAATTTTCATCCCCTCCATAGGATCCGCACGATCCGAATGCGACATGAAACCTCCCTGGAACAATAGGTCTACCGTCACCACCAATGGTGATAATGGGCTGCCAAATCAGCCTTGACTGGCCGAGTAGAGATTGTAAAACACCCTTTTACCAAGATATTGGGCCGATGTCGCCAGTTTTTCTTCGATGCGCAATAATTGATTGTATTTGGCCAATCGGTCGGAACGATTCAAAGAACCAGTCTTGATTTGTCCGGCATTGACCGCCACAGCAATGTCGGCAATCGTCGTATCTTCGGTTTCGCCAGAACGGTGCGAAATGACCGTGGTGTAACCAGCCTGCTTGGCCATCTCAATGGCCGCAAACGTCTCCGTCAACGTGCCAATCTGATTGACCTTGACCAAAATCGAGTTGGCAACAGCCGCCTCAATCCCCTTGCTCAAAATGGCCGGATTGGTGACAAAAAGATCATCCCCAACCAACTGCACCCGCTTGCCTAAACGCTCGGTCAGCAACTTCCATCCATGCCAATCACTCTCCGCACACCCATCCTCAATGGAAATAATCGGATAACGGTTGCACAGGTCAGCATAATACTCCACCAACTCCTCCACACTCAGATTGCGATCCTCCCCAGCCAGATAATACTGCTGATCCTCTTCACGGTAAAATTCGGAAGAAGCACAATCCAACGCCAACATGATCTCCTCGCCAGGACGATACCCCGCCATCTCAATGGCCTTGAGAATCACCTGAATGGCCTCTTCGTTGGAGGCCAGATTGGGCGCAAATCCCCCCTCATCCCCCACAGCCGTATTCATGCCCCGCTCTTTGAGCACCTTTTTCAGGTTGTGAAAACACTCCGCCCCCATGCGAATCGCCTCGCTGATGCTGGTGGCCGCAACCGGCATGATCATGAACTCCTGAATGTCCACATTGTTGTCCGCATGGGCGCCACCATTCAAAATATTCATCATCGGTACCGGCATCAAATGGGCATGAATGCCACCCAGATAACGGTAAAGCGGTTGCCCGACTGTGGCCGCCGCCGCCTTGGCCGTCGCCATGGAAATACCTAAAATGGCATTCGCCCCCAGACGGCTCTTGTCCGGCGTACCATCCAAGTCAATCATGGTCGCATCCAACAGGCGCTGCGCACAACAATCCTGACCCAACAGTGCCTGGGCCAACTCCCCATTGACCGCCTGAATCGCCCGCTGTACCCCCTTGCCCAGATAACGCTGCGGATCCTTGTCACGCAACTCCAGCGCCTCCCGGCTGCCAGTCGAAGCACCAGAAGGCACAGCCGCCCGGCCAGAACAGCCATTGGCCGTATGCACTTCCACTTCAACCGTCGGATTGCCGCGCGAGTCCAAAATTTCACGGGCATGGATTTTTTTGATCGGATTCATGACGCAACCTCAATGGTAATGGGCAAATTGCCCAGGTTCAATAACTGTAACAATGGTCTACCACACAGCAATTACCAGCGCAAATTCGGCTTGCGCGCAGCCAAAGTGTCATCCAGGCGACTATGCCCGCCCAACGGCACCGGCACCGCCAAGGGGGCCTGCCGTACCTGCTGTGGGTTCTCCATCGCCTCCTGCCGAATGGCCACCATGGCAGCCACAAAACGCTCCAAACTCTCCAACGATTCCGTCTCGGTCGGTTCAATCAACAGACATTCCGGTACCAGCATGGGAAAATAGATCGTGGGCGCATAAAAACCATAGTCCAATAGCCGCTTGGCAAAGTCCAGAGCCGTCACGCCAAACTGTTTGGCCTCCTGCTGCAGCGTGATGATAAACTCATGCGTGGCCCGGCGCGCCGGGAAAGCGGCCTGAAATCCCGCCTGCGTCAAGCGGGCCATCAGATAGTTGGCGTTCAAGGTGGCAAAAGAGGCCACCCGACGCATGCCCTCACCACCGGTCAGGCGCAGATAGGCATAGGCACGCAACAATACACCAATATTGCCAGAAAAAGTCGATAACCGGCCAATGCTCAAAGGGCAATGCTCTTCCGTCAACCAATAGAATTGACCCTCATCTCCCTGGGCCACCATCGGAATGGGCAAAAAAGGGCGCAAACGCTCCGAAACACCCACCGGACCAGCACCAGGACCACCACCGCCATGCGGCGTGGCAAAAGTCTTGTGCACATTGATGTGAATGGCATCAAAACCCATCTCACCCGGACGCACCCGGCCAGCAATGGCGTTCAAATTGGCACCATCATAATAAAGCAACCCCCCAGCCTGATGCACCATCTGGGCAATCTGACCAATACGCCGCTCAAAAACACCCAAGGTGGACGGGTTGGTCAACATCAAACCCGCCGTCTGTGGACCCAACGCCGCCGCCAGAGCCGCCAAATCCAGATCCCCGTTACCATCCGTGGCAATTTCACGCACACTGAAACCACACAGGGCGGCAGTCGCCGGATTGGTGCCATGGGCCGCATCAGGGATCAACATTTCACTGCGCTGAACATCGCCGCGCTGGCGATGGTAGGCGGCAATCATCGCCACACCCGCATACTCCCCCTGCGCACCCGCCATGGGGGTCAACGACAAGGCCGCCATGCCCGTCAACTGTCGCAGCATCTCCTGCAACTCAAACAGACAGGCCATCACCCCCTGCCCACTCTGCGCCGAAGCCAGCGGATGACGCTGCAAAAAACCCGCCTGCATGGCCACCGTGTTGCACACCCGTGGATTGTATTTCATCGTGCAGGAACCCAACGGATAGAAATGGGTGTCCACAGAAAAATTTTTCTGCGACAAACGGGTAAAATGGCGCACCGCGTCCAATTCGGAAACCTCCGGCAACAGAGGAGGCGCCTGGCGCAAAAATCGACCAAGTCCTGGATGGCTGTTGGCAACCGCTGCAGCCGGATCCACACCGGGGGTATGCTGTCTGTTGGTCCGTTGCGGGCGGCTTAATTGCGAAAGTAAAGGTTCCATGGTTAGCGCTCCTGGGGCAGTTGGGCGCGCATCGCGCGCGCCAGTTGTTCCATCTCATCCGCCGTGCGCATCTCCGTGGCACAAAGCAAGAGCATGTTGGCCATCTCTGGATAATAGGAACCGAGCGGAACACCGGCACAGAAGCCCTCGCGTTCCAAGGCTGTATGCAACGCTTGAGCATCCACCGGCAACTGCAGGACAATTTCATGAAAAAATGGCCGGTCAAAAAACAGACGCACTCCAGGAATCTGCTGCAGATGCGTGGCCATCGCCATCGTGTTCTGGTGGCAGGCCAGGGCCGTTTGCTGCAAGCCCGTCGGTCCCAGCAAGGAGAGATATATGGTCGCTGCCACCGTCATCAAACCCTGGTTGGTGCAAATGTTGGACGTGGCCTTGGCCCGCCGAATGTGCTGCTCACGGGCCTGCAAAGTCAGGACAAAACCCTCTTCCTGATCCCTGTCTAGCGTGCGTCCGGCAATGCGACCCGGCATCTGACGCAACAGGCTCTGCTTGCAGCCCATAAAACCAAAATAGGGACCACCAGAGGAGAGCGGAATACCCAACGGTTGACCCTCGCCGCAGGCAATGTCCGCTCCGGTCGTGCCCCACGAACCCGGCGCCTGTAATAGCCCCAACGACAGAGGATTGACCACAGCAATCAACAGTGCCTGCTGCGCATGTGCCCAATCGGTCAGTTGCTCCACATCCTCCAGCGTGCCAAAAAAATTGGGCTGCGCCACCACCAGAGCCGCAAACGATCCTGGCACATGGGCAGCCAACGCCTGCGCATCTATCTGGCCGCCCTGGCGATCAAAAGGCAGCGCCACCATCTCAATCGCCTGCCCGGTCAACATGCCCTGCAACACCTGCCGGTAATGGGGGTGCAGGTTGTCGGGCAGCAATACCCGCTTGGGCAGGTTGGGCCTGCTGCGTATGGCCATCAAGATGGCCTCGGCCAAAGCCGTGGCACCATCATAGAGCGAAGCATTGACCACCTCCATCTGCAGCAGGGCAGCCATCATGCTCTGGTATTCATACAAAACCTGCAACGTGCCCTGGCTGGCCTCGGCCTGATACGGCGTATAGGCCGAATAATATTCACCCCGCGTGGCAATTTCCCAAATGGCCGCAGGAATATGATGCTCATAAGCGCCCGCACCGGCAAAACAGAGCAACGCCCGATCCTGCCCAGCCCGCGCACGCATCAAACGGGTCAAACCTATCTCATTGAGCGGGGTGGGTAGAGGCAACGCCTCCTGACAAAGCAGAGCGCCAGGAATCTCCTCAAAGAGTTGCTCCAGTTGCTCTACACCCAGCACAGAAAGCATCTCCTGTACCTCTTGCGGCGTGTGGGGAATAAAAGGCATGCGCTTGGCCGTTATTAAAGGAAGTTAAAGTAAAGCGTACACTTTTTTCAGTTTACTCTCTTCTCCGGTCAGAGCCAAGCAGGAACGTGCAGGCAGAAAATCATGCCGAGGTGGCAAGCCATCGTTGCAAGGCGGAACGAATCTCGCGCCAGGAGACCGGTTTGGCCAAATAGTCATCCATGCCGGCAGCAATGCACTTGTCGCGGTCATCGCGCATGGCAAAGGCGGTCAGAGCAATCACCGGAGTGTGGCGGTCCAAACTCTCCTCCATGGCCCGCAGGGTGCGGCAGGTGGTATAGCCATCCATCTCCGGCATCTGACAATCCATGAAAACCAAATGATAGCTGTTCTGGGAGAGCTGTTCGATGGCCTGTTGTCCATCGTGGGCAAAGGTGACCTGAATGGGCCAGCGCTTCAGCATGCCGCGCATGACCGCCCGATTGACGGGATCATCCTCCACGACCAGAATCTGGGTGTCGGCAGGCAGTGCCAGAGGGGTGTTATCCACCCCAGGCTGTGCGGACAGTTCAGTCGGTGGATCACATGGCTGGCAGGGCAGCATGACCCGAAACAGTGAACCTCTGTGCAGTTGGCTTTCGACCTCGATCTGTCCCTGCATGAGTTGAGTGAGTTGATGGGTGATGGCCAAGCCCAAGCCGGTGCCACCATACTGACGGGTGGTGCTGGTCTCCGCCTGCTCATAGGAGCGAAAAATCTTTTTGAACTGGTCAGGGGCAATGCCGATGCCCGTGTCCTGGATGGCAAAAAGCAACTGTGGCAGACGTTCATCACCCGGAACCAGGGTTGCGCTGAAGGTGACCTCGCCTTGTGGGGTAAATTTAATGGCATTGGCCAAGAGATTGACCAGGATTTGCCGCAGACGGGTCGGATCTCCCACGATCCAACCAGGCGTGGACGGATCAATCTGCAGAAAAAATTGCAGACCGTTTTTGCTGGCCAACTGTCGGAACAGGTTGGCCACATCCTGCAACAGGGCACGCAGATTAAGCGGGATCTGCTCCAGGTGCAGCTTGTCGGCCTCAATCTTGGAATAATCCAGCAGATCATTGATGATATGCAGCAAAGAACGCCCAGAACTGAGAATGGACAGGCAGTATTCCTGGCCAGAGGGCGGCAATTCCAGTGCGTGCAGCAGCTCCGCCATGCCCAAAATACCATTGAGCGGCGTGCGAATTTCATGGCTCATCGAGGCCAAAAAGATACTCTTGCTGCGGTTGGCTGCCTCAGCCTCCTGTCTGGCTTGCAGCAGTTGGGTCTCGTACTGCTTTTGCTGTGTGACATCGGCAAAATTCCAAACCCGGCCAACACGAGCCCCCTGTTTGAGCAGAGGCACGGAATAACTCTCGATCAGACGGCCATCCTTGCAGGGCAACACCGTGTGGTCATCATTGGTCGGATGGTAGGCCGGGGAGAGCTTGTTGTCAAAATGCTGCGCATCGGTGAGGGCGGCGCTGATTGTGGTGTTCCACTCCGTGGCCGCTCCGGGAGGTCGCGTATGGGCCGGAAATTGGAACAAGCGCAAAAATTGATGGTTGGAATGGGTGACAATGCCATCGCTGCCTACCGCCAGAATGCCGTCATGCGTGGACTCCAGCGTGGCCCGCAACAGCTCCCGTTCATTGGCCAACTCCTGATTCTTTTGCTGCAGATCCTGTGTTCGCTCCTGTACCTTGATCTCCAGATCCGTGTTGGCGCGTCGGATGACCGCATGCTCCCGGGCAACGGCATGATCCTTCTCCTGGCGCAAGAGATTGATATGGTCCGCCAAGGCAAAAGAGAGTATGGCCGCCTCCAGACAACTGGCGATGCGACCACTCCACAAAGTCAGCAAAGTGGTGGGCACATAGCCCATATAGCGGCCCCAACTGATGGCGACACCAATGGCAAAAATGCCCCAGGCAAAGGTCGCCAAACGGGCTTTGCGGTAACCACGCCACCACAGCCAACTGCTGCCGACCAGAGTGAGCAGAAAGTGCAGCATGCTCAGCGCAAAGGCCATCTGCAAACCGATCTGACGCGGCCCGATGATGGCGCATAACGACGCCAACAACATGCTGGCCATGCACAACAGCATCAACCTGTTCAACAAGGGGGTCTCGGTACGCATGTTCAGGAAATAGCGGGTAAATTGGGCCCCAAAAATCACCGACAGGCAGAGCATGAAGGTGGGAAAATGGTCGGTTAACCAGAGAGAATCGGGATAAATATAGCGATGACCAATCCCAGATATGGCAAGACTGGCGATGACATATACCGCCAGATAGATGACATACCAAAGATACTCCCGCATGCGGGTCGAAAGATAGATAAACAGGTTATAGAGAGAGATGAAAATCAGGCTCCCTGTATAGGTGCCAACCAATAGTCCGTAGTGCTCCCGGTGGGCGGCAAAGGCGTCGGCATCCCACAGAAGAAGTTCGGTATCGATGGCACCGGCTTCCTCAAAAACATAGCGCAGATAGATCTGACTCGTGCTCTTGGGCGCGCTCTCCATGGGGACGGTCGGGGTTTCGTAAGCGATGGGGCGATTCTGGAAGGGGCGATGATCCCCCAACTGCCACGCCGCGACAACCTGTTGCCCGGACAAGTGGTAGATGTCCAGAAAATCAATATTGGGATGAAACACCTGCAAAAGCCAGTGGATGGATTGGTCGCTGGGATTGTGGGCCTGCAGGCTGACCCACCAGGCAGAAGAGGAGATGCCTCGGCTGCTGATGGAGCCGATATTCTGGAAACGTTCCTGTTGCTCTGGTCGCAAAATGTCCGGCAAACCCAGTTGACGGCTGGGATCTTCCAGTATGCGGATATGGTGGGTGGCGGAAAGTCCTGCCAGTTGGCTGGAGAGCGGCATCGGGACAGCAGTCTCCGACGCCTGACTGTTTGTTGGGATGGTCAAGACAAGGAGCAACAGCAGCAGGATCGCCAGTCGGAGAGAGCAGTACAGTCTGGGATGCTGGTCGGGTGCATGGTGCCGGCAGGTTGATTCGTGGACAGGAACAGTGGAAACCTGTCGGTATGTCATGGCCAAACATCCAGAGGTGGGTTAAAACGAGTGACTTGTGCGGCATGGCGTGTAAGCAGAATTGTGACACATTTTTGCGTGCGGCTCTATTGAAAAAAAACAATCAAGCACTTGGCCATTGCCATCGGGGTGGATGTGGTGTATGGTGCCGGGGTTTTGGTGCTTTCGTTTTCCGGTCTGGTGCAGCGTTGTGTTGGTCAACGGGTGCAGTCCGGTGAGAAAGCGCAAGTCAACACCGTCTGGTTTAGCGCGATGTCTATAGAGAAAATGAAAATTTTTGCCGGCACCTCCAACCCGGAGCTGGGTCGGCGCATAGCGGAGTATCTGTCAGTTGTGTTGGCGCATGTCACCATCCGGCGATTCTCGGATGGCGAAATTTTTGTGCAGATTGATGAAAATGTGCGCGGCAGGGATGTGTTCGTCATTCAGTCCACCTCAGCCCCAGCCAATGACCATCTGATGGAATTGTTGATCATGGTTGATGCCCTGCGGCGGGCTTCGGCGGGCCGGATCACGGCGGTCATCCCCTATTTTGGTTATTCGCGCCAGGATCGCAAAGAGGCCGGACGAACCCCGATCACCGCCAAATTGGTTGCCGATCTGCTGGATGCCGCCGGAGTGAGTCGGGTCTTGACCTTGGACCTGCATGCGGGACAAATTCAGGGCTTTTTTAATATGCCGGTGGATAACATCTACGCCACACCTGTCCTGTTGGGGGCGGTGCGCAGGCAGGGCTTTAACAATGCCATGGTGATCTCGCCGGATGTGGGTGGGGTGGTGCGGGCCCGTTCTTACGCCAAGCGCCTGGATGTGGATCTGGCCATCATCGATAAACGGCGCCCGGCGGCCAACGTCGCCGCCGTGCATCACATCATCGGTGAGGTGGAGGGCAAGGAGTGCATCCTCGTCGATGATATGGTGGATACGGCAGGCACCCTGGTCAAGGCTGCCGAAGCGTTGATGGAGCGGGGCGCCCGTTCGGTGTCTGCGGTCTGTACCCACGGTGTGTTGTCCGGTCCGGCTGTGGAACGTATCGACGCTTCCGTATTGGATCAGGTGCTGGTCACCGATACCATCGCCCAGCCCGCCGCCGCCGCACTGAGTAGCAAAATTAAATACCATACGGTCTCCGGCCTGTTGGGTGAGGCCGTTCGCCGCATTAGCGACGAAGAGTCGGTCAGTTCCCTGTTCGTCTAGCGGGACAGCAAGCATGTGCAAGCACATCCGGCACCCCTGGAGGCCGGTGTGTGGGTGATCCCTTCAGCCATGAAGGGATTCGTTTTGTTTGAAGAGGAGAAAAACATGGCAGTGATCAATGCAAAAACTCGTTACGGGACCGGCAAGGGGGTGGCCCGCAAACTGCGTCGTGAAGGTAGACTTCCGGCAGTTTTGTATGGCGCCGGACAAAGCAATATCAACCTCTCCCTCAATGCCAAAGAGTGGGGAGATCTGTTGGCCAAAGAGAAAAGTGGTTTGCGTACCCATCCACAGGAGTTGGTTATCGATGGCAGCAGTCGCAACATGGTGATGATGCGTGGCTATCAGGTCCATCCGCTGTCCGGCTTGGCCGAGCATATCGATTTTGTCCGTTTTGATCCCAATCATGAGATCGAAATCGCCATCCCCGTTCATCTGGTGGGCGAAGACAAGTGTTCCGGTGTCAAAGCCGGTGGGATTTTGCAGTTGATTCACCGCGAGTTGGAAATTGCTTGCTTGGCAGGCAGTGTTCCCGATTTTATCGAGGTCTCTGTCGCAAATCTGGATATTGGTCATTCGATCCATATCAAGGATGTCAACCTGCCGGAAGGTGTCGAGGCGCGGGGTGAGGCCGATATGACCATCGTGACCGTGGTTGCGGTGCGTGCGGAAGTGGTTGATGAGGGTGCGGCTGGTTAATCATCCGGCACCGGCTCAGGATGGATCCCTCCTCCTGGTGCGGGAGGAGGGATTGTCATGAGCGATGGGGAGATGGCCCTTTTGGTTGGTCTGGGTAATCCGGGGGAAAAATACCAGGATACCCGCCACAATCTGGGCTGGATGGCCGTGGAGAGATTGGCCCAAGAGCTTTCCCTGGCCGCGTCGGGTCGTCGTTTTGAGGGCCGTTTCGGCGAGGGGCGCTACCAGGGTGTGCGGTTGTGGTGGTTGCTGCCAGAAACCTACATGAATCTGTCGGGCAACGCGGTTGGTGCGGCAGCCCGGTTTTATAAATTGCCCCCTGCTCAGGTGATCGTCTTCCATGATGATCTGGATCTGGAGGCGGGGCGGGTGCGGATCAAGCGGGGTGGTGGGCATGGTGGCCACAACGGTTTGCGTTCCATCCAGCAGGTGTTGGGTTCCCCTGATTTTGTGCGGGTGCGCTTAGGGATCGGTCGTCCAGCCGCCGGGGTTGATCCAGCCCATTATGTGTTGTCTCCTTTCCACAGCGCCGAGCGCACCGCCTTGACGGCGGTACTGGATCGTTTGCCGCAGGCGTTGTTATTCATTCTCAAAGGTGATTTGCCGGGTGCGATGAACAGCCTGTACAACGCGCCGGCTGCGCCCGCCACCCGTGGTGTGGGCGCTATCGCCTGAATTTCTCACTGACTTCAGCCCCCAATCAAGAGAGAACCATGGCCCTGCAATGCGGAATTGTTGGTTTGCCCAACGTGGGCAAGTCTACCATTTTTAATGCCCTGACGGCAGCCGGTGCCGAGATGGCCAACTATCCTTTTTGTACCATCGAGCCCAATGTGGGCGTGGTGGCGGTCCGGGATCCCCGCGTGGATGCCTTGGTAACCCTGGTCAAGCCACAGCGGGTGGTGCCCACGGTGATGGAGTTTGTCGACATTGCCGGTCTGGTCAAGGGAGCCAGTCAGGGCGAGGGTTTGGGCAATCAATTTTTGGGGCATATCCGTCAGGTGGATGCGGTGGCACACGTGGTGCGCTGCTTTGTCGATGATGACATTACCCATGTGCAGGGGCGGGTTGATCCGGTGACCGATATTCAGGTCATCGAAACCGAGTTGATGTTGGCCGACTTGGCGGCGGTGGAAAAGCGTCTGACCGCCACCAGCAAAAAGGCCAAAGTGGGCGAAAAAGAGGCCAAACTGCTGGAGCAGTTGTATCAGAGGGTGGTACAGGGTCTGAATGATGGCACCCCGATCCGTCTGCAGGGTTTGACCGCAGAGGAGTTGGCCAGTCTCAAGGATCTTTTTTTGCTGACCAGCAAGCCGGTCATGTATGTCTGCAATGTGGCAGAGGATGAGCTGTTGCAGGCGCAACAGGAGGGTGGACATGCGATGGTCGATGCCGTGCGCCGTCTGGCCGTGGAGCAGAATGCTGCTGTCGTGGCCATCTGTGGTCGTATCGAGGCCGAAATGGGTGAGTTGGACGAGGCCGAGCGCCAGGTCTTCTTGGAAGATTTGGGGGTGAGCGAGTCGGGTTTGGATCGTTTGGTGCGCAAGGCGTATGATCTGTTGGGTTTGATGACCTTTTTTACCGTGGGGGTGAAGGAGGTGCGGGCCTGGACGGTCAAACAGGGGGCGACGGCCTATGATGCGGCGGGGGCGATTCATACCGATTTTCAACGGGGTTTTATTCGTGCGGAAGTGATCGCTTTTGACGAGATGATCGCCTGCAAGGGAGAGCAGGGGGCCAAGGAGAAGGGCAAGTTTCGTCTGGAGGGGCGGGACTATCTGGTGGCCGATGGTGACTGCATGCACTTCCGTTTCAATGTGTAGGGGGTAGGATATGGCAGAGCAGCGCATCACCCTGGCCTGGACCGGCGCATCGGGTGCCCTCTATGGCTTACGGTTGTTGCGCGCTCTGTTGTGGCATGGTCAGGGGGTTGATCTGCTGATTTCGGCAGCGGCACGGGTGGTTTTGCAACAGGAGTGTGACCTCTCTCTGCCAGAGGGGGATGGGGCGCTGGTGCAGGAGTGTTTGCTTGCTTTGTTGCAGGCTGATGGGGTGACGGTGGCCGAGGGGGCTTTGCGCCATTATGGTGCCAGCGACTGGTATGCTCCCATGGCCTCCGGGAGTGGGGCAGGGCGGGCCATGCTGATCTGCCCCTGTTCCATGGGTACG
The DNA here is from genome assembly GCA_002753095.1 of Magnetococcales bacterium. Lineage (GTDB taxonomy): Bacteria > Pseudomonadota > Magnetococcia > Magnetococcales > Magnetaquicoccaceae > Magnetaquicoccus. Next base: position 32,523 of record PDZU01000004.1, read on the forward strand.
TTGGCGGCCATTGCCCATGGCCTGTCGGATAACCTGATTGAGCGGGCAGCGGATGTGATGATCAAGGAGCGTCGCCCTCTGTTGCTGGTGCCGCGTGAGACGCCTTTGTCGCCCATTCATCTGCAAAACATGTTGACTCTCAGCCAGCTAGGGGTAACCATCCTGCCCGCCGCGCCCGGCTTTTATCATCGACCGGGTTCGGTGCTGGAACTGGTGGATTTTATCGTGGAGCGGGTGTTGCGCCAGTTGGGCCTTGTCCCGGAGGCGGGGAGATCCTGGCCACCGGAGGAGACGAAATAATTGCGGGGTCCAGGGGCGATCATCGCCCCTGGCGGGTGCAGGGCAGAGCCATGCTTGTAATGTGCGGCGTTTTACAGAAGCAAATGCGTAGCATTTGCGCACGCCGCACAGATTTGTGCCCCGCAGGGGCACGCCTTGGGAGGGCGGAGCCCGACTATTAACAGTGCCAACGGCAAGGGCCTCTAAGGAATTCTAAGGGTTTCTCTGGCAGGCGATGGCTGTTTGCGCAAGGCGTACCAAAAGCAAAGTTGCAGGACGCCGATCTGGAGCTGTACTTGATTTTTGTGTTGAATAGATGTTCAGGATCCTGCACCGGCAAGTTTGTTGTACTGCAGGTAGCGAGGGCAGTCGATTTTCATTGCTTTGTCTGGGGTGTCATGCAACTCTTTATTATTACTCATTCTTTCTCTTGATGTTATTGCTATGCTCGTGCGGCCAATGCTGATGAACCGGTTATTATAGTTGTCCAGGAAATCGTCTTTTTTCCAAAAGCTCTTGCCAACCTCTTGGCAGTATCTGACAAAACAGTGCGCACCCTGCAATTGTTTGACCGTTTCGTTCCGTCCATCTTTTGTGCGTTTCATTTCGATGTAGAGGATACATCTTTTTTCTTCACTGATAATGACATAATCCGCACGTTTACATTCACCGTTTGTTCCATTGAAAATTGTATCTGGCGACCTGAATGCATCTACCTTAATAACCAGTGCATCATGCGGTAAATGCCGGATTGTTGCACTGGAATCTTGTGCTTGTGGCTCGTTCAGTACTACAAACAGCTTGCCATGCTCTTTTTCCTTTTGCACCAGAGCCGCTTCCTTGATCATCTGGGAAAGAATATTCATATCCGACATCATTCTTCTCCCCAAATGATCTCTTCCTGAATTCTATTCATGTCTTCTATGGTTTTGTCAAAACTGCGCGCATTCATTCCATATATTTGATCAATTTCAGCTTGAGTAAGGGTTTGTTCTTCAGCTATGTACATCTTAACCTTGTCATGATCCAGCTTTTCAGAATCGATATAATTTTCGCGTTCGGCAAGTTTTTTAAGTCGTTCTTTGTCTTGATTGAGCATGATCAGTGTATTTAATTCTTTAATGATATAATCACTATGTGTTGTAATAAATACCTTGATCCCAATATTGACCAATCGTGCAAAAAGTCGTGCAATCCTCCGCTGATTCTCTGGGTGCAGGTTGAGTTCTGGTTCATCGACCATTAAAAGGTCGCCAGGGGCTGCCACATGGCGAAGATAAAAACCGATGTCCAGCAGAGAACGCACCGCGCTTGAGCCTTCCATTAATGATAATATCATTCCATCGTTTGAAGTTGGATAAAATTTCAATCCACCATGTTGCGATACTTTGTATTCTCCACCAATAATATCTTTGAATGATTCCAGTAAATCATGATGGTGTTTTAATATAAAGCTCTCTTTGTTGGCAATGTTCCATATTGATCGAACAAAATCTACCTCATTTCTTACTGCGATTGAGTACTCTCCGCTGAAATTCTTCAGTAATTGAAAGAGATTAAAATTGCTATTGCTATCACCAAGTATTTCAATCAGTCTGTTCCTGGTAAAGTCAAGCTCCTTTTGGAAGATAGCTGCACCTGTCCGTTCCGCGCTGGCTAAAAATGGCTTTGGGATAATGCTTTCCAATAGGATAGTGCGTATCCCTTTTTGGATCATATCAACAACAAAATGTTTTGGTGGTAATTCCTTGTCCGATTTTTCAACGATTAGAGTGACCTCCAGACTGTTCATATCTGGGATCGTGCTGATACCAAGAATGCCATTGTTGGCGGTTCCGAAAATGAATCTATGTTTGTTGTTTAGTTTTCTGTCTCCATAATCCATGTCAAAACTGAGCGAAGATTCGTTAAAATGCGCCTCGTCGCCGGAAAAAACCTTATACAGCATTTTCGAAAATGCTATTGAACTGCTATTGAAATTATTTTGCAAATTTTCGATGTATGGATGAAGGGGTAGCTGAATTACACCCTCCGCATACAACTTTTCAACGGCATCGCTGCTGACTGGAAATTCCGCATTGGTGCGCAAAAAATCCAAAAATCCGTAGGTCGCATGGGTCGCATAGGTCTTGCCGGTGTTGTTTTCACCACAGATGATGGTCAGTTCCCCAAGTGTGAACTCTGCCTGTTTGATGGCGCCGAGATTTTTTATGGTGATTTTCATGTTGCAGAATTCCTTGCATGTTAATCCGCTTGCCCGTGTGGATCTCTTTCCGGGGGGAGTTCAGGGTTGCTCCTCGCCATTGACCAAAGCGACCCGAATCGGGGTGCCGGGTTTGTTGACCACCTTGGCCGAATGCAGGGTTTCACGCACATTGAGCAGTTTGACAATGCCTTCGTTGCCCTTGTCACGGGCCAGCGTGCGCGGTGTGTTGCCCATCTCGTCGGCAATGTTGACATCCGCACCCTGTTCCACCAAAAAAGCCACCACCGTATCATGACCACGCAATACCGCCCAGTGCAAAGGCGTTTCGCCAAACTGGGCCTTGATGTCCAGACTGGGGCTCCGCTTGGCCAGCAAGGTGACCAAGGCCAAATGGCCCTCGGCAGCCGCCCAATGCAACGGTGTATCGCCCGCCGTGGCCCGAGCGTCGGCCAACGCTCCCTTGGCCAATAAAAATTCAGCCAACGCACCATGCCCCTTGCGGGCCGCCCAATGCAAAGGGGTGCGCTGATAGTGGTTCTTGGCGTTGGCATCCGCCCCCGCCGTTAATAGATACTCGGCAACACTAAAACGGCCCTCTTCAACCGCCCAGTGCAACACCGTATCCCCCTTCAGGTCGCGGGCATTGATCTTGGCCCCCTTGTCGAGCAACAGTTTGACCAACGCTACATTGCCCTCCCCAGCCGCCCAATGCAGGGCCGTGCTGCCATCGCTGTTGGTCACGTTGGCATTGGCACCGTTGTTCAACAACTGTTGCGCCACCGCCAGGGAACCGCTGTTGGCCGCAACCATGTGCAGGGGAGTGTCCCCACGGCGGTCGCGGGCATTGACGTCCGCTTTATGGGTCAGCAACTCCTTGACCAAATGCGGATCATCCTTGATCACCGCAAAGTGAATCGGTGCCAAACCAAAACTGTCTTGGGCGTTGACCGCAGCCCCAGTCTTGATCAACTGCAGCGCATCAGCAATACGTCCCTCTTCAATACTCTTGTGCAAGGCGGTACGGGTGGAACGCTGTATCGTTTGCGCAGGTCGGTTGCTCTCACTCTCTACGGCAGAATGCAACTCCTGGTCAACCACCACCAAAAGCGGCAAAGAGAGCGCAGCCAACAACAACACAGTGCGCTCCTGTTTGAGATGGGATCGCTTTAAAGAATCGGACATGCCGAAAGCTGAAATTGAAATACTGTGACAATCAATTTCCAAATACGGCTGCTACGCACTATGCAAAAAAATAGCCAGTGTCTGATCTGTGCGGAATATCAGTCTGTTTTTCTCTGTTTGCCAGCGCAAAATGTCCATGGTTAACCGATTCTGACGCTCTTATGCCATGAACTTGCCACCATTTGCATGGTCCAAGGTGCGACAACCCCTTTGCCTTGTCGGAACGGCTGGGATAAACTGATCAATCAGCGTTTCACCTTACCAAAGACCCGCAACCCCAGGATGGTCACCATGAAAAAAGTGGAAGTGTTGGCACCGGCAGGCAATCTCCCGTCGCTGAAAGCAGCAGTCGATCATGGTGCCGATGCCGTCTATTTTGGTTTTCGTAACGCCACCAACGCCCGCAACTTCGAAGGACTCAATTTTAGCGAGAGCGAGGCCGCCGCCGGTATCGACTATGCCCACAGCAAAGGCGTGCGGGCCAATGTGGTCTTGAATACCTACCCCCAGGGCGAAGATCCCGCCATCTGGTTCCAAACCGTGGATATGGCCGCCCGCCTCAAGGCCGATGCCATCATCCTGGCCAACATCGCCCTGCTGGATTATTGCCACCAACGCTATCCAAAGTTGCCGATTCATCTGTCGGTGCAGGCTTCGGCCAGCAATGCCGAGGCCATCAACTTTTATCAACGCCATTTCCACTGCGCCAGAGTGATTCTGCCCCGCGTGTTGACCGTGCAGGAGATTCGCCACTTGCGCGCCCAAACCACCGTCGAGTTGGAGGTCTTCGCCTTCGGTGGGCTGTGCGTCATGGCCGAAGGACGCTGCTTCCTCTCCTCCTATACCACCGGCGTCTCGCCCAATATCGAGGGAGTTTGTTCACCCGCCCGGGAGGTCCGCTTCGAAAATCAGGGCGAACGGCTGCAAACCCGCCTGGGCGGGGTGTTGATCGCCGAATATGCCTCCGGCGAAGAGGCCGCCTACCCCACCATCTGCAAAGGGCGCTTCCAGGCCAACGAACAGGTCTACCACGTCATGGAAGAGCCGGGATCTCTCAACATTCTGGAAATGCTCGACGAGGTGATCGAAGCCGGGGTCGCCTCGTTGAAAATTGAAGGGCGGCAGCGCACCAAATCCTACGTGGCCACCGTCACCCAGGTCTTGCGTCAGGCCGTGGATGCCTACTATGCCGACCCCAAATCGTTTCGCCCCAAAACAAAATGGATTCGTACCCTGAACGCTACCTCGGAAGGGACGACCCATACCTTGGGTACCTATCAGGAAAATTGGCAGTAGCCAATCAAGAACAATGGAAGGGTTGCGTTGAGCCTGGCCGCGCTGGGGCTTACCGCTTGACCGGTTTTTCGGCAGTGCATTACGGAGTGGGCAGTCATGAAAATCGCCATCGGCCCCTGTCTGTTCGAGTGGGGCAAAAAGGGTATCCGCCAATTCTATCAGCAAATGGCTTACGAAACAGAAGCGGATATTCTCTATATCGGGGAGGTGGTCTGTTCCAAACGGAACCAACTGAGCCCAGAGGAGTTGGCATCCCTGGCCGAAGCGTTGCAACCGTCTGGCAAGCAGATTGTCTTTTCCACCCTGGGGCTGCTGATGAACGAAGGCGAACAAAGCACCTTGCGGCAGATTGCTGATGAGGCCCAACGCCTGGGGGTGTGGCTGGAGGTCAACGACATGGGCGGTATGGGGGTCGCCGAAGGACAGCCCATGGTGGCAGGCCCCCATATCAATACCTACAACGCAGAAACCGTGGCCTTCCTGGCCCGGGTCGGAGTCAAGCGGGTGGTCCTGCCGGTGGAGTTGCCCCATGCAGCCATGCGCTGCATCATGGCCGGGGATCATGCCCCGGAAATGGAGGTCTTCGCCTATGGGCGCCTGCCCTTGACCTTCTCCGCCCGATGCTACACCGCCCGTGCCTTTCATCTGGCCAAGAGCAACTGCCAGTATAAATGTGGTGACTTTCCCGACGGTATGGAGGTGCGTACCCAAGAGGATGCCTCCTTCCTGACCGTCAATGGGACGCAGACCATGTCGGCCCTGTTGTACAATCTATTGCCGGATCTGCCGCTGCTGCAGCGCATGGGGGTCAATGTGCTGCGCCTGTCACCGCAGAGCAAAGCCATGCCGGAGATCGTCTCGATCTGGAAACAGACCATGGATGGGCGCATGGCAACACAAGAGGCGTTGCAACGCCTGCGGGAACTCAATACAGACGAAGCGTTTTGTAATGGATATTTCCATGGCCGCCCAGGCTTGCAGTGGATCGAGTCGGCGGACTAAATCATCAGTTCCAACCCCAGCAAGGCTCAGGAGAAACACCGTGCAAATTGACAATATGTTGCTCGATCAAATGACCCAAAATATCTTGGGTGCCTTCAATAAAGTGGGGGCCACACGGGAAGAGTTGACCCGCAAGGTGAACGATATCGTGCGCGATGCCGTGGAACGCTTTGATTTGGTCATGCGCGATGAGTTTGAAACGGCACTGGAACTGTTGAGCAACACCCGCATTAAGCTCGAACAGATGGAAAAACGGGTCGCCGAACTGGAAGCTCAGGCCAATGTCGCCAAGAGCGATGGCAGCGAGTAGGCGAGACCACCATGAAACGCGCATATTTGGCCGGAGAGTGGGTGGAAACCGGGCACAGCATGGCGGTGCGCAACCCCTTCAACGGTGCGCTCGTCGATAACGTCGCTCTGTGCTCGTCTGCCGAAATCGAACGGGCGCTGCAAAAGGCCACTGCCGCCCAGGGGGAGGTGCGCAGCATGGCCCCCTACCAACGGGCAGAGGTCTTGGCTCGGATTCGGGATGGTCTGACGGCCAAACGGGATCTGTTTGAGCACACCTTGTCACAGGAAAATGGTAAAACCTTGGCGGAATCGCGCATGGAGATTACCCGCTCCATCGCTACCCTCGACATTGCGGTTGGCGAGGCCACCCGCATCCAGGGTGAAGCCTATGACCTGGGCGTCAACGCTCTGGCCGCCGGTCGGCAGGCCCTGATACGGCGCTTTCCCGTGGGGGTGGTGGCCGCCATCGCCCCGTTTAATTTTCCCATGAATCTGGCCCTGCATAAAATTGCCCCGGCCATCGCCAGTGGCTGCCCCGTCGTGCTCAAACCGGCCTCTAAAACCCCACTGACCGCCTTGCTGTTGGCCGAACTGGTGCAACACTCCGGTTGGCCTGCCGCCGCCTTTTCCGTGTTGCCCTGCGATCGGGCCGCCGGTCAAACTCTGGTGACCGATGCACGCGTCAAACTGCTCTCCTTTACCGGTTCGCCGGAGGTGGGCTGGCAGATGAAACGGGATGCAGGCAAAAAAAAGGTGGTCCTGGAGTTGGGGGGTAACGCCGGCTTGATCGTCGACAAGGATGTGCGAGATTGGGACTGGCTGATCAATCGGGCAGTGCTGGGGGCCTTCTACCAGTGCGGTCAGGTCTGCATCTCCGTCCAACGCATCTTCCTGCATCAGGAAATCATGGGCGAATTTCGTGCCCGTTTCAAGAAAGCCGCCGAAGCCTTGCGTCCAGGGGATCCCCTGGATCCAGCCACTACCTTGGGACCGATCATCGACAGCCATAATCGCCAGCGCCTGCAGGAGTGGGTGCAGGAGGCGTTGGATCAGGGGGCAGAATTGGTGACCGGGCACGCGGTGCTGCCCATCGGGCAGGGCAACAGCATGACGGCCACCATCCTGGAAGAGGTTAATCCCGCCTGCCGCATCGCCTGCGATGAAGCCTTTGGACCGGTGGTTACCCTGACTCCCGTCGAAAGCATGCACGAGGCGTTTCAACTGGCCAACGCATCACGCTATGGCCTGCAATGCGGCCTCTTTACCAATGACTTCGATACGGTGATGCAAGGCTTTGATACCTTGGAGGTGGGGGGCGTGATTCACAACGATGTGCCCTCTTTTCGCGTGGACTGCATGCCCTACGGCGGGGTCAAGGAGTCCGGCCTGGGACGTGAAGGGATTAAATATGCCATGCATGATATGTTGGAAGAGCGGATACTGGTCTATCGTACCCGTTAACGGGCAATTTTCACAGCGTCAGGGGGGACGGATCACCGCCCTGGCGGATTTCTGCGCCTCCGGAAGGAAAATCCACAATGTTGGCCTGCGTCAATACCATTGCCATGGAGGGAGTCAAAGCCGTTCCGGTGGAAGTCGAGGTGGATTTGAGCCGAGGACTGCCCTCCCTGAGTATGGTGGGCTTGGCGGATGAAGCCGTGCGCGAAGCCAAAGATCGTATCCGGGCTGCTCTGAAAAATTCCGGGTATAAACTGCCCACCCTGCACATCACCATCAATCTGGCTCCAGCCCATCTGCCCAAAGTGGGCTCGGCCTATGACCTGCCCATGGCTTTGGGTCTGCTGACCGCCATGGAACAGCTGCCCAGAACCGCTCTGTCGCGACGCATCTTTTTGGGTGAACTGGCCCTGGATGGTCGCCTGAAGCCAATCGCCGGCTCTCTGCCCGCCGCCATTTATGCCCGCAACGCCGGTTATGATGAGATCATCGTGCCAGAAGGCAATGGTCTGGAGGCCGCCTTCGTTGCAGGCATTCGTGTGGTGGCTCCCGCCAACCTGTTGGCACTGGTGCGCCATCTGCTGGGGGTCGAACCATTGGCCCCACTGCCGCTCACCGATTGGCAGGCGTGGGTGCGCGAGGAAAAACGCCCGCAACGCGATCTGCGCGAAGTCAAAGGTCAAGAATATGCCCGACGGGCCCTGGAGGTGGTGGCTGCAGGGGGGCACAATCTGCTGATGAGCGGCCCACCCGGTTCGGGAAAAACCCTGTTGGCCCAATGTCTGCCAAGTATCTTGCCACCCATGACCCTGGATGAAGCGTTGGATGTCACAACCATCCATTCGGTGGCCGGACGCCTGGACCCTTTGCGGCCTTTCGTCGGGGTGCGCCCCTTTCGCGCTCCGCACCATACCGCCTCACAGGTGGCCTTGATCGGCGGTGGCGGCCATCCCCGTCCCGGTGAGGTCAGTCTGGCCCATCGCGGGGTGCTCTTCCTGGACGAAATTCCCGAATTTGGCCGGACCGCCCTGGAGGTGCTGCGCGAACCCCTGGAATCAGGCGATGTGCATATCTCCCGTGCGGCCATGTCCACCCGCTTTCCGGCCTCCTTCCAACTGGTTGCTGCCTGCAATCCCTGCCCATGCGGCTATCTGGGCTCGCCGCAGCGCAACTGTCGCTGCTCCTCTGTCCGTATCGAACAGTACCGATCCCGCTTGTCCGGCCCCTTGTTGGACCGTATCGATCTGCATGTGGAAGTTCCAGCCGTCCCGCAAGAGGTGTTGGTTTCGATCCCAAACGGCGAATCCTCAGAGGAGGTGGCACAAAGGGTCGTGGCCGCACGTGAGCGCCAGTTTCAGCGCAACGGTGCCGGAATCAGCAATGCCCGCCTGGATGGTCTGGCCCTGCAACATCACGCCGCATTGGCCGAAGAAGAGCGCATGCTGCTGCTGAACGCAGGGCAAAAACTGGGTTTTTCCGCCCGCAGCTACAACCGGATTTTAAAGGTGGCGCGCACCATTGCCGATTTGGCCCTCGCAGAGCAGATCAAAATACCCCACTTGGCAGAGGCGATACAGTATCGCGTCGGAGGGCTGTTCACCCAAGGATAAGGCGGAACGGATGGGCCAAGCAAACCTGTTGTTCCGCGCCATGCGTGAACCGTCGCGGCGCAGAACAACAGGCATGCTCAACAGTGTTACTTCGCCTTTTGCAAAGCACTGACAGCCGCACTGCAGCCTTGCAGGTCGACAGGAATCCCCAGTGTCTTGGGAAAACCAAAAGGCAACACCCCAACACTGAGCATTTTGCCCTTCTTGATGCTGGTCAGCAGGCTTTTATCCAACAAAACAGAGGCCAAACAGCCATTGCCGGTACATTGCTGTAGCTGCATGGTGATCGGTTCGCCATCATCCACTTTGAACGCTACACCAGCGGGAATAGAGATTCCCAATGGCAGAATGGCCACCGCAGCCCACTCGTCCTTGTTGCCAAAACGACCAACAGAAAACTTCAGGATGAGTTGTTGATGATCCTTGGAAACCTGAGTCTGCGAGGCAAAGCACTTCTCCGCTTTACCATCCGGGGCCACTTCGCACTCCGTGATCCACTTTTCAAAAACCTTGCGGTGCAACGGATTGTTGGAAGTCGGGGGTTTGTCTGCGGTTCCCTGGGCTCTGCCAGACTCTTCTGCGGCCCACAACACTCCGCTCACAAACAGGGAACATACCATGGATACGGCCACAAGCAGCCGATTGCCGGATACGGTCACGGGTACTTATCCTTTACATTCAATGTGGATGAGGGGAAAATCGAGCCTGTACAGGCTGCGCAAAAGAGGAACTATATCACCCTCTCTGCACGCCCGCCAGGGGGAGTGCAGAGAGACGCGATAATACAACGGGAAACAACATCAATGGCAGGGATTATTCAGCATACAACTGCGCAACATGGTCCCAATTGACCAGATTCCAAAAAGCAGCCACATAATTGGGGCGGGCATTGCGGTAGTCAATGTAGTAGGCATGCTCCCATACATCGCAGGTCAACAGCGCCTTCTTGCCCTCCGTGGCAGGTGTGCCGGCATTGCTGGTGCTCAGCAACGCCAGGGAACCATCACTGTTTTTTACCAGCCAACCCCAGCCAGAACCAAAAGTGGTCACAGCGGTCGCAGTAAATTTCTCCTTGAACTGGGCAAACGAACCAAAAGCTTGGTTGATGGCTTCAGCAAGAGCACCAGTCGGCTCACCGCCCCCATTGGGGGAGAGGCAGTGCCAGTAAAAGGTGTGGTTCCAGACCTGTGCCGCATTGTTGAAAATGCCACCAGAGGACTTGAGAATAATCTCCTCCAGCGCCATGTTCTCGAAAGGCGTGCCAGGAATCAAGTTGTTTAGATTAACCACGTAGGCGTTATGATGCTTGCCATGGTGATATTCCAAGGTCTCCTTGGAGATGTGCGGTGCCAACGCATCCAGTGCGTAAGGCAGGGGCGGCAAGGTGATGGCCATGAGATTCTCCTCGATTCGCGTCGGAATTTACAGGGATTCAGCATTGTCGGCCAGATATTTGGCCACGCCTTCCGTGGTACCCTTCATGCCGGGCTTGCCCTGCTTCCAGCCAGCCGGGCAGACTTCGCCGTGCTTGAGGAAAAATTGCAGCGCATCCACCATCCGCAGCATCTCGTCAATGTCCCGCCCCAAAGGCAGATCGTTGACAACCTGATGACGAACAACACCTTCTGGATCAATGAGGAATGAGCCGCGCAAGGCAATGCCGGGGCCACACAGAAGATCATAGGCCGCAGTAATCTCCTTGGAGATGTCCGCCACCATGGGATAGCGCAACTGGCCCACACCACCGTTGTTGACCGGGGTGTTTTTCCAGGCCAAATGGGTGAAATGCGAGTCGATGGAAACGCCGATCACCTCCACATTGCGATTTTTGAACTCCTGCAGGCGGTGATCAAACGCAATCAACTCAGAGGGACACACAAAGGTGAAGTCGAGGGGATAAAAGAAAAGAACAACAAACTTTCCCCGGTAGTCGGAGAGACGGAAGTCCGGCTTGATGCTGTTATCGGGCATGACCGCGTTGGCGGTAAAATCAGGGGCCGGCTTGGTGACCAGTACGCTCATATGACGAATCTCCTATTGTTCAGAAACCAGATTTGCTCTGTGGGATGGTTTTTAATGTTGTGTTCCGATTGGGTGAGTGTGCCCATTTTGCTGCTTTTCGTCAAGAAGAAAAAGTGATATACCAACAAATATGATTCCATGTTGTCATGGCAGACGGTTGGCTTATGGGGAGGTGTGCAGGATGATCAGCAATCTGGTGGGAATGCGGATTCGTGCGCTGCGCGGACAAAGAAAGAAAACCCAGCAACAGTTGGCCGATTTGGCCGGGATCCCGCGTGCAACACTGGCTTCCGTGGAACGAGATGACGCCAACCCCAGTCTGGCGGTCGTGTTTAAAATCGCCACCGCCCTGGGTATGACCATCGATGAATTGGTGGAGTCCGAACAAAGACGCATCCAGCATGTTGCCGTAGAGAAAATGCGGCGCAGCAGTTCCGGGGATGGCCTGTACCAAGCCATTACCGTCTCCCCACCTGGGAGCTTTCACTTCAACCAACTGGCCTTTCGCCTGTCTGGTCAAGGGGTCTATCCAGGCGTGCCACATCCTCCAGGCAGCGAAGAGTACTTGCATGTGCTGGCAGGTGAGGTAGAATTGGAGGTCGCCGGAGAACATTTGCTGGTAAGAACAGGGGAAACAGCCGCCTTTCGCGGCAACGTGCGCCACAGTTATCGCAATCCTGGGGCAACGGAGTGCTGGGCCATCGTCACGATCCTGGAAGGGGTCGGGAAAGATAATTTTGAATAGGCTCGCAGAATCACTTGACATAGGCAGGCACTCGGGGTAAGACTAGCGGGCTCTTGAGGATGTCCCTTGTGGAGGGGTTCCCAAGCGGTCAAAGGGAGCAGACTGTAAATTTGCCGGCTCAGCCTTCGAAGGTTCGAATCCTTCCCCCTCCACCACTGCTTGCAGGGATCCACTGAAAGGAATCGCGGGTGTAGTTCAGTGGTAGAACGTCAGCCTTCCAAGCTGAACATGGGGGTTCGATTCCCCCCACCCGCTCCAGGTGCATTCAGTTGGGTTAAGCCCATATAGCTCAGTCGGCAGAGCACTTCCTTGGTAAGGAAGAGGTCAACGGTTCGAATCCGTTTATGGGCTCCATGAAAATAGCAGTCGCCGCTTGACTGCACGGAACACAATCGATTCTGGGCAAGTTTTAGATTTTACAGCAACCCCACCGGGAGGAAACTGGAATGGCAAAGGCCAAATTTGAGCGCAATAAGCCTCATGTAAACATCGGCACCATCGGTCACGTTGACCATGGCAAGACGAGTCTGACGGCGGCGATCACCAAGATTCTTGCCGAAACCGGTGGCGCCATCTATACAGCTTACGATCAGATCGATTCGGCACCAGAAGAAAAAGCGCGCGGTATCACGATCTCAACCGCTCATGTCGAATATCAAACCAGCAAAAGACATTATGCCCACGTCGACTGCCCTGGTCATGCAGACTATATCAAAAACATGATCACCGGTGCCGCACAAATGGATGGTGCTATTCTGGTCGTCTCGGCTGCTGATGGTCCCATGCCGCAAACCCGTGAGCACATCCTCCTGGCCCGTCAGGTGGGCGTTCCTGCCTTGGTCGTCTTCATGAACAAGGCGGATATGGTGGATGATCCAGAGTTGCTGGAGTTGGTGGAACTGGAAGTGCGTGAACTGCTGTCCCAGTACGACTTTCCCGGCGATGAGGTGCCGATTGTGGTCGGTTCGGCGCTGAAGGCGCTTGAGGGAGATACCGGTGATTTGGGTCGTAACGCTATCCTGAAGCTCATGGAAGCGGTGGATGCCTATATCCCGCAACCGGAGCGGGCCTTGGACGGTGCCTTCCTGATGCCGATCGAAGACGTGTTCACCATCTCTGGTCGTGGTACTGTGGTGACCGGTCGTGTGGAGCGTGGTATCGTCAAAGTCGGTGATCAAATCCAGGTCGTTGGTCTGCGCTCGACGACAACATCCACCTGTACCGGTGTGGAGATGTTCCGCAAGCTGCTGGATCAGGGGCAGGCGGGTGACAATGTCGGTGTTCTGTTGCGCGGTATCAAACGCGAGGATGTGCAGCGCGGTCAGGTGCTGGCAAAGCCGAACTCGATCACCCCGCACACCAAATTCAAGGCAGAGTGCTATATCCTGACCAAAGAAGAGGGGGGGCGTCATACCCCGTTCTTCAGCAACTACCGGCCGCAGTTCTATTTCCGTACCACGGACGTGACCGGAGTTCTGAGTCTGGCCGAGGGTACGGAAATGGTCATGCCGGGCGACAGTGTCTCCATGACAGTGGAGTTGATCGCACCGATTGCCATGGAAAAAGGTTTACGGTTTGCCATTCGTGAAGGTGGTCGTACCGTTGGCGCCGGTGTCGTTTCTGAAGTTATTGCATAAGTCGGTTCAACGGCTTAGCGGGCCTTTTGGAGTCCACGAATGCGTGATCTAATCAGTCTCAGTTGCGAGGAGTGTAAGCGTCGCAACTATACGACGGACAAAAACAAGAAGAACAAGCCAGAAAAAATGGCTTTGCGCAAGTTTTGTCCGTTTTGTCGTAAACACACCCTTCACAAAGAAGGTAAAATCAAGTAGCATAGAGGGTTGTGTTTTGGGGGCCTTGGAGGACAGTAGCTCAATTGGCAGAGCATCGGTCTCCAAAACCGAGGGCTGGGGGTTCGATTCCCTCCTGTCCTGCCACTCCATAGGTCAAAAGGCTCACAGGCATTGGGTTTGCGGAGTGCGTGGATTGGACGGGTGACGAATCCCGGCCAAGAAATGGGGCAGCAACCCGAAGAAGGTTAGGCAGGAAGGGCCTGAAGAAGGATGAATCCGTCATTGATGGAGCGCGTGGCGCAACTCAAGCAGTATTTGGTGGACGTTCGGACCGAAGCCCGGAAGGTTGTTTGGCCCACCCGCAAAGAGACAACACAGACAACAATTGTCGTGTTTAGTATGGTTGTCCTTGTTTCATTGTTCTTGTGGGTTGTGGATGCCCTGCTGGCTCTGGTAGTGCAGTGGGTGATCGGTTAAAGGAACATACAGTCTCTGCGGTGTTCCTGACGCAAAAGTGAAAAATAGGTTCCGGCGCAAGAGGCAGACCAGCGAGAGTTTCCATGGCAAAGAAGTGGTACGTCATTCACACCTACTCCGGCTTTGAGAAGAAGGTTAAGAGTGCGATTGAGGAGCGCGTCCGGATAGAGGGCAAGGGCGATCTCTTTGAAGAGATTCTTGTGCCTGCTGAAGACGTGGTTGAACTGCGCATGGGAAAAAAGGTCACCACCGAACGCAAGTTCTTCCCAGGATACGTGCTGGTCAAGATGGAGATGAATGATGGTACATGGCATCTCGTCAACCAGATTCCCAAAGTGACCGGCTTTTTGGGGGGGGGTGGGCGTCCGCACGCGTTAAGCGACCGCGATGTTGAGAAAATTATGCAGCAAATGGAGGTCGGTACAGAAAAACCGAAGCCAAAGGTCTCCTTCGCTGTTGGTGAAAGCATTCGTGTCACGGATGGCCCCTTTGTCTCCTTCAACGGTGTTGTGGAAGAGGTGGATGAAGATAAGACGCGCCTGAAAGTTTCTGTTTCAATTTTTGGTCGGGCCACGTTGGTTGAGTTGGATTTTGTGCAAGTTGAGAAGTTATAATTTTCTGGTAGAAAGCTTGCAGTAACCTGGATTGCAAGGATTAAAGACATGGCGAAAAAAATCACGGCGTATGTGAAGCTGCAGGTGGCTGCTGGTGCGGCCAAACCGAGTCCCCCGATTGGACCGGCACTTGGTCAGCACGGACTGAATATCATGGAGTTTTGCAAGAGCTTCAATCAAGCGACTCAGCATTTGGAGCCGGGCAGTCCGACGCCGGTTGTAATAACGGTCTATCATGATCGTACCTTTACCTACGAGTTGAAAACGCCGCCTGCATCATATTTGCTGCGTAAAGCGGCGGGGATGAGTAAAGGGGCTAAAACACCGGGTAAGGGAGCTGCGACAGGCAAGATCACCTGGAGTCAGATTGCCGAAGTTGCACAGGTAAAGATGCCAGATCTGAATGCAATGGATTTAGAGGCAGCGAAAATGACGATTGCAGGAACTGCCAAATCCATTGGTTTGGAAATTGTCGGTTAGGAGAGATTCAGATGGCGCAACGGAGCAAACGGTTAGTCGCGATTCGTGAGCAGTTGGGGCGGCGTAGTCCAGGTGACTTGTCAGAGGGTGTGCGTGACGTAAAACTGTACGCAAATGCCAAGTTTGATGAGACTGTGGATATCGCAGTGAATCTCGGCGTAGATCCACGGCATGCAGACCAGATGATCCGTGGTACGGTGGGTCTGCCGCATGGTACCGGAAAAGTGGTACGCGTCCTGGCCTTCGCCAAAGGCGAAAAGGCTCAGGAAGCAGAAGCAGCCGGTGCCGACTTTGTCGGTGCGGAAGAGTTGGTCGACAAAATTCAGGGTGGTTGGCTGGATTTTGACCGTGTCGTGGCCTGTCCTGATGTGATGGGTGTGGTGGGCCGCTTGGGGCGTGTCCTGGGACCAAGAGGTTTGATGCCTAACCCAAAATTGGGTACGGTAACCTTTGATATGACCCGGATCATCCAGGAGATTAAAGCCGGTCAGGTGGCTTTCCGTATAGAAAAGACCGGTATCATCCATGCCGGAATCGGCAAGGCTTCGTTCGAAGAGGTAAAATTGGTGGAAAATGCGCAAGCATTGATTGAGCAGTTGAAGAAAATGCGGCCTGCAGCGGCCAAGGGTACCTATATCAAAAGGGTGACCTTGAGTTCAACCATGGGTCCAGGGATTCAGGTTGACGCTCGTAACGTGTAACGAGCGGCGGGTGAGCCAAGGAGTGAGAAATGGGCTCATTTCCTCTGGCAGCTGGTCTGATGTTTAGTATTGAAACCCCTAGGAAGGAGGGTCTTCGGTGAATCAAACCGAAAAACTGCGAGTTGTCGAAGAGGTCCGCGAAGAGTTGGACCGGGCGAGTGTTGTGATCGTCACCCGCTACCGGGGGTTGTCTGTAGCAGATATGACCCGGCTGCGCCGGGAGATGCATGCGGCTGGCACTCACTATCAGGTTATCAAGAATACGTTGGCACGCCGTGCGACGGCTGGAACCGCTTTTGAAGGGGTAGCCCCCTTCCTGACAGGACCAACCGGGGTGGCAATTTCGGCTGATCCGGTTGCGCCAGCGCGTGTACTGACAGCGTTTGCCAAGAAGAATCCCATGTTGGAAATCGTGGGTGGTGTTCTGAATGGTACAGTGGTAACAGCAGAAGGCGTTGCTGAATTGGCCAAATTGCCATCGAAGGAAGTGCTCATCGGCAAGCTGTTGGGTACGATGATTGCGCCCATTCAGAATTTTGTGGGTGTATTGGCGGCCGTTCCGGCAGGCTTCGTGCGTGCCCTGGATCGGATTCGCGAGGCGAAAGAAACGCCGCAATCCGAGTAATTTGTTAACGAAAACAAGCATACGTTTTTATAGCGTTCTGGAGGAACATTAACATGGGAATTTCTAAAGAAGATCTGGTCAAAGCCATCGGTGAGATGACGGTGCTTGACTTGTCGGAATTGATAAAAATGCTGGAGACGACCTTCGGTGTGTCGGCAGCCGCGCCAGTGGGCATGGTGGCCGTGGCCTCTGCGGATAGCGCAGAACCTGCAGAGAAACCGGAAGAGCAGACCGAGTTCACCGTCATGCTGGTGGATGCGGGCGATAAGAAGATTCATGTGATCAAGGCCGTGCGGGCCATCACCGGTCTGGGCCTGAAAGAGGCCAAAGATCTGGTGGAAGGTGCTCCGAAGCCGGTTAAAGAGGCTGTCTCCAAGGAAGATGCCGAGAAGTTCCGGAAAGAGTTGGAAGAGTCCGGCGCGAAAGTGGAAATCAAGTAAAAAGACGTATCGGTCTTCATATTCCGTGTGCAGACTGGAAACAGCCGGCACAAGGGTTCGTTCCCTTGTGCCGGTTAGTTTGTTTGTTATGCCCGGAATGTGCGATGGGGGGCGATATGTTGATTGGCACGGCACACCCTGACAGATGGAGTTCCGATGGCTCTGACCTTCACCGAAAAAAAACGGCTGCGGAAAAATTTTGGCCGCATTCCGACCATCATTGACATTCCCGATCTTATAGCCATTCAGAAACGATCATTTGAACGGTTCTTGCAGGAAGGAATCGTTACCCAAAATCGTGCGGACTACGGTTTGCATGGTGTATTTTTATCGGTATTTCCGATCCAGGATTATGCGGGGACACTCAGCTTGGAGTATGTCAGTTACCAGCTCGGTGAACCTAAATATGAGATGGATGAGTGCTTGCAGCGGGGGATGACATTTTCAGCTCCGTTGAAGGTGGTGTTTCGCCTCGTTGTCTGGGAAGAGAATGAGGATACCGGGACGAAGGTCGTTCGTGAGGTCAAAGAGCAGGAGGTCTACTTGGGTGACCTGCCGTTGATGACACCGACGGGGACTTTTATCGTCAACGGTACCGAGCGGGTGGTGGTCTCGCAAATGCACCGTTCGCCGGGTGTCTTTTTTGATCATGACAAGGGCAAAACCCACAGCAGCGGGAAATTTCTCTTTAACGCGCGTATCATACCGTATCGTGGTTCCTGGTTGGATTTTGAGTTTGATCCCCGCGATATTCTCTTCACACGGATCGATCGCCGGCGTAAATTGCCGGTAACCACGTTGTTGCGTGCCATGGGTATGCATTCGGAAGAGATTTTGAGCCGCTTCTATGAGGTGGATCGTTATCGCAAGGTGGGCGTTGTTTGGGAAAAGAAATTGATCGCCGAGCGCTTGCAAGGCAGTCGCCCAAACTATGCCATTGTGGATCCGAGTACCGGTGAGGAGTTGGTCAAGGCCAAAGGGCGTATCACGGTGCGTACCATTCGGCGCCTTGAATCGTTGGGCCTGGAGTGGTTGCAGGTTCCAACCGATGATTTGGTCGGGCGTTTCGTGGCACGTGATGTCCGCATTGGTCAGAGCGATGAAGTGCTGGAAGCGGGCACGGAAATCAGCGAAGCCTTGTTGACCCGTTTTGAAGAGCTTGGTATCACCGAGGTCGAGGTTCTGTTTATTGACAACGCGACAGTCGGACCCTACCTGCGCAATACGTTGACCAGTGACAAAAACCAGACGGTCGAAGAGGCGTTGATCGATATCTACCGGATGATGCGTCCCGGTGAACCGCCAACATTGGATGCTGCAGCGGCTCTGTTTGAAAGTTTGTTCTTCGATCCTGACCGCTATGATCTTTCCACCGTCGGTCGCATGAAGTTAAACAAACGGTTGGGTATTCAGTGTGACCTGGATGTACGTGTTTTGCACAAAGAGGATATTCTTGGCGTCATCGATATTTTGTTGAAGCTCAAGGATGGTCACGGCAAGGTGGATGACATCGACCATTTGGGAAATCGTCGTGTCCGTTCGGTCGGCGAACTGCTGGAGAATCAGGTCCGGATTGGTCTGGTCCGCATGGAACGCGCCATCCGCGAACGGATGTCTTCGGCAGACGCTGAGTCTCTGATGCCACATGACATCATGAATTCAAAACCCTTCTCAGCGGTGATCCGGGAATTCTTCGGTTCCAGTCAGTTGTCGCAGTTTATGGATCAAACCAATCCGTTGTCGGAGATCACCCATAAACGCCGCCTGTCGGCTTTGGGACCGGGTGGTATGACCCGCGAACGGGCTGGATTTGAAGTCCGCGACGTGCATCCCACGCACTATGGCAGAATTTGTCCGATTGAGACACCAGAAGGTCCAAATATTGGTTTGATCAATAGCCTGTCAACCTATGCTCAGATCAATGAATTTGGCTTCATCGAGAGCCCATATCGTCGGGTGGAAGAGGGCCGAGTCACAGATCAGGTGGATTATCTGTCTGCGATCGAAGAAGAAAATTTTGTCATCGCCCAGGCCAACGCAGAGTTGGATCGGCAGGGGCGCTTGACCGGTGAATTGATCCAATGTCGCCATATGTTGGAGTTTACTGTTGGTGCGCCTGATCGTATCCAGTACATGGATGTTTCACCCAAGCAGATTGTCTCGGTGGCGGCAGCGCTGATTCCCTTTCTGGAAAATGATGACGCCAACCGTGCCTTGATGGGGTCCAACATGCAGCGTCAGGCAGTGCCGTTGTTGCGCACTGACGCGCCTTTGGTAGGAACAGGCATGGAGGCCGTCGTTGCACGTGATTCCGGGGTGGCCATCGTTTGCCGCCGCTCAGGTATCGTGGAGGAGGTGGAAGCTGCCCGTATCGTAATCAAGGCAGATGACACACCAAACTCGACAGAGCCCGGTGTCGATATTTACAAACTGACCAAGTTTGCCCGTTCAAACCAGAATACCTGCATCAATCAGCGACCGTTGGTAAAGGCCGGGAATCGGGTAAGCAAAGGCGATATCATCGCAGATGGTTCCAGCACCGAACTGGGTGAGTTGGCACTGGGGCGGAACGTTTTGGTCGCCTTTATGCCTTGGAATGGCTATAACTTTGAAGATTCTATTCTGATTTCTGAGCGTTTGGTCCGCGATGATGTATTCACCTCGATTCATATCGAAGAGTTTGAGGTGATGGCGCGCGATACCAAATTGGGGCCGGAAGAGATTACGCGGGACATGCCCAATGTGGGTGAAGATGCACTGCGTAACCTGGATGAATCTGGGATCATTTTTGTGGGCGCCGAAGTCAAGGCTGGCGATATTCTGGTGGGCAAGGTGACGCCGAAAGGTGAAACGCAACTCACACCAGAGGAAAAATTGCTGCGGGCCATCTTTGGTGAAAAGGCTTCCGATGTTCGGGATACTTCACTGCGCCTGCCCCCAGGTGTTGCCGGAACCGTTGTTGACGTGCGGGTCTTTTCGCGGCGAGGCTTGGAGAAGGATGAACGCGCAAAAGCCATTGATCAGGAGGAGATTGCTCGGTTACAGAAAGATATGGTTGCCGAGCGCCGCATTATCGAGCGCGATGCCGATGCGCGTATTCGCGGTCTGTTATTGGGCAAGGTGGTGCGTGGAGGTACTGGTGTATCGTTGGGAGATGCGCTAACTGGCGAGTTGTTGGACCGTTTGGGTGCGCGTCGTTGGAGCGGACTAATCCTTGAGGATGACGCCGTCACGCAGCAAATCGAATCCATTCGTGAACAGGTTGACAAGGCCGCTCTGCGTCTGAAAAAGCGCTTTGACAGTAAGGTTGAAAAGCTGGAACGGGGTGACGATCTGCCTCCGGGTGGTTTGAAAATGGTCAAGGTCTATGTGGCCGTCAAGCGTAAGCTGCAACCGGGCGATAAGATGGCTGGTCGGCATGGCAACAAAGGTGTCATTTCCAAAATCAATCCGGTAGAGGATATGCCCTATTTGGAGGATGGTACCGCAGTGGACTTGGTATTAAATCCTCTGGGTGTGCCATCGCGTATGAACGTGGGGCAAATTCTGGAGACCCACCTGGGGTGGGCCGCCAAGGGATTGGGCAAGCGCATCGGGGAGATGATGGATAGCTATCGTGCAGGGGTGGCTGCCATGAACGATGTGCGCGAGTTGATGGGATCGATTTATACCAATCAGAGACAGTCACGCTCAGTCAAGCTGTTGAGTGATGATGAGTTGGAGGCCCTTGCGGATAATTTGCGTGAGGGGGTTCCCGTTGCCACGCCCGTCTTTGATGGTGCGGAAGAGAAAGATATTGTGACTTTGCTGGAGAAGTCTGGACTGCCGATCTCCGGGCAGGTGCAACTTGTTGATGGGCGGACAGGTGAGATGTTCGACCGTCCTGTCACGGTTGGTTATATCTACATTCTCAAGCTGCATCACTTGGTGGATGACAAGATCCATGCGCGATCCATCGGTCCCTATTCATTGGTGACCCAGCAGCCATTGGGCGGTAAAGCGCAGTTTGGTGGACAACGCTTCGGTGAAATGGAAGTGTGGGCGTTGGAGGCCTATGGCGCAGCCTATACGTTGCAAGAGATGTTGACGGTCAAGTCGGATGATGTAGCCGGTCGCACAAAAATTTATGAATCGATCGTCAAAGGTGATGGCACCTTTGAGGCGGGTATACCGGAATCCTTTAACGTGTTGATCAAAGAACTGCAATCCCTGGTTTTGGACGTTGAACTGAAAACCGTGGAGTGACTCTATTGACACCGGAAAAGTCGGAGAAAATTGAGTGAATCAGAATATCTTCAAGCTTTTCTCCCGGCCAACGCTGGGGCAGAGTTTCAGTGGCATACGCATCTCGGTGGCTTCCCCGGAGAAGGTGCGGTCCTGGTCATTTGGTGAGGTAAAAAAACCAGAAACCATCAACTATCGGACCTTTAAGCCGGAGCGGGATGGTCTGTTTTGCGCCAAGATCTTTGGTCCAATCAAGGATCATGAATGTCTGTGCGGCAAGTACAAGCGATTGAAACATCGTGGCGTCATCTGCGAGAAGTGCGGTGTCGAGGTGATTCAATCCAAGGTGCGCCGGGAGCGGTTGGGTCACATTGAGTTGGCTTCCCCAGTGGCGCATATTTGGTTTTTGAAGTCATTACCAAGTCGCATCGGTTTGTTGCTGGATATGACCCTCAAGGATCTGGAGCGGGTTCTCTACTTTGAGAATTTCGTGGTGCTGGATGGTGGGATGACCCCGCTCAAGCGGGGCGAATTGCTGACCGAGGACCGCTATCACCAGGCACTGGATGAGTATGGCGATGAGTTCAAAGCTGGCATAGGGGCCGAGGCGATCCGCGAAATGTTGAGCGCCATGGATATTCCGGGCGAAATCATCATGCTGCGCGCCGAATTGGGTGAAACCGGTTCTGAGGCACGCCGCAAGAAAATTATTAAACGTCTGCATACCTTGGAGGCGTTCCAGGAGTCGGGAAACAGGCCTGAATGGATGATCCTGACTGTCATCCCGGTTATTCCCCCGGAACTGCGTCCCTTGGTGCCATTGGATGGCGGGCGCTTTGCGACGTCAGATTTGAACGATCTGTATCGTCGCGTGATCAATCGCAACAATCGCCTGCGTCGTTTGCATGAACTGCGGGCGCCAGACATTATTATTCGTAACGAAAAGCGGATGTTGCAGGAGTCGGTAGATGCGCTTTTCGATAATGGACGGCGGGGGCGTGTGATTACAGGCACCAATAAGCGGCCATTAAAGTCGCTCTCGGAGATGCTTAAAGGTAAACAAGGTCGGTTTCGCCTGAATCTGCTGGGTAAACGTGTTGACTATTCCGGTCGCTCCGTGATTGTCGTTGGTCCAGAACTGAAACTGCATGAGTGTGGACTGCCTAAGAAAATGGCCTTGGAATTGTTCAAGCCGTTTATCTATAACCGTTTGGAGGAAAGGGGCCTCTCGACTACCATCAAGGCCGCCAAGCGAATGGTGGAGAAGGAGCGTCCAGAAGTTTGGGATATTCTGGAGGAGGTCATTCGTGAACATCCTGTTTTGTTAAACCGGGCACCGACGCTGCACCGCTTGGGTATTCAAGCCTTTGAGCCGAAGTTGATTGAAGGAAAGGCCATTCAGTTGCACCCACTGGTCTGCACAGCCTTTAATGCAGACTTTGACGGGGACCAAATGGCCGTTCACGTTCCTCTGTCGATTGAGGCTCAGATCGAGGCGCGGGTGTTGATGATGTCGACCAACAACATCCTATCGCCAGCAAATGGAAAGCCGATCATTGTGCCGACTCAGGACATCATCCTGGGGCTGTACTACATGACTCTGGAGCGTTTGAACCAAAAAGGGGAAGGGATGACCTTTGCCTCTCCGCTTGAGGTGCGTCAGGCGTATGACTGTGGGGCAGTAGGATTGCAGGCGCGCATCCGGTGCCGGTACCGTGGTGCCCTTGAAGAGACCACCACTGGAAGGATTCTTCTGACCGAAATTATTCCGAAAGCAGTTCCATTTTCGCACGTCAACCGCCTGCAGACCAAAAAGGAGGTTGCCAAGCTGATCGATATGGTCTATCGGGCCTGTGGTACCAAGGAAACAGTGGTATTCGCCGATCGGTTGATGACCATGGGATTTACCTTTGCTGCGAGAGCAGGAATTTCTTTTGGAAAGGATGATTTGGTCATCCCACAAGCGAAAAAACGTTTGGTGCGTGAGGCGCAGAATAAGGTGAAAGAGATGGAGCACCAATATTCTGAAGGTCTTATCACTGAAGGAGAAAAATATAATAAGGTCGTTGATATTTGGTCGCAGTGTACGGAACGCGTGGCGGAAGAGATGATGCGTGGTATCTCCTCGGTGGAGGTGGTGGACCATATGGGGGTCAAGCGGGAGCAGCCTTCCTTAAACTCCATCTACATGATGGCCAATTCAGGGGCTCGTGGTTCTGCAGCACAAATGCGGCAGTTGGCTGGTATGCGTGGTTTGATGGCCAAGCCTTCTGGTGAAATTATTGAGGCACCCATTACCGCCAATTTCCGTGAGGGGTTGACGGTGCTGCAGTACTTTATTTCGACCCATGGTGCGCGTAAGGGTTTGGCCGATACGGCGTTGAAGACGGCAAACAGTGGGTATTTGACACGGCGTTTGGTCGATGTAGCACAGGATTGCATTGTCCGTGAGTACGACTGTGGAACGGAAGAGGGGTTGACAGCATTCGCCCTGGTTGAGGGGAACGATCTGGTAGAGACATTGGGGGATCGCATCCTTGGCAGAACACCGCTTATCGATATCGTTGATCCCATAACCGATGAGTTGTTGGTGAAAGCCGGACAAATCATGGATGAGGAAAACGTCGATCGGATCGAAAATTCCAACGTCGAGTCCGTATTGATGCGTTCACCTTTGACCTGCAAAACAGAACGGGGTGTGTGTGTTCTCTGTTATGGTCGTGATCTGGCACGCGGTATGGCGGTGACGATCGGTGAGGCTGTGGGTGTCATCGCGGCGCAGAGTATTGGTGAACCCGGTACACAGTTAACCATGCGCACATTTCATATCGGTGGTACTGCCTCGCGTGCGGTGGAGCAGTCTGCCGTTGAAACCGTTAAAGGTGGTATGCTGCGTTACCATAACCTGACAACGGTAACGGACCGTAATGGCCGGTTTGTCGTATTGTCTCGTAACGGAGAGGTGACGGTTCATGAAACGCGGGGCGGTGAAGAGAGTCGAGACTCTGACCTGTTTGCCATCGGTCGTGAACGTGAGCGCTATCGGGTTCCGTATGGTGCACGATTGACTGTTGCGGATGGGGGAGTGGCAGAGGCTGGTGCCGTTCTGGCGGAGTGGGATCCCTTCGCAGTGCCGATCATTACCGAGCGTCCAGGTAAAGTGCAGTATGGCGATTTGGTGGAAGGGGTGACTTTGCGCGAGGTGATGGACGAGGCAACAGGGTTGGTCTCTCGCGAGGTGACGGAGTGGAAGAGCCACAGCCGAAAAGGGGATATGCGGCCACGATTGACACTGAAGGATCCGGTAACAGGCGAAACCTTGGTGCTCGGCACTGGGGCGGAGGTGCGTTACTTCCTGCCGGTTGGAGCCGTCATTGTGGTGCATGAAGGGGATATGGTTCAGGCGGGCGATATCATTGCCAAAATGCCGCGCAAGAGCTTGAAAACACGCGACATTACCGGTGGTCTGCCGCGCGTTGTTGAACTGTTTGAGGCGCGTAAACCGAAAGAGTTCGCGATCATTGCAGAGATTGATGGCGTTGTGACCTTTGGCAAGGATTTAAAGGGCAAGCGAAGAATCATTATCACGCCAGAGGTCGGTGAACCTCAGGAGTATTTTCTGCCCAAAGGAAAACAGTTGGCTGTCAATGACGGTGACTGGGTAAGAAGAGGAGAAGCCCTGATGGAGGGCTCGCCAGTTCCGCAAGATATCCTGAAGGTACTGGGGCTGGAAGCTCTTTGCCGCTTTATGGTAAACGAAATTCAAGAAGTCTATCGTTTGCAGGGCGTTAAGATAAACGATAAACACATTGAAGTGATCGTTAGGCAGATGCTGCAGAAGGTGACGGTGAAAACGCCGGGAGATACCATTTTCGTGGTTGGAGAGTCGGTAGAAAGGTCTCTGTTTGCCAGCGAAAATGATCGAGTTCTGGCCCGTGGAGGTGAGGTCGCGCTTGGTTATCCACAGTTGCTGGGTATCACCAAGGCTTCATTGTCCACACCATCGTTTATCTCAGCGGCCTCTTTCCAGGAGACCACACGCGTTTTGACTGAGGCAACAGTGGCTGGACGTGTGGATACCTTGACCGGACTCAAAGAGAATGTTATTGTTGGGCGCTTGGTACCTGCTGGTACTGGCCGATTGCGATAGGCGCCGTTAGATGGCGCAATGACAAGAAGTGGGTGTAGACTGAATATATTCCCTTCGCGACTTTCCGGCGCAGTTCAGGAAAAAATTGGAATCTGGTACGATTGGGATTGACAAATTCAGTTTATGAGTTATTATGGGGGGCTTTCTGAGAATGGCTTCCAGCAGCAGTAGAGAGTGTGGAGAGAACTAGGACAATGCCTACCGTTAACCAGTTAGTCCGTATTGGACGTCATTCGCAGCACAAAAAGACGAATGTTCCGGCAATGGAGGCGTGTCCTCAGAAGCGAGGGGTGTGTACCCGCGTTTATACCACAACCCCGAAAAAGCCGAACTCTGCATTGCGCAAAGTTGCTCGTGTTCGTTTGACCAATGGGCATGAAGTGACGGTTTATATTCCAGGCGAAAGTCACAACCTGCAAGAGCACTCTGTTGTTCTGGTGCGTGGCGGTCGTGTAAAAGACCTTCCTGGTGTGCGGTATCACATTATTCGTGGCGCACTCGACACTCAGGGTGTCAAGAATCGCAAGCAAGGCCGCTCATTGTATGGTGCTAAACGGCCCAAATAGATGGGTTTGGTTGTGTAGCAAAGAACTTATGTTACCGAAAAGGTTGAGAGCAAGGAGTTGAGTTTATGTCCAGACGCCGTGATGTACCAAAGCGTGAGGTGATTGGAGATCCCGCTTATGGTGATCCCTTGGTGAGTAAGTTTATGAACTGCATCATGAAGGATGGCAAAAAAGCGCTTGCAGAACGTGTCTTTTATGGTGCACTGCAGGTCGTGGCGGATCGGACAAAACAAGATCCAGTGCAGATTTTCAAGGACGCTGTTGACAATACGCGTCCGCTTGTTGAGGTGCGTGCGCGCCGCGTTGGCGGTGCAACCTATCAGGTTCCCGTTGAAGTTCGTCCGAGCCGGAGGCAGGCGTTGGCCGTGCGCTGGCTCGTCGGATATGCACGTAAGCGGTCAGAAAAGACGATGAGGGAAAAATTGGCTGCGGAGTTGATTGAGGCAGCGGCGGGACGTGGCGCCACTGTTAAAAAGCGCGACGAAACGCATCGGATGGCTGAAGCGAATAAAGTGTTTGCCCACTATCGCTGGTAACGGTGGTTTGGTGGGTTTGGAAAAATTGTTGGACAATTGACGCAGCGACAAGCTGAATCCGGAAATGGGTGAATAGCGTGGCCAGGGAAATTCCACTTACGCGAGTACGAAATATCGGCATCATGGCGCACATCGATGCTGGAAAAACGACGGTTACAGAGCGCATTCTCTATTACACCGGGCGTTCGCACAAACTGGGTGAAGTCCATGAGGGCACAGCGACCATGGACTGGATGGAGCAGGAGCAGGAGCGGGGCATTACCATTACCTCCGCCGCAACAACGTGCTTCTGGAAAAACCATCGGATCAACATCATCGATACACCTGGTCACGTGGACTTTACGATCGAGGTTGAGCGTTCATTGCGTGTATTGGACGGAGCTGTCGCCGTATTTTGTTCGGTGGGTGGCGTGCAGCCACAATCAGAAACGGTTTGGCGTCAAGCAGACAGGTACGGGGTTCCCCGTATCGCATTCGTCAATAAAATGGACCGGATGGGGGCTGACTTTCAGCGTGTACTGCGGATGATGCGTGATCGTCTGGGCGCGAGGCCAGTTCCGTTGCAACTTCCCATCGGTTCCGAAGATAATTTCCGAGGTATGGTGGACTTGGTAACACGGTCAGCGTTTATTTTTGATGAAGAGACCCTGGGCGCGACCTTCAAGGAGACGACTATCCCTGAGGAGATGGAAGAACTCGTCGATGAGTATCGGGAGCAGTTGTTGGAGACTGCCCTTGAGCAGGACGACGAATTGATGGAGCGGTATCTGGAAGGCGGAAAAATTACACCTGCTGAGTTCAAAGATTGTATACGCAAAGGTGTTTTAACAAGCTCCTTTGTGCCGGTAATTTGTGGGTCTGCCTTCAAGAATAAGGGGGTGCAGCCGCTCCTTGATTCCGTTGTCGAGTATTTTCCCGCTCCGAGTGACATCCCACCCGTTGAGGGGGATGCCCTGAACAAAGATATCAAGATCATGCGGCAGTCGAGTGATGAGGAACCGTTCTCGGCGCTGGCCTTCAAGATCATGACGGATCCGTTCGTTGGAAGTTTGACCTTTTTTAGGGTTTATTCGGGGACGTTGGAAGCGGGATCCTATGTCCTGAATTCAACGAAAGAGAAAAAGGAGAGAATCGGTCGTTTGATGTTGATGCACGCGAATAAGCGGGAAGATGTCAAAGAGGTGCGTGCGGGTGACATTGCAGCGGCTGTTGGCTTGAAATATACGACGACCGGCGATACGCTGTGCGATGCTGATAAGCCTGTGATACTGGAGAAGATGACATTTCCTGTACCGGTGATTTCCATCGCAATCGAACCAAAAACGAAGGCAGACCAAGAGAAGATGGGGATTGCTTTGGGTCGTTTGGCTCAAGAGGATCCCTCCTTTAAAGTAGCGAATGATGTTGAGACGAATCAAACGATCATCTCTGGAATGGGTGAGTTGCATCTTGAGATTTTAGTGGATCGTATGCAGCGTGAATTTAAGGTTGAGGCCAACGTCGGCAAACCGCAGGTTGCATACAGAGAAACAATCAGCAAGACGGTCGATTCAGAAGGTAAGTTTGTCCGGCAGTCTGGTGGGCGTGGGCAATTTGGCCATGTTTGGTTGAAGATTGAGCCGATGGAGCCTGGGTTTGGCTTCAAGTTTGTTGATGCAATCAAGGGTGGCGTGGTGCCCAGAGAGTATATCCCGGCCGTCGCTAAGGGCGTTGAAGAGGCGCTCAATAGTGGTGTCAAGGCGGGTTACCCGGTTGTTGACTTGCAAGTGACATTGTTCGAGGGTTCATACCACGAGGTAGACTCTTCGGAAATGGCCTTTAAAGTTGCCGCTTCAATGGGCTTCAAAGAGGGATGCAGGAAAGCGAGCCCAGTGTTGCTGGAGCCGATTATGGTTGTAGAGGTTGAGGTTCCAGAGGAGTATATGGGGGACGTGATTGGTGATCTGAACTCGCGTCGTGGCAGTATCGTTGGTATGGACTCGGCAGGTGGAAATCAGTTGGTCAAGGCGATGGTGCCGTTGGCCAATATGTTTGGTTACTCAACGGATGTGCGTTCCATGTCACAGGGGCGTGCCACGTTCACAATGCAGTTTGATCATTATGAACAAGTTCCGAATTCGATTGCCGAAGAGATTGCGGCAAAGGCTAAGGGCTAGGGGATAGAGAAGATGGCTAAGGCTAAGTTTGAGCGTAACAAGCCCCATGTAAACATTGGTACGATTGGTCACGTTGACCATGGTAAGACCAGCCTGACGGCTGCGATCACCAAGATTTTGGCAGAATCAGGCGGAGCGATATATACTGCCTATGATCAAATTGACTCAGCGCCTGAGGAAAAAGCGCGTGGAATCACGATTTCCACAGCGCATGTAGAGTACCAGACGGCCAAACGTCACTATGCGCATGTGGACTGCCCCGGGCATGCCGACTATATTAAAAACATGATCACTGGCGCAGCACAGATGGATGGTGCTATTCTGGTGGTTTCCGCAGCAGATGGCCCGATGCCACAGACCCGTGAGCATATCCTGTTGGCACGGCAGGTTGGTGTACCTGCTCTGGTCGTGTTCATGAACAAGGCCGATATGGTTGATGACCCAGAGTTGCTGGAACTTGTTGAGTTGGAAGTGCGTGAACTGTTGTCGCAGTACGATTTTCCGGGCGACGAAGTGCCGATTGTCGTTGGATCGGCTCTGAAGGCGCTGGAAGGCGATACAGGGGATCTGGGTCGTAATGCGATCATGAAGTTGATGGAAGCGGTTGATGCATACATCCCACAACCAGAGCGTGCTTTGGATGGTGCCTTCCTGATGCCCATTGAAGATGTGTTCACGATCTCTGGACGCGGCACTGTGGTGACTGGACGTGTTGAGCGTGGTATCATCAAAGTTGGCGAGCAGGTACAAGTTGTGGGTATTCGTCCCACCACTGCATCGACCTGCACGGGTGTGGAAATGTTCCGCAAGTTGTTGGACCAGGGGCAGGCCGGTGACAATGTTGGGGTTCTGCTGCGTGGAATCAAGCGGGAGGATGTGATGCGTGGTCAGGTTTTGGCCAAGCCGAACTCGATTACGCCGCATACGAAGTTTAAGGCAGAGTGCTATATTCTGACCAAAGAGGAGGGTGGTAGGCATACACCGTTCTTTAGCAACTACCGTCCGCAGTTTTACTTTAGAACCACGGACGTGACGGGAATACTGAGCTTGGCAGAAGGAACAGAGATGGTTATGCCGGGTGATAATGTATCGATGACCGTGGAGTTGATTGCCCCGATCGCCATGGAAAAGGGTTTGCGCTTTGCCATTCGTGAGGGTGGACGCACCGTTGGGGCTGGTGTTGTTTCGGAAATTATTGCGTAATCTCGGTTGCGCGTTTGATGTTGAATAACACGGTCTACGGAAGCAAGATCGGAAAACGCTGGGGCGAATCTGAATGGAAAACCAGAAAATACGTATTCGGTTAAGGGCCTTTGATCACCGGATTTTGGATCAATCGACAGGTGAGATTGTCCAGACTGCCCGTCGCACGGGCGCAGAGATCCGAGGTCCGATTCCCTTGCCGACAAAAATTAGTCGGTGGACCGTACTTAAGTCTCCTCACGTGGACAAAAAGTCACGTGAGCAGTTTGAGATTCGGACGCATAAGCGGGTGATAGATATTATCAACCCTACACCACAGACGGTCGATGCGCTGATGAAGCTCGATTTGGCTGCTGGGGTGAATGTTGAGATTAAGCTGTAGCGGATACCGGGTTCTCGTCAAAGTCAGTGGTTGACACTGATCTGGGGCGGACAGGAAATTGCGAGAAGAGAGGATTTGGAATGCGTGCGGGATTGATAGGCCGGAAGCTAGGGATGACCCGTATATTTACCGACGAAGGCAAGAGCTGGCCGGTAACGGTATTGCAGGCTGGGCCGTGTCAAATCGTTGGCATTAAACGGGCAGAGACACATGGTTACAATGCTGTTCAGGTTGGCTTTGAGGAGATGAAGCCTTCACGCGGCAAGAAGCCAGTCAAGGGCATTTACGCCAAGGCTAACGTGACACCAAAGCGTGTGATGCGGGAGTTTCGCGTGGATGACTGTTCGCTTTATGAAATCGGTCAAACATTGACAGTGGATCAGTTTCCAGTGAACCAAGAGGTTGATGTAACCGGTCAAAGTGTCGGTAAGGGTTTTGCCGGTGTCATGAAGCGGTGGGGGTTTCACGGTGGTCGAGCCACACATGGTACACATCTGACGCACCGTTCGCCTGGTTCGATCGGGCAGTGTCAAACACCTGGTCGCGTTTTCAAGAACAAGAAAATGGCCGGCCATATGGGCGATGTTCGGAAAACAGTGCAGAATTTGATTGTAACCGTGGCAGATGCTGGGCGGAATTTGTTGGTTGTTAAAGGCAGTGTTCCCGGTGCTAAGGGGTCAGTTGTCATGATCCGGGATGCCGTCAAAGGTGCAGCTAAATCCTGATGAGGTTCTGGGAACATGATTGAGATTCCAGTCGTAGATGCGGGCAACCAAGAGTTGCGCCGTATAGAGGTGCAGAAAACAGTATTCGGACAGGAAATCCGAACGGATATTGTCGCGCGCATGGTGAACTACCAATTGGCGGGACGTCGGGGGGGCAACGCTTGCACGAAGCGGCGCTCTGAGGTGTCTGGTGGTGGAAAGAAACCGTATCGGCAGAAGGGTACTGGAAATGCACGGCAGGGTACGGCTCGCGCACCACAATTCAGAACAGGTGGTGTTGTTTTCGGTCCGTTGCCACATAGCTATGCGCAAAAGTTGCCGAAAAAGGTGCGCAGGTTGGCGCTGCAGGTTGCGCTGACGGCAAAGCTGCAAGCTGGGGAGTTGGTGGTCGTTGAGAGTCTGGGTTTGACAGAGATCAAGACCAAAGCAGCAAGGTCAGTGATGGAGAACCTGGGTGTCAGCCGTTCGGGATTGGTGGTGTTGTCTGGGTCTGATGCCACTGTAGAGCTGTCGATCCGCAATCTGCCTGGCATCGATGTCATGCGGGTAGAAGGTGTTAATGTGTATGACCTGTTGGCTCACGAGAAGGTTGTGATGACGGAAGAGGCCCTGAACAGGCTTCAGGAGAGATTGGCATGAGCGATCTGGGCGGACTGTTTCAGGTATTGCAATCCCCGTGGGTGACGGAGAAGGCCACCTTTTGTCAGGGGCAGGGAAACCAAGTGATCTTCAAGGTTGCGCCGACTGCAAACAAATGGCAGATTAAGGCGGCGGTGGAGAAGATGTTCAAGGTTGATGTGGTTGATGTGCAGACCATGAACCGGAAGGGTAAGCAAAAGCGGCAAGGACGGACAGTTGGCCAGCGTAAGGATTGGAAAAAGGCGATTGTGCGTTTGCAAGCAGGACAGACCATTGACTTTTTTGAGAAGTCTTAGTCGCTGACTTATTGAATGTAGGCTCAGGTTGTCAGGGCATACGTCAGCGGATAGGGCCGGAGTGGTTTCCATGGCATTGAAAAAATATCAGCCCACTTCAAACGGCAAGCGGGCGCAAGTATCAGTAGATTACCGTGGGCTCTCAAAGGATGGTCCTGAAGAGTCTTTGGTCGTTGGTGCCGACAAGAGCGGTGGACGTAATAGCTATGGGCGAATGACCGTTCGTCATCGTGGCGGCGGGCACAAGCAGCGGTACCGCATTGTTGATTTCAGACGTAATAAATTTGATATTCCTGCGAAGGTAGCCAGTCTGGAATATGATCCAAACCGGACGGCGTTTATTGCACTGTTAAACTACGCGGATGGTGAGAAGCGGTACATTTTGGCCCCGCAACGTGTGCAAGTCGGGGATGAGCTGGTCGCTGGGAAAAATGTTGATATTAAAGCGGGAAATGCATTGCCGCTGCGCAATATACCGGTTGGGACGATTGTGCATAATATTGAGATGAAGCCGGAAAAGGGTGGGCAAATGGCCCGTTCTGCTGGTAGTCAGGCTCAATTGATGGGTAAAGAGGGCAAATATGCACAGTTGAAATTGCCTTCTGGCGAAATGCGTTTGGTTTTGCTTGACTGTATGGCAACGATTGGACTGGTATCAAATCCTGACCATGGCAACGTGAAGATTGGTAAAGCGGGTCGCAAGCGTTGGTTGGGTTGGCGACCCAGTGTCCGTGGTGTGGCGATGAACCCTGTTGACCACCCGCACGGGGGTGGTGAAGGTCGGACGTCTGGAGGTAGACATCCTGTGACTCCCTGGGGTGTACCGACCAAGGGTAAAAAGACTCGCGATGCAGACAAGCCGTCTTCACGGCTGATTATGCGTCGTCGTGGGTGATCATTAAGAGGCAAGAGGTGAAGCGTGGCAAGATCCATTAAAAAGGGCCCGTTCTTTGACGACTTTTTGTTGAAGCGAGTTGACAAGTTGCGGACGGCGGGGCGGAAAGAGTTGGTAAAGACGTGGTCGCGCCGGTCTACCATAATCCCGGATTTTGTGGGGTTCACCTTTGGTGTTCATAATGGCAAGAAGTTTATTCCGGTCTTGGTGACGGAAAATATGGTCGGGCACAAATTTGGTGAGTTTTCACCCACCCGGACATTCCATGGTCACGGTGGCGACAAGAAGTCGCATCGGTAGATGAGGAAATATTAAGATGGAAGAAGCGGTAGCCAGGCTGCAAAATATGCGGGGCTCTCCCGATAAGGTTCGATTGATTTTGGACCAGATTAGAGGGTTGAAGGTTGATGCTGCATTGGGCATTCTATTGTATTCAAAAAAGCGTATGGCACACGCAGTGCGTGAGACGCTGAAGTCTGCAATTGCCAACGCTGAAAATAATTTGAGTCTGGATGTCGATACGCTGTATGTGTCGAAGGCTTACGCGGACAAAGGGACTGTCTTCAAAAGGTTCCGTCCGCGGGCGAGAGGACGGGCAAATCGGATCGTAAAGTGGGGATCCCATGTTACGGTGGCGGTGAGTCCAAAGGATTAGCCCGGCCGTGGTGGCTTGGCCAATGGTTTGGTAAGCATAAAGGGTGGAGTTGTAGCCAATGGGGCATAAGGTACATCCGGCTGGATTTCGTTTGGGAATATCCAGGACATGGGATACGCGGTGGTATGCAGACAAAGCGTTTGCATCTTTGCTGTTAGAGGATGTGAGACTGCGCGAGTGGATCAAAAAGCGCTTGGAGCATGCAAGTGTGTCTAAGGTGGTGATTGAGCGGCCTGCCAAAAAGGCGCGAATCAATATACACTCGGCGAGACCTGGCATTATTATTGGCAAAAAGGGCGCAGATATTGAAAAGCTCAAACAGGACTTGGCGAAAGTGGCCAGTACTGAGGTGCAGATCAATATCATCGAGGTGCGGAAACCTGAAGCTGAAGCACAATTGATTGCGGAAAATGTAGCCCAACAGTTGGTGCGCCGAGTGGCATTTCGCCGGGCAATGAAAAGAGCGGTGACTTCGGCGATGCGCTTGGGGGTACAGGGAATTCGGATTAACTGTGCAGGCCGCCTTGGCGGAGGGGAAATTGCACGTACCGAGTGGTACCGCGAAGGTAGGGTTCCTTTGCATACACTGCGCGCTGATATAGAATATGGATTTGCTGATGCCCTGACTACCTATGGGTTGATTGGCGTGAAGGTGTGGGTGTTCAAAGGTGAAGTAAATGAGCGGGAAGAGAAGCGGGCCGGATAATTACCCGTCGTGCCATTGAAAATGATAAGGTTGATTTGATATGTTGCTGCAACCCAAGAAGACCAAGTTTCGCAAGGCCCACAAGGGTCGAATCCATGGATTAGCCACCAGTGGAGCCGAATTGAGTTTCGGACAGTTTGGACTGAAGGCGATGCGTGCTGGTCGCATCACTGCACGCCAGATTGAAGCTGCTCGTCGTGCGATGACGCGGCATATCAAACGTGGTGGGCGGATTTGGATTCGGATGTTTCCCAACGTGCCAGTATCGTCCAAGCCAGCCGAAGTTCGTCAGGGAAAAGGTAAGGGTAACCCTGAATTTTGGATCGCTCGTGTGAAGGCTGGACGAATTCTCTACGAGATGGAGGGTGTATCTGAGGCGCTGGCAAGAGAGGCCATGAGTCTGGCGAGTGCCAAGTTGCCGATACCTACCAAGTTTGTAGAGCAGGTCCGTGAAGCGTGAGGAATGAATCATGAAAAGCGCAGAGATCAGGGAAATGACCGTGGAAGCCGCGAATGTGCGTTTGCAGGAATTGTATCAAGAGACGTTTAATCTTCGTTTCAGGAATGCAACGTCACAATTGGAGAATACAGCGCGAATCCGTCAAGTGCGTCGTGAGATCGCTCGGATCAAGACGGAAATCGGGTCGCGTTCGCAACAGCAGGTGGGAGCGTAGCCATGCCACAACGTGTTTTGCAGGGTGTCGTCGTCAGTGACAAGATGGATAAGACCGTTGTGGTACTTGTGGAGCGCAAAGTGCAGCATCCACTGTATGGAAAGATTTTGACGCGGTCAAAAAAATATAAGGCGCACGATGAGGAGAATGTTCATCGCGTAGGTGATGAGGTTCGCATTCGTGAATGTCCGCCGATCAGTAAAGACAAGCATTGGAAGGTGGTCGGGGAGAGTGTCGGATGATTCAGGTAGAGACTACGCTGGAGGTTGCAGACAACTCCGGGGCTAAAAAGATTGAATGTATTAAAGTGTTGGGTGGCTCAAAGCGGCGCTATGCACGGGTGGGTGATGTGATCGCGGTGTCTGTAAAGGTGGCGATCCCGCGTGGCAAGGTAAAAAAAGGGGATGTAGCGCGGGCTGTTGTGGTTCGTACACGAAAAGAGACGATCCGTGACGATGGGAGTTACATTCGCTTTGATAGCAATGCGGCAGTGTTGATCAATAAAGCTGGAGAACCGATTGGTACGCGTATCTTCGGACCTGTAACGAGAGAGTTGCGGGCTCGTAACTATATGAAGATTATTTCGCTGGCTCCAGAAGTATTGTAGGTGACGATGATGAAGGATCAAGCTAGAACCAACCTGAAAAAGGGTGACCCGGTTGTAGTCACGACCGGGAAAGACAAGGGAAAGCATGGACGGATTCTGCAGGTGCTTCTTAAGGAGGGCACAGTCCTTGTTGAACGGGTTAATATGATAAAGCGTCATACCAAACCGCAACGTGGGCAGGAAGGTGGCATTGTAGAAAAAGAGTCGCCAATCCATATTTCCAATGTGATGTACTACGATGCCGCAACTAGCAAAGGGGTGCGCATTGGTAAAAAGAGCTTGGAGGATGGTCGCAAGGTACGGATCATGAGTGGCTCAGGGGAAGTTATTGATCGTTAGGTCCAGAGTTGGGCTAAATCAGATAGATTGCACCAAGGATTGAGATATGCCTAGGCTGAAACAGTTATATGACCAGGAAATTGTAGCAAAGCTCAAGGAGGAGTTTAGCTATAGTAACTCCATGCAGGTACCGAAGATCGTCAAAGTTGTGGTCAATATGGGTGTCGGTGAGGCAGTGGCTGATAAAAATGCCATGAATGGTGCTGTGCAGGATATGACCTCCATTTCTGGTCAGAAGCCGGTAATTACACGCGCTCGCAGGTCCATTGCCAGCTTTAAAGTTCGTCAGGGAATGCAGTTGGGTTGTCGCGTCACATTGAGACGGGATCGGATGTATGAGTTCCTGGATCGGTTGATCAACATAGCCTTGCCACGCGTTCGAGATTTTAGAGGTGTCTCTGGTAAGTCGTTTGATGGGCGTGGCAATTACGCTCTGGGACTGAAGGAACAGATTATTTTTCCAGAGATTGATTATGATAAGGTGGATGCCGTGCGTGGCATGGATATTGTGATCGTGACCAGCGCGAAAACGGATAAAGAGGCTAAGGCGTTGTTGCGGGGGTTCCGCATGCCTTTCATGAACTGATCGGAATGTAGGGTAGAAACTCAGAAATGGCCAAAAAATCGTTGATTGCCAAGTGCAAACGTAAAGCAAAATTCTCTACTCGTGAGTACCATCGCTGTGAGCGGTGTGCCAGACCAAGAGGTTATTTGCGTGATTTTCATCTTTGCCGCATTTGTGTTAGAACGTTGGCGTTGCGAGGTGAAATACCAGGGATTGTAAAGGCCTCTTGGTAGTGTGAATGTGGTCGTGCAGTACCGGCCTGATAGTGGCAGATTTGGCCTGTTTGGGAATGCAGACAGGAATCATATTGGGAGTCTCGTAGAATGGGAATGACTGACCCGATCAGTGACATGTTGACGCGGATACGTAATGCTCAGGCTGTACGCAAAGATTATGTTGATATTCCGATGTCCAGAATCAAAATGCGTATAGCCCAGATTCTGCAAGAAGAGGGTTATGTAATGGCAGTTAATGAATTGCCCAGCGAGACGATACAGAAAAGTTTTCGAATTCTGCTGAAGTATCATGCGGGAAGGGCGGTCATCGAAGAAGTCAAGCGGAGTTCCAAGCCGGGGCGACGTGTTTATGTGGGTTGGGATGAGATTCCTCGGGTGTATCAAGGGTTAGGAATTAGCATTCTATCTACCAACAAAGGGTTGCTGTCTAACCGCCATGCCAGAAAAATGGGTGTTGGTGGTGAATTGATCTGCACCGTGTTCTGATTCTTAGGGATTTTTGTGAAATGTCCAGGATAGGAAAAAAGGTCGTTGCAGTTCCACAAGGGGTGCAAGTGACCATCGAAGATCAGACGGTAACTGTTCAGGGAAAACTTGGTACGTTGACAAGGGTATTTCATCCGGGCGTTAAAATTGAGCGTGATGATGATGTCTTGTCTGTGGCAGTAAAAAATCGGGATGGAAATAGTGCGCTGTGGGGACTTGCACGCTCGCTGCTCAATAATATGGTAGTTGGAGTGTCTAAGGGTTTTTCACGGGTTTTGGAAATCCAAGGTGTTGGTTATCGCGCTGCGGTGAATGATACGGTACTTCAGTTGAATCTTGGCTTTTCCCATCCAATTGATTATCAATTGCCTCCTGGCGTAACTGCGCAGGTGGAGAAGAATGTGGTTGTAACGTTATCTGGCATGGATCCAGAGCGGATAGGCCAAGCCTGTGCTGACATACGGCGCTATCGTCCGCCTGAGCCCTATAAGGGTAAAGGAATTCGTAATGCCGGTGAGATGATTTTGCGTAAAGTCGGCAAGAAGAAGTAACTAGAACAAGGGGAAATTTGGATGGCAAAGAATCGTCACGCGGCTAGGCGGGTCCGGAGTGAGAGAGTCCGTTATCAAATCGCAAGGACTAGTGGTGGTCGTCCCAGATTGTCCGTATTTCGGAGTGTCAGTCATATCTATGCACAGATCATTGATGACAGACAGGGACGAACAATCGTTGCCGCCTCCACCTTGGAAGAGAGTGTCCGCACGCAAATCAAGAGTGGCGGAAATAAGGAAGCAGCGGTTGTTGTTGGGCGCTTTATAGCAGAGAGAGCGCTGCAGGCAAATATCCGGCAGGTCGTGTTTGACCGGGGTGGATGTTTGTTTCATGGTCGAGTCAAGGCTTTGGCGGATTCAGCTCGTGAAAGCGGGTTAGAGTTTTAGCTGACGAGCTTGCAGAGAGAATTGGCGTTAAGCAGGCGGACGGGGAGCAGGAATGTCGAAATCACGTCGTGGAGTGCCCGAAGAGAGGGCTGAAACTTGGCAAAGCGATGATATGATCGAGCGGCTGGTGACTATCAAACGGACTGCTAAGGTAGTCAAGGGTGGTAGCCGTTTCAGTTTTTCAGCGATTGTCGTGGTAGGTAATGGGCAGGGTGAAGTTGGGTACGGGCTAGGCAAGGCCAAAGAGGTACCTGAGAGCATTCGCAAGGCGACGGAAAAGGCAAGAAAGAATATGGTGCCTGTGCCGATACGGGATGGACGTACCCTTTTCCATGAAATTGTGGGACACTATGGCGCTGGTAGTGTCGTGATGCGTCCTGCTGCAGAAGGGACTGGGATTATTGCAGGTGGTTCAATGCGACCAATTTTTGAAGCTTTGGGTGTTCGCGATGTCTTGGCGAAGTCAACTGGAACTTCAAACCCGCATAATCTGATAAAGGCGACATTTTTGGCGTTGCAGTCTATTCGTTCGCCGAAGGAGATTGCTGAAAAGCGGTCTCTACCGTCTGATGCCCTCGGTGGAAAGGCATAGTCATGGCTAGTACCCTTAAGGTCAAGCAAGTGCGCTCGGTGGCCGGGCGTCCTGAAAAGCATAAGGTCATTGTTGAGGGGTTGGGTTTGCGGCATCTGCAGCAGGTGCGCGAGTTGCCTGATACTCCCAGTGTCCGTGGAATGGTAAAAAAAGTTCAGCATTTGGTTCAAATCGTTGAATAAAGTAGGCTAGGCAGGAGTAAGCCGAGCCCAAGTTATGCCAGAGAGGTTTTTGAAGAGATGAAACTGAATCAATTGCCCGAATCACCTTCCGGTCGGATCTCAGCAAAGCGAAAAGGGCAGGGAATCGGTAGCGGTAACGGTAAGACGGCTGGCCGTGGTACCAAGGGGCAAACGTCTCGTTCCGGTGGTTTTCATAAGGTTGGCTTCGAAGGCGGTCAGATGCCTTTGCAACGGCGCCTGCCGAAGCGTGGGTTCAGAAGTCCTTTCAAAGAATACTATGCGCTGGTGCAAGTTGAAGATCTCGATGTTTTTGAGAATGGAAGCGTTGTTTCCTTGGCGGAATTGAAAGAGAAGGGGCTTGTTGGCCGCTTGAAGGATGGTGTCAAGCTGTTGGGTGAGGGCTCTATTACTAAGGCTTTGACGGTACACGTCGACAAAGCGAGCCGGTCTGCACAAGAAAAGGTAGAAGCGGCTGGTGGCAAGGTTGAACTAAGCGCTGCTGCTGAATAGGGATAAACTGCGCATGGCAGCTTTCGATTCACAGTCACCATTTGCCGGGTTGGCCAATCTTGGTCAAATTCCGGAGCTGAGAAGTCGCCTTCTATTTACACTGGGCATGCTCATTGTATATCGGATAGGCGCGCACGTGCCAACGCCCGGTATTGATCCGCAGGCGTTGGCTGCATTCTTTGCCCAACAGCAGGGTACACTGCTGGGTATGTTTAACATGTTTAGCGGAGGGGCTCTCTCTCGCTTGACTGTGTTTGCCTTAGGGATTATGCCCTATATTTCTTCTTCCATTATTTTGCAATTGATGACGGCTGTGGTTCCACAGTTGGAAGCAATTAAAAAAGAAGGGGAGTTAGGAAGAAGGAAAATTAACCAGTATACCCGTTTTGGTACCGTTCTGCTCTCAATTTTTCAGGGGTTTGGCATCGCCTATGGTTTGGAGACGATGCAAGCTGGTGGTATGAACGTTGTTGTTGATCCGGGTTGGCATTTTCGGCTCATGACAGTGATTACGTTGACCAGTGGTACGGCGTTTATCATGTGGGTGGGTGAGCAGATTACTGCCCGTGGTATCGGCAATGGGATTTCGTTGATCATTTATGCGGGGATTGTTGCGAACTTGCCTGTCGCTCTGCTGCAAACGTTGCAGTTGGCCAGAACGGGTGATTTGCAGCCTTTGTTTGTTGTGTTGCTTCTTGTCATTTCAGTCGGGGTGACTGCGTTCATTATCTTTATGGAGAGAGCGCAGCGTCGTATCCTGATTCAGTATGCCAAAAGGCAGGTGAGTGGTAGACGGATGGTTGGAGGGGAGAGCACCCATTTGCCGTTAAAAGTGAATACGGCGGGTGTCATTCCACCCATATTTGCAAGTTCGATCATCTTGTTCCCGGTCACAATCGCAAACTTTGCGCCATGGGATTCGTTGAAGGCTTTTGCTGCAATGTTATCGCCTGGTAATTTGATGTACATGGTTGTGTATTCGCTGGCTATAGTATTCTTTTGTTATTTCTATACGGCGATTGTGTTCAACCCGGAAGAAACGGCCGATAATCTTCGCAAGTATGGTGGGTTTATCCCAGGGATACGTCCTGGCTTTCGGACGGCAGAACATTTGGACACTATACTGACGCGTCTGACTCTGGTTGGTGCGGTGTACGTGGCGGGAGTTTGTCTGTTGCCAGAGATACTGATTGCCAGCTATAATGTACCGTTTTATTTTGGTGGCACGTCCATGCTGATTGTGGTTGGTGTTACGATGGACACGGCGTCGCAGATTCAGTCGTTTCTGATAAGCCGGCAGTATGAAGGGTTGATGCAACGGGCAAAGATCCGTGGTCGGCGGTAAGCAGCATTAGGTGGAGGATGGTCTCATGAAAGTACGAGCATCGGTCAAGACGATCTGCAAAGATTGTATGACGATCAAGCGCAAAGGGATAGTGCGGGTGATTTGTACAAAGCATCCCAAGCATAAGCAGAAACAGGGCTAGACAAACCATCAGCAATGGTGATATAGGCTCGATGGTGGATTTCGAGCGGAACTCAGAGAGGTAGTGGAGGTTGTAAAGTGGCGCGAATTGCCGGGGTGAATATTCCCATTAATAAAAGACTGGCTGTTGGTTTGACCTACATCTTTGGGATAGGTAGACATTCAGCCGCCAATATTCTCATGGCAGCGGACATTTCACCTGACACAAGAGGACGGGATCTCTCTGAAGCGGATATCGCGAGGATCAGGGCGATTATCGACAGTGAATATCAAGTTGAAGGTGATTTGCGCCGTCAGGTAGCGATGAACACTAAGAGGTTGATGGACTTGGGGTGTTACCGCGGCTTGCGTCATCGTAGGGGTTTGCCGGTGCGTGGTCAAAGGACACATACCAATGGACGTACCCGTAAGGGCCCACGTCGATCGATTCCAGGTAAAGGTTGATAGGCAGGCAAATGATCGGTCGGCAGTAAACCGGCCTGCAGATGAGGAGAAAAGATGGCGAAGGTCCAGAAAGTTACGCGTGGCAAAAAGAAGGAACGGAAGAGTATCGCGAGCGGTGTCGCGCACATTCACTCTACGTTTAACAATACGCTGGTTACAATTACCGATACCTCCGGCAACGTGGTGTCGTGGGCATCAGCAGGGGCACAAGGGTTTAAGGGTTCGCGGAAATCCACCCCATTCGCTGCTCAGATGGCTGCAGAAGATGCAGGCCGTAAAGCGATGGAGCATGGAATGCGCAACATTGATGTGCGCTTGAAAGGACCGGGCTCTGGACGTGAGTCTGCACTGCGGGCCCTGGCTGGTATTGGATTCAATATCGCGTTTGTGCAAGATGTGACACCCATTCCGCATAATGGTTGTCGCCCGCCCAAACGTCGTCGAGTTTGATCTATTTTAGCTGCTTATTGCGAGGGACGCAGGAACAATGGCCCGTTATTTTGGCTCCAAGTGCCGAATCTGTCGGCGCGAATCCACAAAGCTCTTTTTGAAAGGTGAAAAGTGCTATACCGACAAATGTGGCATTGAACGTCGGAACACAGCTCCTGGTCTGCATGGCCAACGTCGCCGTAAGGTTTCTGACTATGGCTTGCATTTGCGTGAGAAGCAGAAAATCAAGAAAACGTATGGTCTGCTGGAAAAGCAGTTTCGCAACTACTTTGAAAAAGCTGAGCGTATGGGTGGAATCACAGGTGAGAACCTGTTGGTACTGCTGGAGCGCAGGCTGGACAATGTTGTCTTTCGCATGGGGTTCGCAGCCTCGCGGAGTGAAGCGCATCAGGTTGTCAGTCATCGGCAGGTTATGGTGAATGACCAATTGGTCAATATTGGCTCATATCTCGTTAAACCTGGTGATAAAGTGGCTATCGTGGTTGCTGCACGGGGACATTTACGCATTAAAGCGGCTATGGAAAGTGCTGCAAGACGGGGGTTTCCAGGTTGG
This sequence comes from Magnetococcales bacterium, assembly GCA_002753095.1. Lineage (GTDB taxonomy): Bacteria > Pseudomonadota > Magnetococcia > Magnetococcales > Magnetaquicoccaceae > Magnetaquicoccus. The sequence continues at coordinate 74,939 of PDZU01000004.1, forward strand.
GTAGATGTGGATGCGGTGAATATGTCAGGTGTATTTCGTGCGATTCCGGATCGTGCAGATTTGCCGTCGGATTACAATGAAAACCTGATTGTTGAGCTGTACTCCAAATAGACGTGAGACCAGGTTAGGGGAAGCGGATGTACAGAAACTGGACAGAATTAATCAAACCCCAAAATGTAGAGATTCTCGAAGAAGGGAATTCGCAGTACAAGGCAACTTTGATTGCGGAGCCGTTGGAGCGTGGGTTTGGGACAACCCTTGGCAATGCGTTGCGTCGTGTGTTGTTGTCTTCATTGCAGGGTGCCGCAGTATCCTCTGTGCAGATAGAAGGCGTTTTGCATGAGTTCTCGACCGTTCCGGGTGTGTTGGAAGATGTGACGGACATCATCCTGAACCTGAAGGGGTTGGCGATTCGAATCAAGTCGGGAGTTGCAGCGAAGCAGGTGCATCTGAAGGCGGAAGGAGAAGGGTCGGTCAAGGCGTCGGCTATTGATTGTGGTTCTGATATTGAGATCCTGAATCAAGACCATCATATTGCCACTTTGAATAAAAGCGGCAAGTTGGATATGAGACTGACGATTACGACGGGAAAAGGCTATGTGCCGACGGCGCAAAAGTCGGATGATGATGCTGCAACGATTGGAGAAATTTTCCTGGATTGCAGTTATAATCCTGTGAAACGAGTGGCCTATAAGGTTGAGAACGCGCGTGTTGGGCAGCAAACTGACTATGACAAGTTGATCATGGAGATTGAGACGAATGGTGTCGTCTCCCCTGAAGATGCTTTGGCGTTGGCAGCCAAAATTTTGCAAGACCAGCTGAGCCTGTTCATTAATTTTGATGATGTGCCCATGGGTGACGTGCAGGAGGAGTCGTCGCAACCGAAGTGGAATCCGAATTTGTTCCGCAAGGTGGATGAGCTTGAGTTGTCTGTGCGATCGGCAAACTGCCTGAAAAACGATGAGATTGTCTACATCGGAGATTTGGTGCAAAAGACAGAAGCAGAGATGTTGAAAACGCCCAATTTTGGAAGAAAATCCTTGAATGAAATCAAGGAAGTGCTGGAAGAGATGGATCTCAGTTTGGGGATGGTATTGGAAGGTTGGCCGCCTGAAAATATTGATGAGTTGGCCAAGCAGTTCGAAGATGAGCATTTCTAGAGGAGCAGCAGCATGAGACATCAAAGACATGGACGCAAAATGGGACGCAGTAGTAGCCATTTTGAAGCAATGATCAGCAACATGCTGGTAAGCTTGTTCCGTTATGAGAGAATTGAAACCACGACACCAAAAGCAAAAGAGTTGCGCAGTATCGCCGACCAGATGGTGTCGTTGGGGAAACGTGGGGATCTGCATGCCCGCCGACAGGCTTTGGGTAAGTTGCAGGACAAGGAGATTGTGCATAAGCTCTTTACGGATATTGCGGAGCGCAACAGAAATCGTCCTGGTGGGTATACACGGGTGTTGAAAACGCGCGATCGTTATGGTGATTGTGCGCCCATGTCCATGATTGAATTGGTAGAAAGAGTAGAGCAGTAATCTATCAGTTCACTGGTATAGTGTTTGCGAGCCGAAGTTAGATGGCGGAGACTTGAAGAGTCCCGCGCTGACTTCGGCTTTTTTTTTCATTTTTTTAGCAAGGCCATCGCGATGCGTTTGTTATATAAGTGGCTTCTGTCAGAAATTTGTCCGTATGCATGCCTGTTATTGACACTGATGAACGTGTCATTTTCTCCTGCGGCATTTGCAGCGGATTGGCAAGATGTTACAGGCGCGTCAGGTGGTAAAAGTCCGGATGCTGTGCAGCCTTATGCGGTACCCATGGATGCTGAAAAGGTTATTGATCGGAAGCGAGAAGAACCGGTTACGGTCAGTCGGTCCGTCAACAGGCAAGTAACACGAGGGGAGGAAGGGCTGCATTTACAGAGGGAGGAGTTATTAAGCACTGTGAGTTATGGGGAGGTGCCATGGCGTAGACGGTGGTATCCTTATGCTGTCGCTGATGAGGTGATCGGGCCCGGAGAATTGCGCTATTTGGTGCATAGCAGTGATACGTTGATTGAGTTGGCGCGTATTTTTGGTATCGGTTTCAATGAACTGCGTGATGCCAACCCGGATGTCAATGTTTGGGTGCCAGAAGTTGGTACAGTGCTTAAGGTTCCCTATCGTCGTGTTTTGCCGCAATCTTCTGCGCGCATTATTGTAAACCTGCCTGAAATGCGCGTCTATCATAAGAGGCGCGATGGTTGGTTGGATACTTACCCAATTGGTATTGGGAAGGAAGGGTTGCTGACGCCAAAAGGGGTGACTCAAGTGACGCGCAAGGCGGCGTATCCCTCTTGGTATGTACCCGAATCGATTCGTAAGGAGCGGCCAAGCATGCCGAGGGTCGTTCCATCAGGCCCAGACAATCCATTGGGAACCCATGCTGTCTATTTATCGATTCCTGGATATTTGATGCATGGTACGCAAAAGCCCTACGGGGTGGGGCGTCGCGTGAGCCATGGTTGCATGAGGCTGTATCCTGAAGATATTGTGCGGTTCTATGAAGAGGTAGCAGTCAATGACACTGTAGAGATATTGAATCAACCGATCAAGGCAGGCTGGTTGGGAGATCAGTTGTATTTACAAGTGCATGATGTGCTCTCCTATAAAGAGCGTTCCAGTGTCAAGAACATGGTCAGCAAGGTGGTGAGCCAGGCTTTGCTGCGTCGGGCTGCAGTTGATGACGAAGTGGTCATTGATTGGAAGTTGTTGCAACAGACGATTGAGCAAGTCAAAGGTTTGCCGCAAGTGATTGGTCGGGTTTGGCATCCGCCTGCTTTTGAGCATTTTGGTGCAGGATGGGCGTGGGAATCCCGGATACAAATTCCTGCAAAATATAAAATCAAGAAGCCTTTGGCGGAGACGACTCAAGAGACTGTGTCGGAGGATGTTGCGCTTTAGGGGTTGAGCCGGCTGAATAGTGCCTGCGAGGGGGGGCATGTCAGCGTAGGGTCTGTCGCTCTTGTTTGATGCAGCGGGTGTAAGCGGAAACTGCGTAATCGGGGGAAAGGGGCAGCTACCGGGAAACTGAGGGGAGGTAATACCCCCCAGTGTCCCGATTGCTTGTCGGCTGAAACCGAATGACTACTTCTTGAGGCCTTTGCGGAAGGACTTCTTTGCGCGAGCGGACTCTTCTTTGAGGCGATCGACTTCCTTGCGCAGCGCATCGGCTTCGGCTTTCGCTTTGTCAGCGGAGGCCTGAGCGGCTTTGCGATCGGCTTCGGCCTTGGCGAGCTGCTCTTGCAGGTTGGCTTCGGGCTTGGCCGGGGCTTGTGAGGCACAACCGCTCAGAACGCCCAAAAGGCTGGAGAGGACAATAACGGGGACAATTTTCGACATGGATTGAGTCTCCTGACTGAAATGAAAAAGTTTCCTTGAGCTTGCAGCTTTTTGCTTAAGCCTTCAAACGCGACATAGTAACAGATAAACCGGTTCGAATTCTATTAAAAAAGCTGAGCCTCGGACATTTATGTGCAGATTTTTCAACTGCAATTGGCATACCAAAACGTTGATGCCGTGCATGTTCAGCGAGAAACTTCCGATGTTGCACGTTGATTGATATGCTAACACACTGATTCTACAGTTTTTATAAACTGTATGTCAAGGAATTGCTCATCGAAACAGTCCAAGCAGGTTGCGGCGACTGATCGATTTATTCAGATGATCGCCGAGAGATTGCTTGGGGGGCGTAGGTGGTTTTTTGCCCAGGGCGATGGCCATGGCTTCTTCCGGGTTGTCGATGTCGTGCGTGGAAGTGAGCAATATTTCGATAAAATGATGGCCGACCTCCGGTTCCCAGGCGGTAAGGACAGGGATTTGGCGCGCTGGGGTTTGCAGCAGTACGCCTTGCCCGGTTGCGACACGCCCATGGCTATCGGCTGTCAAGGGCATGGCATGGCGTATTGGCGGTGTTGGCAGCCCAGGATGGCTCCAGAAAATCCGTTCGACTGCCCAAGGCGTCACGAGCAGGGCGGATATGAGGGGGTTGGACGGACTGCCGTCCTCCATTTGCACGCGAATCGGCAAGCGCCGATTGAGTTGCGGATCGTCGTGGGGGCGACTTTGCAAGATGCGTTCGCTGGCCACCTTCAGGGCAACCGGATCGGGCCAGCGGCATTCCCAGCGGGGGGGATCATCCATTGTCAGACCATCATGCCATCGAGAGGGCTGGAGGCAGTAGCATAGAGTTTTTTCGGGATCCGTCCGGCCAGAAAGGCGTCACGACCGGCTTCGACCGCTTTTTTCATGGCCCGGGCCATGCGGATTGGATCTTTGGCCCCGGCGATGGCGGTATTCATGAGCACACCATCACAGCCCAACTCCATGGCGATGGCCGCATCGGAAGCGGTACCGACACCGGCATCCACCAATACGGGGATGTTGGCTTGTTCAATGATAATGCGCAGGGTGTAGGGGTTGCGGATGCCCAATCCAGAGCCAATGGGGGCTGCCAGAGGCATGACCGCCACACAGCCCATCTCTTCGAATAACTTGCAGAGATAGGGATCATCGGTGGTATAGACCATCACCTTGAAGCCATCTTTGATCAGGAGTTCAGCGGCCTTAATGGTTTCGGGATTGTTGGGCCATAAATATTTGGCATCGGAGAGAACTTCCAATTTGACCATATCCCAACCGCCTGCTTCCCGTGCCAGGCGCAAGGTGCGCACGGCATCCTCGGCGTTGTAGCATCCGGCGGTGTTGGGAAGGTAGGTATAGCGTCGCGGATCCACGTAATCTGTCAAGAGTGTGGCGTTGGGGTCGCTGATATTGACGCGGCGCACGGCGACGGTGACAATATCGGCCCCGGAGGCGGCAATGGCGCGGGCGGTCTCTTCAAAGTCCTTGTATTTGCCTGTGCCCACCAACAGGCGGCTGTTGAACTGTTTGCCGGCGATAATCAGCGGGTCAGCATCATCTGCCGCAGAACCGCCGCCGATAAAATGGACCACCTCGATTTTATCCCCCTCCGCCAGTTCAATCTGCTGGAACTGCTGGCGTGGGGCAACGGTCAGGTTGCGTTCCACCGCCACCTTGGCAGGATCCAGTTTGAGTTCCTGCAACAATTGATGAATCGTGCTGGGGCGAGGGATGGATTTTTCTTCGCCATTGAGGGTGATCTGTATCGTGTTCATGATGGCTCCCGACAGTTCAAAGGATAAAGCGCTGCACGGCTGCCTGAGTGCCTTGCAGAGACGGGCTTGCTGTGCTGCTTACCTTCATTGTAGCAATCTGTTGCGGTTGATCAATGAGAGAAAATGGCATAGTCTCAGGATGCGCGACGATTTTCACTTTTCATCTTCCGATTGCCAGCGGGTTTTTTGTTGATCGCGCCAAGCAGACGAGGGAGCCCTCATGATCCGTAGAGTGTACATCCGTGGTTACAAGTCTCTGGTCGATTTTGAGTTGAAGCCGGAGCGTATGACGTTATTGCTGGGACCAAACGGTTCCGGCAAGTCGGCTGTCTTGGAGTGCTTGGCTTCATTGAGAGAGTTTATTGTCTCTGGTAAAAATATTAGAGACTCGTTTCCATGGGATGTTTTTCCTCTTGTTGGTCTGGACGAGGTTTCAATCCAGGAAATGAATCTTGAGGTGATTGTTAATGATGATTTGTATAACTATTATCTGATGTTTGATGTGGACCTCTTTGGTCTTTGCGAGGAAAGTCTCACTATTAATAATGATATGGTGTTTAAGAGTAAAGAAAGAGAGTTATATATTTACAAAAGAAATAATCAACAAGAGGTTGTGATTTCTCTGTCAGCTTTGCCCGAGCGCTCATCTGTTCAGATGTTGATGCATGATGGTCGGGTTGCTCCTTTTAGATCGTTTATTGACAGTCTACTCATTATTCATCATCAGCCACAGTTAATGACAGGGTCGATCAGGGGACGAGATCTGCATTTGCAAACAAACGGGAGTAATTTTGCTTCCTGGTGGCATCATTTATTGGTAACCGATGCAGAGTTGGTTATGGCGGTGGCTGCTGTGTTGCAGGAGGTTATACCTGGCTTTCGTTGTATGCAATTGAAGGTGATTGGAGAGAATGTATTCAGTTTGATGGTTGTTTTTGCGTTGGGTAACAATAAGAGTAGTGAAATTCCCTTCACGCAACTTTCCGATGGGCAGAAAAGTCTGATTTTGTTGTATACTGTTTTGGTCTATATGAAATTTGGCCGGGCGCACTTTCTTTTTATGGACGAACCAGAAAATTTTCTGGCTCTTCCAGAAATTATGCCATGGTTGAACCAGTTGATGAGCCAATCGGAGGAAAACGCTTCTGGTGGACAGTATATGATCATTTCGCATCATCCCAATTTGATTAATTTTCTGGCGCGTGATTGGGGTAAATGGATTGATCGTGATGCAAACAGTGGTGTATCAAAAATCCATAACATCTCTGAGGTGTTGAGCGATACAGAAGAGGGTTTGCCTCTTTCTGTATTGGTCGAGCGTGGTTGGATACTGGATCATGGGTAACGCTTTGCAACTCTCTGGATACCAGGCCGTTGTGTTGTGCGAAGATGTAGCGCACTATCGCTTGGCAGCAGAATTTTTGAAGAATGGCGCATTGCCTGTGGGAAAAATTTATCAGAGTGTTGCGCCATCCGGTCAGGGCAGTGGCAAAAGTTGGGTTTTGCAGCGCATCGCCGCAGAAATAAAGGCACTGCGTAGGCGTACTGCCAGGACCGTGTTACTGATCATTGTGGATGCCGATGAACAAGCTACAGATGATGCCTATCGCGAGATCAGGAAACGGATTGAAGAGAGTCCCAATCCGGTGCGTCATCCTGTTGTTGCCGTTGTACCGACACGCAATATTGAGAGCTGGATCCATTATCTTGTCACTGGCTTGATTGATGAAACAACCAGCTTTAAGAGACATTATCTGAAAAACGTATCAAACGGCGAGATGGCTGCGCGATTATTGGATCGGGTGTGCCAAGCAGAACACAGTGCCACGCCTTTGCCGCCATCATTGCGGATGGCACGGGAGGCGTGGGTGCAAGCATTTTCTACAACATCTTAAGAAAGCCGGAACCATGGGTCAATTTACGGAAAGGCGGGTCTTGGTAACCGGAGGGGCCGGTTTTTTGGGGACGCACCTGTGCGAGCGTCTGTTGCGGGATGGGTGCGATGTGTTGTGTGTCGATAATTTTTTCTCTGGCACCAAGGGCAACGTGTTGCACCTGCTCAACAATCCCCGTTTTGAACTGCTGCGCCATGATGTCACTTTTCCGCTGTTTGTGGAGGTCGATGAGATTTTCAATCTGGCCTGCCCAGCCTCGCCCATCCATTATCAGGTTGATCCGGTGCAAACGACCAAAACCAGCGTGCATGGGGCTATCAACATGCTGGGTTTGGCCAAACGGGTGAAGGCGAAAATTTTTCAGGCCTCGACCAGCGAAGTGTATGGCGATCCGCAACAACATCCCCAGACCGAAGGATATTGGGGCAATGTCAATCCCATCGGTCCGCGCTCCTGTTATGATGAAGGAAAACGGTGTGCCGAAACCCTGTTTTTTGATTACCAGCGCCAACACAGACTGCGCATCAAGGTGGCGCGCATCTTCAACACCTATGGTCCGCACATGCACCGCAATGATGGTCGGGTGGTCTCCAACTTTATCGTGCAAGCCTTGCGCAACGAGCCACTGACCGTCTATGGCAGCGGCAAACAGACGCGTTCCTTTTGTTATGTGGATGATCTGATCGAGGGTATTGTGCGCTTGATGGCGTCGCCCGATACGGTGACCGGTCCAATCAACCTCGGCAACACGGCGGAATATCCCGTACTGCAGTTGGCAGAAACCATCGTCAAAATGACCGGTTCGCGTTCTTCCATCCTTTTGCATCCCTTGCCGGTGGATGATCCGCAGCAGCGGCGACCGGATATTTCGGCGGCCAAGGAGCTGTTGCAGTGGCAGCCGCAGGTTTCCCTGCAGGAGGGGTTGGAAAGGACCATCGCCTATTTTCGAGAGATTTTGTCGCAGTGATTTCCGTTGCCCCTCTTGCGCCAGAGCCTTGCACATCCCATATAACCGGATTGAGTGCTGTCCCATTATTTTTTTGTAACTTTGGTGGAGGTGGTTGGTAGCCATGAGTGAAGCTGCACAAAAAGAGACCCTGTCGTTTCAGGCGGAGGTTCGGCAACTGTTGGATCTGATGATTCACTCGTTGTACAGCAATAAAGAGATTTTTTTGCGCGAACTGATCTCCAACGCCTCGGATGCGGCGGACAAACTGCGCTTTGAGGCGCTTGCCAATGACGCCCTGTATGAGGGTAGTCCCAATCTGGAGATCCGCATTACCTTCGACAAAGAGGCGAAAACCATCACGGTGGCCGATAACGGTATCGGCATGAGTCGGGAAGAGGTGATGAGTAACATTGGTACCATCGCCAAATCGGGAACCAAAGAGTTTCTCAAATCGTTGACGGGTGAGCAGGCCAAGGATGCCCATCTGATTGGTCAGTTTGGTGTGGGCTTTTATTCCGCCTTTGTGGTGGCCGACCGGGTGACCCTGCTCACGCGGCGTGCTGGTGCGGTCGCGGGTCAGGGCATCAAGTGGGAGTCGGCAGGGGATGGTGAATATACCCTGGAAGAGGTGGCCAAAGAGGGCCATGGCACCGAGGTGATCCTGCATCTGCGCGATGAGGAGAGCGATTTTCTCGATGATTGGCGTTTGCGCTCGGTGATCCGTAAATTTTCCGATCATGTTTCCTGGCCGATCATGATGCTGGGTCGCTCTGCCGATGCAGAGGAGGCAGAGGAGAGTGCAGAAGAGAAGCCGGAGGAGGAGACGCAGGAGAAGGTTGTCGAAGAGAAGTGGGAGCAGGTCAACAAGGCTTCCGCCCTGTGGACGCGGGCCAAGAGCGATGTCAGTGCGGAGGAGTATAACGAGTTTTACAAGCACATCTCCCATGATTTTGAAGAGCCCTTGAGCCATGTGCATGTGCGTCTGGAAGGCAAGTTCGAGTATACCCTGTTGCTCTACGTACCAAAACGGGCGCCGTTCGATTTGTGGGATCGGGAACGGAAACATGGGGTCAAGCTGTACGTGCGCCGGGTCTTCATCATGGAGGGGGCCGAGGAGTTGATGCCGCGCTATTTGCGCTTTGTGCGCGGTTTGATCGATACGTCCGACTTGCCGCTCAATGTTTCGCGGGAAATTCTGCAGAAAAATCAGGTGGTTGATGCCATCCGCAAAGGAGCGGTCGGCAAGGTGTTTGGCATGCTGGAGGATTTGGCTGAAAAAGATCCAGAAAACTATCAAACTTTCTGGAAAACGTTCGGCAAGGTGTTGAAGGAAGGGATTATCGAGGATTATAGCAACAAGGAGCGGCTTGCCAAACTGTTGCGTTTTGCCACCACCCATACCGATTCCGAAGTGCAGGATGTCTCTCTGAGCGATTATATCGGGCGCATGAAGCCGGAGCAGGAGAAGATCTATTATATCACCGGTGAGACGCACATGGCGGCGCGCAAGAGCCCGCACCTGGAAATTTTCCGCAAGAAAGGGATCGAGGTTTTGCTGCTCTCCGATCGGGTCGATGAGTGGTTTGTCTCGCACCTGCATGAGTTTGAAGGCAAGTCACTGCAGGCGGTCACCAAAGGGGATCTGGATCTGGGCAAGTTGGATGATGAGGAGCAGAAAAAAGAGCGGGAAGAGCAGGAGAGCCGCTTCAAGGATCTGGTCTCCCGCATCAAGGATGCGTTGGGAGAGAACATCAAAGAGGTGCGGACGACGCACCGTTTGGTGGATTCGCCCTCCTGTCTGGTGGGGGGCGAGTACGACATGAGCGCCACCATGGAACGCATTCTCAAGGATGCCGGGCAAGAGATTCCTGGGGCCAAGCGCATCCTGGAGATCAATCCAGAACATGCCATGCTGCAACGGTTGCAGTCCGAAGGAGATGCCGAGCGTTTTGACGATTTGTGTCACATCCTTTACAATCAGGCTTTGTTGTGCGAAGGTGGACAGATTGAGGATCCAGTGGACTTTGTCCGCCGTCTGAACAATCTGCTGTAGTCTTGCTGGCAATGAACTCTCCGGGGAGCCTCTCCGGGGGGTTCGCGGCCAGAAAATACGTTTTTTTCTTGTGGGAATTTTTCCGAAGGAAGCTGACGATGGCGCCGTTGCAGGTGGTGGAAGAAGGGGAGGATATCGAAGGCGAACAGTTGCGCAACCTGATTGAACGGATTGAGCGCCTGGAAGAGGAGAAGGCTGTGTTGGCGGATCAGGTGCGTTCTGTGTATGCCGAGGCAAAATCGGGTGGCTTTGATCCAAAAATCATTCGCAAGGTGGTGCGTCTGCGCAAAATGGATCCCAGGGATGTGGATGAGGAAGAGACCCTGATTCACATGTACATGCGGGCTTTGGGAATGGAGTAGCAAGGGTTCCGTGTTTGCTTATCCGCTGACCTTGATGCTGTTTCTGCCCTTTTTGGGGGCAGTGTTGATTGGCCTGTTGCCGGCGCGGCATGCAGGCCATAGTCGTTTTGTTGCCCTTGTCTGTTCCGGCCTTGTTGTGCTGCAGGGTTGGTTGCTGCTGTTTGTCTTTGATGGCAACTCGGCGGCGGTGCAATGTTTGGAACGCCATCCTTGGGCGACAGAGGGGGGGGGCACCTTCCTGTTGGGGATCGATGGTTTTTCCTTTCCGATGGTCCTGTTGGCCAGCTCTTTGGCTTTTGTCGCCTTGCTGGCCTCCCACGTTATTCAAGAACAGCGCAAGGGGTATTATCTGTTTTTGTTGTTGCTGGAGATGGGCATGCTGGGCGTGTTCATGGCCCAGGATTGGACATTGTTTTATATTTTCTGGGAATTTACCCTGATTCCGCTCTTTTTCTTGATCAACCGTTGGGGGGGGGCGCAGCGCCAACATGCGGCGCTCAATTTTGTGTTGTATACCATGGGGGGCTCGGTCTTTTTGTTGATCAGCCTCTTGTTGGGTTTTGATGCCTCCCAGACCGACAGCTTTGCCATGCAGGCGATGGCTGCCGGCTTGCAACAGTTGCCTGCCCAGACGCAATGGCTGATTTTTATGGGGTTTTTGTTGGGATTTGGGGTGAAGATGCCCATTTTTCCCATTCATGGTTGGTTGCCGTTGGCGCATGTGCAGGCGCCCAGTCCGGTCAGTATTCTGCTCTCCGGGGTGTTGCTGAAAATGGGCTCTTATGGTCTGCTGCGGGCTGCTGCGATGCTGCCGCAGGCGATGCTTATTCTGCAACCCTTTCTGATGGTGTTGGGGATGATCTCCCTGCTGTATGGTGCCTTGTTGGCTTGGCGCCAGAGTGATTTGAAGGCCATGGTTGCCTACTCTTCTGTCAGCCATATGGGGGTGGTACTGCTGGGCATCGCAACCTTGAATCAAACGGGGGTGTTGGGGGCGGTCACGCAGATGGTGGCGCATGGTTTGGCGGCAGCGGCGCTCTTTTTGTTGGTTGGTCTGCTCTATCATCGCACCCATACCCGTGAAATGCGTGACTATGGCGCCTTGATTACCCTGGCACCGCGCTTTGCTGTGTTCATTGCCCTGGCCTTTGTGTCTGCCGTTGGCATGCCGGGTACGGTGGGTTTTATTGCGGAATGGCATGTGCTGTTGGGCGGTTTTCAACAGTGGGGGGGCTGGATCGCCTTGATCAGTGTGGGCATGTTGATCAGTGCCAGCTATTCGGTGCGCACGGTCAACCAACTCTGTCTTGGTCCGGTCGCGGCCCGCATGACGGCTGTGACGGATCTGACCGGGTTGGAGACCGGTACCGTTGCCTTTTTGATGTTTTGGATCGTGCTGTTGGGGTGGATGGCCTCGCCACTTCTGCAACTTTCCGTGCCCACGGTTGACCATTTCGTGCAACTGTTTGCGGGGGGCGGGCAATGAGTCACGAAGCGGTGGCGACAGCAGACCCGCGCGTACACCATTTGCAGGCGTGGTTACACCATCTGGAACACCATCTGCCGGGTCAGGCACCGATCCGCGATTTTATTCATCACAACACCCTGCATGGTTTTCAGCACCTGCCTTTTACCGAGGCGTTGCGTCAGGCGGAACGGATCACCGGGATTCACGGTTATTGCTCCATGGCGCAATTTCGCGCCGCCTATCGGCAGGGGCGCATCACCCAGGCGGATCTGCATGCTGAGCTGTTGGCGGCAGCGGATCTGCGTGCAGAAGAGCTGTTTGCCGATGCTCCTGCGGCGCCCATACGCCGGCTGGAGCTCTATCATGCCGCCCTGGTACATGATCTGCGGCCCTTGTTGTCCAGCCAGTTGCGCTGGCAAAAAGAGGAAAATCAGGCTCTGTGTCGTTGGCAAAGGGATCTGGCGGCGGAGGTTCGGCATTTTTGGCAGGGTGTGGGTCAGGAAGAGCAGGTGGTTGCCGAACTCTGGCAGGCTTGTTTGCAGCGCCTGGAGTTGCAGGAAAATGATCCGCACCCGGAAGAGCAGTTGGAGGATTTATTGACCTTTTTTGCCCCGGAATCGGCACGGGGCGAAGAGTTGGACCAACGCCTGTTTGCGACCCTGGTGCGGGAAGAGGCGGAGAAGCTGCTGGAAAAAATCGTGCTGCAACTGGGGGATGAACTGACCCTCAGTGCATTGCTGGCGCAGTTGACGGGCGAGGATCCGTTTGATGCCGTGCGACCGGTGTTGTTGCGGCAGGTGGCGGCCTATCTGGACCAGGGGTTGGCCGGATGGAACTATCCGGAGCGGGACAAAGGGTTCTGGTATGCCTGGCGGCGCCAAACGGCGTGGGATTGGTCCTTTTTGCCGGAGGAGTTGGCGCAGTGGTGGAGCCGGGAACTGGCGCTGTTGACGGAGGATGCCACGGAGAGTGTCGTCATTCTGTTGACCCGTATGGGATTGCCGGAAAAACGCTGGACTGCCTATCTGGAGCGCTTGGCTTTGCGGCTGCCGGGATGGTCGGGCATGGTGATGTGGCGGCACAACCATCCGGGCTATGAGGGCGTTTGCCCGCAGCAGGTTGCCATGATGGATTATCTGGCTGTCACGCTGTTTTTGGAACGCCTGTTTTCCTTGCGTCTTTGTCAGAAATTGTGGCAGGTAGAGCCGAGTATTGAGGGGTTGCGGGACTATTTCCGGCAACACAGTGCAGAATTTTTGGTGCGTTGGTCGTTGTTGCAGGAGGCTTTGCCCGAATATCTGGCCGAGCAGGCCGGGCGCATGTTGGCCCAGTCGGCTGCCGACCCGCTCAGTGAAAAACAGTGGTACGCCCTGGCGCGCATGCTGCGCATTGGGCATCGGGCGCCGGGCAGGCAGAGACAAAAAACCGTCCACGGCGATGCCTGGCCGCTCTTTTTGTTGGCGCAGCATCTGGGGTTGACGGCGGAGGCGGTGCGCCAGTTGACGGTCCAGCAATGGCGCATGTGGCAGGAGAGTTTGGTCTGTTTGAGCAGAGAGCGCTGCGGTCATCTCTGGTTGCAGGCGTATGAACGGCACTATCGCAACCAAATTTTTAATGCCTTGGCACACAATCATGGGTGTGGGCGTTGGGCGACACGGGAGCAGGTGCCAGAGGGGCAGTTGGTCTTCTGCATGGATGAGCGGGAAGAGGGGTTCCGTCGCCATCTGGAAGAGGTGGCCCCGCAGATGGAGACCCTGGGGGCGGCTGGTTTTTTTGGGGTGCCGATCTATTGGCAGGGGTTGGATGATACCCGTTGGACGGCCCTGTGTCCGGTGGTGGTGACACCCGCGCATCAGGTGCAGGAGGTGCCGGCGGTGGGGGCCGAGGCGGCGCATGCGGATCATGTGCGGCAGCGGCAGCAGCGTTTGTTCTTGCAGGAGCAGTTGCACCAGGGCAGCCGTCTGGGGCTGGTGCGGCCTGTTTTGGCCACGCTGTTGGCAGCGCCTGGGGCGGTTTTATGGTTGTTGGCTAAAGTGCTGGCGCCATTGGCCACTGCTCGATTTTTGCAGCGTTTGCGTGGTTCTGCTGAAGAGTCTGTGGCAACCTGTCTGCACCTGACAGCGCCGGCGGAGGCGCCGGCAGCCTCGTCTGCCCAGCCCCGTTTGGGGATGACCGATCAGGAGCAGGCCGATCGGGTGGAGGGGTTTTTGCGCACCATCGGGTTGACCGATCGGTTTGCCGCCTTGGTGGTCATGGTTGGGCACGGTTCCATGAGCCAGAACAATCCCCATTTGGGGGCTTATGACTGCGGAGCCTGCAGCGGTCGGCATGGTGGACCCAACGCCCGGGTGTTTGCCCAGATGGCCAATCGTCCAGAGGTGCGCCGCTTGTTGCGGGAGCGCGGGATGGTGATTCCAGAGTCATGCTGGTTTGTCAGCCTGGAACACAATACAGCCAGCGAGGCTTTGACTTGGTATGATTTGCCGCTGTTGCCGGCCACCCACCGGGAGGCTCTGCAGCGCATGCAGGTGGTTCTGGAGCAGGCACGGGCCGGTTCGGCGCATGAGCGGAGTCGTCGTCTGGCCTCGGCCCCCCGGCAGGCGACGGCCGCACAGGCTTTGCAGCATGTGGCGGGGCGAAGTTGCGATTTCAGTCAAGCCAGACCTGAACTGGGACATGTCACCAACGCGGTCGCCCTGATTGGGCGGCGGGCGGTGGCGCGCGGCATTTTTTTTGATCGGCGCATGTTCTTGATTTCCTACGATCCGACCCAGGATCCAGACGGCAAGATTGTGGAAAATATCTTGCTGGCGGCTGGACCGGTGGGGGCCGGAATCAGTCTGGAATACTATTTTTCCACGGTCAACAATGAGCGGTATGGGTGTGGTTCCAAGATCACCCACAATGTGAGTGGTTTGTTGGGGGTCATGGAGGGGGCGGCTTCCGATCTGCGCACCGGCCTGCCCAAGCAGATGATCGAAATTCATGAGGCCATGCGCCTGCTGGTGATTGTGGAGCAGCACCCGGAGGTGTTGACGCGCATTCATGCCCGCCAGGCGGCCATCCGTGAACTGGTGGATAATGCCTGGATTGTTCTGGCGGCCAAGGAGCCGGATAGCGAACGGATACATTTGTTCCGGCCAGGGGAGGGGTGGCAGTTGTGGACGGAGGCGTTGCATCCCTTGCCGAGCGTGGCGCGCTCGCAGGAGTGGTACAGCGGACGGGATGGTCCGTTGCCGCCGGTCAGGGTTGGGCAGTCACAAGGGGGGCAAGAGCATGGTTGAGCAGGCGCTGCTCTGGGTTTCCGTATTGCCGGCTCTGGCGGCCCTGTGGATTGGGGGCGGGCGCCTGTTCGGTTGGCTGGACGGGGAGAAGAGTGAACGGCACACCGCCTGGGTGGCCTCGCTGGCAACGGGGCTGGCGCTGTTGTTGATGCTGTTTGTGGATCTGCAGGTTCTGTTGCAGGGTGAGGTTCCCGGTTCCATCCGTCTGGCTACCTGGATGGAGAGTGTGGGGTTTCGGGTGCTGATCAGTGTGACGGCGGATCGCTTGAGTCTTTCATTTGCCACCTTGTCCGCTTTGTTGGGTTGGTTGACGGTACGATTTTCCATTCATTACCTGCATCGTGAGGTGGGGTTTCACCGTTTTTTTGCCCTTTTGTCGCTGTTCATCGCGGCTTTGTTGCACTTTGTGCTGGCGGGCAATGCGGTGATGGCCTTCCTGGGGTGGGAGTTGATGGGGTTGACCTCCTATTTGTTGATTGGCTATGCGCTGCATCGGGTCCAGGCGGGAGAAAGTGCCACGCGGGTTATCATGACCAATCGGGTGGGGGATGCAGGGTTTACCGTTGCCATTTTATTGGGGTTTGCTTGGCTGGGTGGGGTGGAGTGGACAGAGTTGCTGGCCACAAGTACCCTGTTGAACTCCTGGCAGTTGGGCATCTTGACGGCAGGATTTTTGTTGGCGGCGCAGGTCAAGTCGGCCCAGTTTCCTTTTGTGGCCTGGATCGGGCGGGCGTTGGAAGGTCCGACACCCTCCAGTGCCATTTTTTACGGGGCGCTGATGATTCATGCGGGCGTCTATCTGCTGTTGCGCCTGGAAGATTTGCTGCGCCAGTCGCCCTTTTTGATGACTGTCTTGATTATTCTGGGTACCCTGACCGTGCTGTACGGTGTGCTGGTTGGGCTGGTGCAGACCGATGTCAAGAGTGGCTTGATCTGTGCGACCCAAACCCAGGTGGGCTTGATGTTTTTGGCCTGTGGTCTGGGATGGTTTGAGTGGGCTGCTTGGCATATGGCTGCCCATGCGGGCTGGCGCGCCTATCAATGGTTGAGCGCCCCTTCTTACATGCATCTGATCCATGCGCCCACCCCGGCCAGTTGGCGGGGGCTGCACCGTTTTCCCGCGCTGTATACGGCCGCTTTGGCCCGGTTTTGGTTGGATCCTTTAACAGATCAACTGTTGCTCCGGCCAACCCGTGCGCTGGCCACGGATCTGCAAAGTTTGGAGGATCGATTGCTCAATCCTGGCATGGGTAGTGGGCCTTTGGATCAGGCGGTGCTGACCTTGCCCCTGGCAGCAGCACACGGTACGGGTGGGGAGGGGCAGGGGTTGCCCACGCGTTGCTTGGTTGTGCTGGCCGACTGGGCGCAGTGGCTGGAGGCGCGTATTCTCAGCGTGGGTGGAGAGGGAATGGTGCGTACCGTGGATGAACTGGGGGTTTATCTCGCCCGCATTGACCAACTCTTCAGCGAACCGCGCTATTTGGTGCTGATGATCATTTTGACCTTTGTTGCGATATTGTAGCCGCGCATGATGACGGAACTTACTTGGTCTGAGCAGAGCCAATGGCCCGTATTGGCACTCCTGCAACTCTTTCCTCTGCTGGCGGCAGGGGTGGTATCCCGTTTGCGCCATGACTGGCATGCCTTCGCTGTGGGCATGGTGCTGGCCGTGTTGGAGTTGTTGGCGGCTGGCCATCTCTATCATACCTATGATCCTCTGCGTCCAGAGTGGCAGTTGGCGGAACGCATGCCCCTGTTTGGGGCGTTGCACTACCATGCGGCAGCGGACGGCATGGCGGTTTTGTTTATTCTGTTGACGGCCTTCTTGACAGTGCTGGCCATTCCGTATGGCTGGGTGCGACCTTTTCGACCGCAGGCACGCTTTTTGACCATTCTGTTTTGCAGCGAAGCGGTTTTGATGAGCCAGTTTGCCACGCTGGATCTGTTGTGGTTTTTTGTCTGTTCGTTGCTGCAGATTGGTTTGGCCGGTTATCTGATGCACTACTGGTCGGCTTCGGCAGAGGAGGGGCTCTCCCTGAACCGTTTTTTTGAGTTCATGGGGGTGGGGTTGGCCATGTTGTTGGCGGCTACCCTGATTCTGGGCTGGTCGCACGCCGATCAGACCGGGCGCTGGAGCTTTGATCTGTTGGATCTGTTGGCCACGCCGGTCGAGTCGTTTTTGAGTGTCAGTGTCTTTTTCCTGCTCTTTTATGGGTTGGGCATTCGTGTACCGCTCTTTCCCCTGCATGGCTGGTTGCCCATGGTGGCGGAACGGGGGACGGTGGTTTTGGCTCTGGTCTTTTTGTTGGGGGTCAAAACCGGTCTGTATGGCATGCTGCGCTTCATGTTTCCGCTGGTACCGGCCTCGATATTTCGTTGGCAGTTGGAGGTCGTGTTGATTGCCACGATTGGTATTTTTTATGCGGCCTGGCTGGCCACCATGCAACAAAATTTGCGCCGCATGATGGCCTATGCCGTGATCAGCCATACCGACATCATCGTTATTGGCCTATTTACCACCCATGTCCACGCCTTTCAGGGCAGCCTGCTCTTGATTGGTAACGTGGGATTGGCGGCAGCCACCCTCTTTTTTATGATCGGCTTGATCAATCGCCGCACCAAAACGGTGATGTTATCGCAACTGGGCGGCCTGTTTGGCCGTTTGCCTTTGCTGGCCATGGCCTTTTTTGTGGCCGGTTTGGCGGTGATCGGCATGCCGGGCACACCAGGGTTTGATGCCACCCATCTGTTGATGGAAGCCGCCATGCACCGTTTTGGCGCCTTGATCACCATTGCGGCGGCTTTGGGCAATGTGGCTTCTGCGGCCTTTCTGTTGTGGTCGTTTCAGAAAATTTTTCTGGCTGCGCCTGGTCAACAGCCGGTCTCTGTGCAAAAAGTTAGTCAAACACAATGGTTGGAAACTTTGTTGGCGGCGACCCTGATCATCGTGCAATTGACCGCCGGGTTCTATTCCGAACCGTGGTTGAAATTGGTGCAGGGGACCGCACAGTCCATGGCCGCACCCTATTCGTTCCATAACGATCAACCGGCAAGGCATCCGTGATGGAAGCAATGGCGACCGATATGGCCTCTTTTCCGCTGCTGAGCGTGTTGATCGGCTTGCCTTTTGCGGCGGCGGTTTTTTTGTGGTTGTTGCCGGCAACACAGGCGCGGGCCGTCGCGCTCTTGGCATCGTCTGCCGAATTGGCCATTGCCTTATGGGTGGCATGGCATTTTGATCCGAGCCGCAACGGTTTCCAGTGGGTGGAAAAGGCCGATTGGCTGCCGTCGGTCAATGTGCATTATTTACTGGGTGTGGATGGCCTTTCTCTGCTGTTTTTGCCATTTTCTGCTCTTTTGTTTCTGGTTTTGCTGCTCTCCTCCCGACCGGCGCTGCTGCCCCGGCTCTATTTTGCCTTGTTGCTCTCTTTGCAGGGCATGACCATCGGTATTTTTACCGCGCTGGATCTGGTGCTGTTTTTTCTCTTTTGGGAGTTGACCCTGCTGCCGATCTACTTTTTGGTCAGTATTTGGGGGATTGGACCACAAAGGCGTTTTGCGGCGACGCAGTATACCCTGTGGATGTTGTTTGGCGGAGCGCTGATTTTGTTTGGTTTTGTGGTGGTGGCGGGCATGCAGGGGCAGTCAGCGCTTGCGGCGCTGCCGTTGC
This sequence comes from Magnetococcales bacterium, assembly GCA_002753095.1. Taxonomy (GTDB): domain Bacteria; phylum Pseudomonadota; class Magnetococcia; order Magnetococcales; family Magnetaquicoccaceae; genus Magnetaquicoccus. The sequence goes on from PDZU01000004.1 coordinate 93,799, forward strand.
ATGAACGCCTGACCTTTGCGTTGCCTGCTTTGTTGAGCGTGCCGTTGCCCGTCGAGTGGCAGTTGCCGGCCTTTTTGTTGCTGGTCACGGGTTTTGCCCTCAAAACGCCGGTCGTTCCCTTTCATGTCTGGTTGCCGGTCATGGCGATGGAGGGACCGGTGGCGGTGGTGGCCATGATGACCGGCCTGAAACTGGGGGCCTACGGCATGATACGCTTTGCTTTGCCGTTGGCGCCCCAGGCGGCCATGGAGTGGTCATGGCTTTTGGCCAGTTTTGGCGTGATCGGCATCTTCTATGGTGGCTTGATGGCGTTGAACCAGAGCAATCTGCGCCGCCTGTTGGCCTATTCCAGCATCAGCCATGTGGGGATGGTGTTGTTGGGGATCTCGACCATGACCGTGCAGGGGATACAGGGGGCGGTGCTGCAACTGATCAATTTTACGGTCGTCTCCAGCGGACTGTTCTTGCTGGCCGGTTATCTGCATCGCCGTACCGATTCCTGCGAATGGCGCCATTTGGGGGGGGTGGTGCAGACGATGCCCCAGGCAACGGTCTTTTTCTTTTTCTTTGGCGTGGCCGGCTTGGGCATGCCCTTGACTTCTGGTTTTCCTGCCGAGCAGTTGATGCTTTTGGGCACCATCTCCCTGCACAAGGGGGCGGCACTGGCCGCCGTTGGTGGGCAAATTCTGGCGGCGGGTTATTTTCTCCTTTTTTATCGGCGGGCTTTTCTTGGTCCCGTCACGCAACGGGCGGTACGGGAAGCAGCAGATCTGCAACGGAGCGAACTCTACGCCCTGCTGGCGTTGGCCATTCCGGTCTTGCTTTTCGGGCTGTTTCCTGGTTGGTTGCTGCAGTTGACACAAGTGCCGGCAATACACTGGCTATCCCATATGGGGAGAGAATTTTGATGGCAGTCAAGCGCTTGTCCGTGATGGACCTTGAAATCAGTGAGGAACGGGCGGATACTGAGATCCGCACAGGGGGTAACCTGGGGTAAGGGCAACCCCTTAGAGTGCAAGCCATCGTACACAATCCTCCGCACGTACAGGATACCGGAAGATGAATGGAGACGAGCAGATGAGTGACTGCCCACGGTGCCGTTGGTCAATAATAGGCGAATATTGCCAAACAAGCAAAATTTACAATAGGTCTGCAGTCAAATGGTTGTTGCTGGTCATCCTTCTTCCCCTCTTTTTGTACGGCTGTCAGGATAGCGCCAATAATAAGAATGTTCCTGTAGAAAAGCTGACCTTGTCTTATACCGTCCAGCCCCAGTGTACCCTGATCCATGTGGCGCAAGCCAAAGGTTTTTTTGCCGCCAATAAGCTGGAGATTGAACCGGTGTTGCACTCGTTTGGCAAGGCTGCCCTGCAGGTGTTACTGGATGGCAAGGCCGATCTGGCGACCGCCGCAGAAACCCCGATCATGTTTAATATTCTCAAAGGGACTGACATTGATGTGCTGGCCAACATCGAAGCCAGCAGTACCAATAATGCCATTATCGCCCGCAAAGATGCCGGGATCGATCAGGCAAAAGCCTTGCAGGGTAAACGCATCGGCTATAGCCCAGGAACGACATCGGATTTTTTTCTCAGTACCTTTTTGAACGCCAACGGTATCGATCGCAACAGTGTGCAACTGCTTGCTCTGAAACCGGATGAGATGCAGGGTGCCATCACCGCCAAACAGGTTGATGCGGTTTCAACCTGGAATTATCCACTGGCACAAATTCAGCAGGCGCTCGCCAGCGAGATCATCACCTTTTATGACAAGGATATTTATACAGAAACGTATAACCTGGTTGCCAAAAGGGAGTATATCAAACAACATCCAGAGACCATCAAGCGCTTTCTGCGTGCGTTGATCCAGGCGGAAGAGTTTACCCATAACCACCCGGATGAAGCACAGGCCATTGTGTCCGAAGCCAGCAAGGTTGACAAAGCGTTGGTTAAGCAGGTCTGGAACAGTTTTGGTTATCGTGTGTTGTTGGATCAGATTCTGTTGATCATGCTGGAGGATGAAACCCGCTGGGCGATCAGCAACCACATCGCCGAACAGAAAGTGATGCCCGATTATCTGTCGCATATCCATTTTGATGCTTTGCGGGCGGTCAAACCGGAAGCCATTCGCATCAAACGGTAGACACGGTTAGCGCGATGTCTATTCTCTCCCGCTTGCGAATGCTGATTTTGCTCTCGCTGGGCAGTGTCGTGATTTTGGCCACGATTCTGATTGGCTTCTTGCAGGATTTTGACCGGGAATCGGCCCATCAGGCGCGTATTGCCACGCTGTTGAACCAGATTTTCGAAAAGTCCTCGCTACGCGATCAATATTTTCTCTACCGCGAAGAGCGCGCCAAACAGCAGTGGATCAGTCATAACGAGGCCGTTGTTGCTCTGATCAATCAGGAGATGGCCTTGATCTCCGACCCGGAGACGTACAGCCAACTGCGGGAGTTGTTGCGCAACACCAAAGAGGATGCCGATGTTTTTGCCCGCATTCTGCTCAATACCGAATCGATGCGGCAAGCGACCCAGGATAACCTCTATTTGCAGGAACTGGACAAGCGTCTGTTGAGTCAATCGCTGCTGAAAACAGCCAAAATCAATGATACCGCCTTTGCGCTGCGCCAGGCCAGCGAGAGTAAAACCCAGGAAGCCTATCTCCATCTGATGGTGGTTGTCATTATCTTTGGTGTCACCTTGTTGGCGTTGATCATCCATGTGGTGCTCTTTGTCAGTCGCCTGATCCGCCACCGCTTGCTGTTGCTGCACAAAGGCACTGAGATGATCACCTCAGGAAATCTGGCCTATCGTTTGCCGGTGAGCGGTTCCGATGAGCTCTCCGAGGTGGCCCAGGCGATCAATGCCATGACCGACAGCCTGCAGTCGGTGACCCAGGAGCTGGAGCGCGATCTGTTTGTGCTAAAGGAGAAAGATCGCACCCTCTCCGAAAGCGAATCGCGTTTTCGTGCCCTCTTTGAAAATGCGCCTGATGCCATCTTTGTCGCCGATATACGTTCAGGGCGGATCGTCGATGCCAATGCCGCAGCGGCAGCACTGTTGCAGTTGACGCATGAGGAGTTGATTGGCCTACATCATAGCCAGTTGCACCCCTCCCATTTACAAGAGGATGCCGAGCAGCAGTTTATGCAACAGGCGCAGGGTCTCTATCGCGACAGTCAGCCCCCCCATGAATATGCCATTCAGCGCCGGGATGGCGTGCAGGTGCCGGTCGAGATTATCGCCTATCCGATGACCATTCACCAGCAACAGGTGTTGGTGGGGGTGTTTCGCGATATTACCGTGCATCGACAGGCGCAAGAAAAGATGCAAAAAGCCAAGGAGGTTGCGGAAGCGGCCAACCGGGCCAAAAGTGAATTTTTGGCCAATATGAGCCATGAGATTCGCACCCCGATGAATGCCATCCTCGGTCTTGCCCATCTGCTGCAGCAAACAGAACTGGGCACCGAGCAAAGAAACTATACGACAAAGATTACTTCGGCCACCCGATCCTTGTTGGGGATTATCAACGATATCCTTGACTTTTCCAAAATTGAGGCGCTACACCTGGAGATTGAGCGCATCGATTATTCTCTCACCACTGTCCTGGATGAGATTGCCATCATCATTGCTGGCAATGCTGCCTCCAAGGATCTGGAGACCGCTATTGTCATTGATCCGGATCTGCCGCAGTGGCTGAAGGGTGATCCCTCCCGCCTGCAGCAGGTGTTGATCAACTTGGCTGGCAACGCCATCAAGTTTACTGAGAGCGGCAAGGTGGCGCTTTATGTGCGTCTGGAGCGCTCCGAGCCGCCCAAGATCCATTTTTCGGTAAAGGATACCGGTATAGGCATTGCGGCAGAGCAGTTGGAACGTCTGTTTCAGCCCTTCAGTCAGGTGGACTCTTCGGATGCACGTCGTTTTGGCGGCACCGGACTGGGGCTGGTGATCAGCAAACGTCTGGTGGAGTTGATGGGCGGGGAGATCGGCGTCAACAGTGTTTTGCATCAGGGCAGCGAGTTTTGGTTTACCCTGCCTCTGGAAGAGGGCGTCAACAGCCTTTTTGATCCCAACATCGCCATGTCCAGTCTCTCGGTGCTGGTGGTTGACGATGACAGTATCGCCCGGGAGGCGCTTACCTCGATTGTCAAAATTCTTGGTTGGTGTGGGGAGGAGGTCGATTCCGGGTATGCGGCTCTCGACCATCTGCGTGACCATATGCCCTATGATGTGCTGTTGGTGGACTGGAAGATGCCGGGCATGGATGGTCTGGAGACCAGTCGGCGTATTCGTGCCACCTCCACCCACCAACGCACGCCTTTGGTGATCATGGTCACCGCCTACCATCGTGAGGTGGTGTTGCACTCCTCGAACAGTGCATGGGTGGATGCCGTCTTGATGAAGCCGGTGACCCCTTCGTCGCTCTACAACGCTGTTCTGGATATTGAAAGAGGCCGCTATGGCGATATTGTTGCGGCGCTGCCCAAGGATAATCGACGCCGTTTGGCGGGTATCCAGGTGTTGCTGGTGGAGGATAATGTCACCAATCAGGAGGTGGCACAGAAAATTCTCGAAAACAATGGGGCGGTGGTCACCCTGGTGGAAAATGGTGCCCAAGCCCTGGCGACGTTGCGCCAACGGGCCGACAGCCTCCATATCGTGTTGATGGATGCGCAAATGCCGGTCATGGATGGGTTTGAGGCGACGCGGAAAATTCGCCAGGAGTTGCAGTTGCTTGATTTGCCGGTGATTGCCTTGAGCGCTGGGGTCAGGCAGAGCGAGCGCAGCAACTGCCTGGAGGCGGGCATGAACGATTTTATTGCCAAGCCGCTGGATGTGGAGATCTTGATTCAGACCATTTTGCGTTTTACCCCAGCCCGTGCGGATCTGGTTGTTGCCACAGAGCGTTTTCCCGTACTGGTCTCGGTGGACGAACAGACTGCTTTGGCGGCGATTCCCGGTCTGGATCGGGCTGTCGCTTTGCAGCGTCTGGCTGGCGATGAGGGGATGTTGCTGCGTTTGTTGCAGCAGTTGGCCAACAAAAATGCCACTTTGGTGAGCGAGTTGCGGCAGGCTCTGCAGCAGGGACACAACAGCGAAGCGGTCAGTCGGTTGCATCAGTTGCGTGGCGGTGCCGCCAGTCTTGGTTTGACCAGGATGGCCGCGTTGGCCTTGACCTTTGAGGATGCCATCCTGTCCCGTCAAGCCGAACGCTTTCCTGAACAGTTGGCCGCACTGCAGCAAGAGTTGTCGGCGCTGATTTTGGTGTTGCCAATGGTTCCCGCCGACAGCGCAGTTCCTGGGGTTGTGCCGATGGATCGGGAACAATTGGCACGGTTGCTCTCACTCTTGCGCGATGCCAACCTGGAAGCCGTGGCTGTGTTCGAACAGTTGGCTGCACCTTTGAGCACGCTGTTGGACAGGAAACAGTGGCAACGTTTGGCGCAGGCCATGGAAAATCTTGAATTTACTCAGGCATGCAGCATCATCGAGAGCTGTTACCAAGTGAAGCAATAAGTGTGTAGGACAGGGAGCATGGTTTTCGGTGGGGGACCGCAGAGGGTGTAACAATGCTGACAACGTGGAAGCCAACGATTCTGCTGGTCGATGATGATCCCATCTTCGTCAGAACTCTAATGCCCATTCTGCTCGGCATAGGCACCTTGCATTATGCCGGTGATGGTACCACAGCGCTTCTCAAAGCCCGGGAAAAACAGCCAGACATTATCCTGCTCGATGCCAGTATGCCGGGCATGGATGGTTTTATCACCTGCAAAGCCTTGAAGAGCGATCCAGCCACTCAGGGCGCCACCATCATTTTTGTCACCTCCCAGATCGATACGGCCTCGGAAACCCGAGCTTTGGAGCTGGGAGCGATTGATTTTATCCACAAGCCGATCAGTCCTCCGCTGGTGCGCTCCCGAATTTTGAACCATTTGCGTCTGAAACTCCAAGAGTTGCAGTTCAAGACCGCTCTGGAAACCTCCAACGATGGTTTTTGGACGACCGATGGCACGGGGCGTATCACCGAGGTGAATGAAGCCTATCAGCGCATGTCGGGTTTCAGTCGTGCTGAGTTGTTGGAGATGCGTGTTGCCGATATAGAGGGGAAGGAGTCCGCAGCAGAGGTGCAGCAGCATATGCACAAGGTTGTCAGCAACGGTCACGACCGTTTTGAGACCGAGCATCGGCGCAAGGATGGCAGCCGCTTTGCGGCGGAGATTTCTGTCTCCTATTCGCCCATTGCCGGGGGGATCTTTTTTGTCTTTTGCCGTGACATTACCGAACGACGGCGGGCCGAGGATGCGCTCAAGGCGGCCAGTCTGCGTGCGGAGGCCGCCAATCGCGCCAAAAGCGAATTTTTGGCCAATATGAGCCATGAAATTCGCACCCCCATGAATGCCATTCTCGGTATGGCCGATCTGCTTTGGGAGAGCCCACTGCAAGCGGATCAACGCAAATTTGTCCATGTCTGCCGTTCGGCTGGGGAAAATCTGCTGGGGATCATCAACGATGTGCTGGATCTTTCCAAAATCGAGGCCGGGCAACTGACTCTGGAGAACATTCCTTTTAATCCCGCCGAGGAGGTCTCGGTGGTTTGCAACATGATGGAACAGCGGGCTGCTGCCAAGGGGCTGCAGTTGACGCACGAACTAAAGCCGGGCGTTCCTGAGTGGCTGGCTGGGGATCCGACCCGTTTGCGGCAGATCTTTCTCAACCTGTTGAGCAATGCGGTCAAGTTTACCGAGCGGGGTTCCATCCATTTTTCTTGTGCGGTTGTTTCCGATTCTGCCTCGGAAGCGGCAGAAGAGGTGATCCTGTTTCGGGTTGAGGATACGGGAATCGGTATTCCTGCGGAGCGCCTGCCGTTGATTTTTGAAAGTTTTGTCCAGGCCGACAACTCCATCACCCGTCGGTTTGGTGGAACTGGTTTGGGGCTCTCCATTGTCAAGCGTCTGGTGGAACAGATGAACGGTTCGATGCAGGTGCAGAGCCGTCTTGATCAGGGAACCGTTTTCCAGGTGAGTATTCCTTTTGCGCGTGCGTTGCAGGGCAGTTCGGCGCAGTCTCCTGACCTGCACGGGATGCGGATCTTGCTGGTGGATGATACGCAAGAGAATCTCATGATTTTGCGTGGGCATTTGGAACAGATGGGCGGGTCGGTGGCAGTCGTAGACGATGGTTACACGGCTTTGCAGATGATCGAGCAGGCGCGTGCAGAGGGGAGAGCCTTCCATTTGCTCTTTTTGGATATGTGCATGCCTGGGATGAATGGGTTTCAGTTGTTGGAGTGCTGGCATGCGGCGGGACATCCTGGCTTACCGATTTTAATGGTGACCTCCGATTATGGCGATCTGCAACTGCAGCGTTGTCGTGATTTAGGCATGCGCGACTATCTGAAAAAGCCGATTCGCCGGGCTGATTTGATTCAGGCGTTGCAACGGGCCTTGCTGTTGCCTAGCATGGCGTGCCGGGTCGTGAGTCTGGAGAATGGTGTGGACAGCGTTGAGCGCACACGACAGATTTTGTTGGTGGACGATTCCGAGGATAACCGTCTGTTGATTGCGGCCTATTTGAAAGAGGAGAGGTATGCGTTGCAGATGGCAGAGAATGGGGTGGTGGCTTTAGAGAAAATGCGCCACTCCATTTTTGATTTGGTGCTGATGGATATGCAGATGCCGGTCATGGATGGCTTTACGGCGACCCGAACCTGGCGCGCCTTTGAGTTGCAACAGGGGTTATCGAGGTTGCCGATTGTGGCTCTGACTGCCTATGCCTTGCAGGAGGATGTTGCGCAGACCATGGAGGCGGGCTGTGATGCACATATGACCAAGCCGATCAAGAAAAGGGGGTTGCTGGAGTTGATCAAGCGTCACGCCCGGTTGTAAGAAGGGAGTCAGCGTCCATTCTGAAAGGTGAGACCATTTTCCACTTCATCGGGCCTGTGTGCCTTGGGCGGCAGCGCGATCGGCAAAGGCGAACCAATCCACCTGCATCTCCTCGATACGACTCTCCGAACGACTTTCAAAGACCAGGGTAAAGCCGTTGCTGTCGATCTCTTCGGCACGGGTTTGCAGACGCAATTTTTCGGCAGGCAGTTCGATCAGGGTGATGCCCAGCATGATGCGGGGTGGTTGGGCAAAGGGTTTGGCAAAGGTGACCCGTTGCCGAAATTGGCGCAGGCGGGCAAAAATATCGGTCAGTTTCCAGTTGCTGTCCCCCTTTTTGACCAGGACAAAGCCGTTATCCATCTGGAGGCTGGCAGGGGGTATGGCCGCCATCTGGGCCAATTTTTGCTCTGTTTCCGCGACACGTTGTGCCAAGGAAGCCTCCTGCAGCCCCTTTTGTAGTCGTTCTTCCACTTGGGCAAGGCGCTGCTGCAGTTCGGGCAGTTGTTTGTCGGGTGTCCAGGGCAGCCAGTTGGCTTGGCTGGTGGGGCTGCTCCCAGGGGTAGTGGGGGCCGGTTGCCTGTCCCATGGCTGATTGGCCAAAATGACGGCAAACGAGAGGAGAGCCAGAAAAAGCACAAGCGCTTTCATAGAGAATTACCAGCCTCGCCAAAGATGCTGGATGCGCTGCACCCATTGCTGCCAGGCAGTGGGGGGAACAGGCACCATGCGTTCGATAAAATCGCCAAAGTGGAGTGGCGGTTGATGATCATGCCAAGCGTGGGCACGCTGACGCAAGGGAAGCATGCTCTGTTCGGTGATGGTGTTGCGACTGCACAGGATGATTTCATTGCGCGAAGGGGTCGGTACGGGCAGACGGTAGAGGGCAAGGGGGAAACGCTCCTGGATCTGGGCACTGACCTGACGGTACGCGCTTGTCTCGGCGCGATTGGTGTTGAAGGCAACGACGCCATTGTCGGTGAGAATTTCCTGAATGGCAATCAGAAAAGAGTCGCTGTAGATGGAAGGCGCCATGCCGTCATGGTCGAAGGCATCGACCAGGATCAGGTCGAATGTTTTGTGTTGTGCGGCCAGGCTGGCCATCAGGGTGGCGCCATCGGCGCAATGTACGGTGAGGCGGGGATCGCGGGGTAGAAAGAAAAGCGCATGGGCGATGGCCGGGATCTCTGGATTGGCATCTACGACCTCCAGGTGGCAAGCCGGAAAATAGTGCAACAAAAATTTGGCCAGCGATCCCCCGCCCAAGCCGATCATCAGGATCTGTTGCGGTTCTGGATTGAACAGCAGGGCGGCCAGCATATGGCGGGTATAGGGCAACACCAGCCAGAGCGGATTGGCCAACAGGATACGGCTTTGCGTAAGATGATTATCGAAGTAGAGAGAACGATAGCCCGCTTCATCGACGACCAGCAGGGTGCGATCCTGCCAGGATTTTTTGAGAATTACTTGGTACGTGTCTGTTTGATCGGTCATTTTCCGTCAATATATTCTAGGGTTGTCACGAATTCCTCCGCAATGCAGGTATTTGTCGACTTTTTTGACAATTGAGATTATGATGCCCCGGTTGTGGATAACCGCTTCTTCCACATTCCTTTCTTAAAGAAACTGGAGCAGGCAATGACAAGCAAAGAGCATAAAGAGAATAAAGAAAATCAGAAAGAGGGAAAAGGTGGCCTGAAGAAAAAGGTCAAAGCGGCAGAGAAAGTTGCCAAAAAATCGGCCAAACAGATCAATGATGTGCAAGGCCAGCGCATTGATGCTCTGGAAGGGCAGATCAAACTGATGCGCAAGCGGATCGATCTGCAACTGCAGCAACTTTCTGATCGCAATGCAGCTCTTTTGCGGCGTACCAACGACTACATGCGTATTTCGTCCGATCGTCATGTCTCCCTGATTCACCGCACGGAAAATCAGATGAAGCATCTTGCCGATCGCAACGCCTCTTTGTTGAAAAAAACCGACAACCAACTGCGGCAGCTTTCGGACCGTAACGCGGCCCTGCTGCGCAAAACGAGCGAGCAGTTGGAGCAGCTTTCCGAGAGAAATTCTGCCCTGTTGCGTAAGGTCAACGGCAATTCGGGAACAAAATCCTGATTCAAGTACCGTGCGCCGTTCCGGGGTACGGTTTTGAGGGGTTGGGTGTCTCTTGATGGCCTTGATTGTCCGAGTGGGGGAGGAGCGCTTGAGCGGCGTTTTTTTCGTTGACTGTGGGCGGTCAAGGCCATGCTGTGTTTGTTTGGGGATGATGTCGGCGTAGATTGGCAGGAGCCAGGAAAAGGTTAACGAAGTGATGCGTTGCAAAATTACCCAAATAATCGAACGCAATGTGGTGACGATTGACCAGCATCGGACGGTCTCGGAGAGTGTCGGGATCATGGCGGATCGTGGGGTTGGCTCCATTGTGGTTACCGGCAAGGGAAGGGTGGTTGGTTATTTTACCGAACGGGATCTGCTGACGCGGGTTGTGGGGCGCAAGCGTAATCCAGAGACCACCCTGATGCAGGATGTGATGAGCACGGAACTGATCAAGGCGAACCATGATGCTTCCTGCCGTTATTGTCTGGAGCAGATGCGGGAGCATGGCATACGCCATCTTCTGGTATATCGGGACAATTTGTTTATCGGTGTCATCTCTTTGCGGGTGCTGGCAGAGGCGATGACGCATGGTCATGGCCGCAAGGATTGGATGGTCAATATTGTTGGTGGCATGGTTTTTTTGGTGATTCTGGCGGTGATTGGTCTACTGGCCTATGTGGCACCAGAGATGGTGGCGATAGCCAAGCGGTTATCGCCATAGCGGCGCAAGCCCATCCCTGGTTATTGTTTCAGCACTGCACCCAAGGCAGGCCGCGAAAGCGCCACCCGTTGACACTGCTGCGGTGATGCTGTTCGTTGCGGTCTCCTTCAAACCCTTCCAGAATGTGTGAGACATCATGAAATCCGGCGGCGATCAGGGCGTTGCCGGCATCGATCGAGCGATGTCCTGAACGGCAGATCAGCAGGATGGCTTGATCCTGTCGGGCGACGTGCGCAATCTCTTTGATAAAATTTGGGTTAAGTTCAAAATCCGGGGCATCCTGCCAGGGAATGTTGATGGCTCCCTTGGGGTTGCCGACAAAGAAAAACTCCATCTCGGAACGAATATCAATAAAAACAACCCCCTTGTTTTGGATCAGGGCGAAGGCTTCCGGGGGAGTCAGTTGTTTCAACGCCGGGTGCATGGGGCTGTGTGGTGCCGACGGCAGTGCGGTGGGTGTGGGGTGATTCTGGTTTGGATCCGTCGAGTGCTGTGTCATTTTGGCTCCGCGAATGTTATGCTGTGTCAGAAGCGTGTGCGGTTGGCAGGCGACAGGCCGGTCCGCCAACTTGCTCACGCGACTACTTTACCGCAAAAGCGGGTTTGGCGTTAAGTGATTTTGATTATGGCGCGGTTAGGTATCTGGTAAAAAGCGATGAGCGGTTGGAAAACAGGGCAGACGACTGGAAAATTTTGGCAGAACCTGTTCTCTCCCTGGGGGCGGCGCAGGAAGAGGCCGGTATTTGTTGCGGAAGCTTCTGGTCGCTGGCGTGGGCGCAGCAAATCCTTTTCGCAAAGGTTGGAAGGCCATCTGACGGCCATGGGGCGGCGCGGGGCGGCGCATGAGGTGAGTGCAGCCCGGCGCAGTGGCATGGAGTTGCGTCGGGCGGTACGTGGTCGTGAGCTGTTGGCAAATCTGGCGGAGCGGCTTCTGCTGTGGCTGTTGACAGGCATTGTATTGTTGAAAAATGTGGTGGGCTTTTGGCGTGATCTGGGCATGCTCTGCCGGGAGTGGCTGTTGCGTCCTGTTTTGCATCCCCCTTTTGATTATGCGCATTTTGCCGACGCGGTGCAGGAGGGCCGCCTGCATCGGGCCTGCGCGCGCGTGAGCTTGCGCCGTGAACCGGGTTGGCATGCCGATGATGGAGAGGTGCGGACGCAGGGCGGGCGCCTCTCTTTGCCGGTGCTGGAGCTGCGGGAAGAGGCAGAACGGGCCAAAATGTTTGGCCTGGACAGCGAGGAAGAAGAGCTGACCGCTGATGCCTTGACCGATCAGGCTTGGGCCTTGCGTTCTCGGTTGCGTGGTGCTGGGCGGGGAGGCCCCCGCGATGCGTGAGGAGGGGTTTACCGATGCCTTGTTGCCCGGCACGGCGCTGCTCTGGTTTGAAATCCGCAAGGTTTTGGGCAAGGGTGGTTTTGGTATCACCTATTTGGGGTGGGACACACAGCAGGAGGTGGCGGTCGCCATCAAGGAGTACATGCCCTCGGCGTATGCCTCCCGTGTCAGTCAGAATGAGGTGGTTCCCAACTCCCCAACGGACCGCAAGGTCTACGAGTGGGGATTGGACCGATTTCTGCGCGAGGCACAGTTGCTGGCGCAATTTCGCCATCCCAGTATCGTGCGGGTGAGCAACTTTTTTCGCAGTAGCAATACGGCCTATATGGTCATGGAGTACGTGGAAGGGGAGGGGTTGGACCGTCTGTTGCGGCGGCAAAAAATGCTGGAAGAGAAGCACCTCAAGCAGCTTCTCGTGCCGTTGCTGGATGGGTTGGAGGTGTTGCACAAGGCGGATTATATCCACCGCGATCTCAAGCCGCCCAATATTTTTATCCGTCGGGAGAATCAGCAGCCGGTCATTCTGGATTTTGGTTCGGCGCGGCAGGCGGTGGTTGGGCGTGGGGAAAAGATGACCAGCCTGTTGAGCATGGGCTATTCGCCGTTTGAGCAGTATGATTCCTTGGGCGATCGGCAGGGGCCATGGTCCGACATTTATGCCCTGGGGGGGGTGCTTTATCGTGCCATTACCGGGCAACGGCCACTGGAGGCCAGCCTGCGTATTGCGGCCCGTTTGCGCAATGCGGCGGATCCGTTGCCCTCGGCAGAGGAGATGGGCCGGGGGCGTTATTCCCAGGAGTTTTTGCGGGCCGTGGACTGGGCCCTGCGGGTGTTGGAGACGGAACGGCCCCAGTCGGTTGGCAGTTGGCGACCGGCCTTGTTGGGCAGTCAGGCGGAGGGGGATGGCGTTGGCGGCCTCTCTGTCGCCGGATTGGTGGCGGGATCCGCCGTTGTGGACTATGGCTCCTGGCCGGGGTTGTTGAACACATTGCACGCTTTGGCGGGCAATGTGGCCAAACAGGAGATGTTGAGTGGTGCTGTCGCCCGTTTGACGGCGGCGGCGCAGGTTGTTGATGTGCCTCGGTTGCGGGTTGAGGCGCTGCCGCCGGTGGATACGGTGGCACCGACGCGACAGGGGAGCACGACCAGGGCGACCACCGGGCAGCAGACGCAGGAGACGGTGGACGCCTTCGTGCAGAGAGCCGCCCAGGTGCGGGAAAAATATCTATTGCCGACCCCGGATGAAATTCCCCCGGCAGAGCGGCAGGCGGGCATGATCTGGGAAGAGCCAACCATCAAGATGGCTTTTGTTTGGGTGCCGGCGGGTCAGTTCACGATGGGGGCGTCCCTGTCGGACGGGTTGCGCAAGGAAGATGAAGGGCCAGAGCATACGGTGCAACTGGATGGTTTCTGGTTGGGTAAATATCCCTTGACCTGGGGGCGCTGGCGACGGGTGATGGGAGACTATCCCCCTGGATTGTTCATGCACTCCAAGGCCAACCATCCGGTGGAGCGGGTCTCCTGGCTGGATGTGCAGCAGTTCATCCAGCGTTTGGGGGCGATGATCGGCAAGCCATCGTCGTTTCGTCTGCCGACCGAGGCAGAGTGGGAGTATGCGGCACGGGCTGGCGAAAATCAGTTGCCGATCTTTAACCGTTCCATCTCCGAGCATGGTGCGGAGAAGTTGGCGGATTACGCCTGGTTTCGTGCCAATGCCAAGGGGCAGTCGCACCCAGTCGGCGAAAAAATGGCCAATGCCTGGGGGTTGCATGACATGTTGGGCAACGTCTGGGAGTGGGTGAACGATCGTTATCAGGCGGATTATTATTGGCGGTCCCCGCGCATGAATCCCCAGGGACCGGTGGCGACGGATGGTCGATCCGGCTTGGCGGTTGCTGCGCACCGTTTGCACAAGTCGGTTTTTCGAGAGTTTCGCGTTGCCCGTGGCGGAGGATTCAAC
>PDZU01000104.1 GCA_002753095.1 Magnetococcales bacterium
GTCGTTGTCGATCTGAAATTTCCATATAATGTGTCCTCGGGCTGATCGACTCTCCGCGTTCAGTCCAACCAAGTTTTTGCGTCGGCAAGCGACGCAAAAAGCCTTAATTCGTTTTGCCCGCGAACACACCAAACAACGCCGCACCCGTCATAGCGCGCGAGGTTAAAAGTCGGGCGTCCGCCCTCCCAGAGCGTGCCCCTGCGGGGCACAGATTTGTGCGGCGTGCGCAAATGCTACGCATTTGCTTCTGTAAAACGCCGCACATTACAAGCAAGGGCTCCGCCCCTGCACCCCGCCAGGGGCGATGATCGCCCCTGGACCCCGCAGAAATTTTTAAACCACTAAACGCCGCACGCCCCGCCCCTGGACCCCGCAGAAATTTAAACAGATCTATGGCGTACTACTATGAATCACCGCCAACAAAGCAGGCAGCAAGGACTCCCCCACGGGCAACTTTTGTGACAGATCCCCAGCACGCGATTGCAACTCCACCATCCCCTCTTTGAAGGAACGCCCCCCAACCAACAAACGCAGGGGACAACCCAACAGATCGGCATCCTTGAACTTCACCCCAGCCCGTTCATCCCGATCGTCAAGCAGCACCTCAACCCCGGCAGCGCGCAGAGACTGATACAGTTCCTCGGCAGCAGCCACTTCACCACTGTCACGGGGGTTGAGCAGGATCAACTGCAACGAAAAGGGCGCCAAAGAACGCGGCCAACGAATGCCGTTGGCATCATGGTTCTGTTCGATGGCCGCAGCCACAATACGCGACACACCAATGCCATAGCAACCCATGACCAGGGTCTGTTCACTGCCCTGGCTGTCCAGCACCTTGACCCCCATCGCTTTGGAATATTTATCGCCCAATTTGAACACATGGCCCACCTCAATGCCTTGATGACGCTGCAGGCGGCCTGTGCCACAACGGGCACAGGGCTCCCCGGCGGTCACGTTGCGCAAATCCGCAAAGCTGGGCACCGGCAAATCCCGCTGCCAGTTGACGTTAAGCAGATGCCACCCCTCTTCATTGGCGCCACAGGCAAAGTTGCGCAGATGACGCAATTCGTGATCGGCAACCACCGGCAGACGACTGCCCACCGGCCCCAGAGATCCCATGCCAACCCCAGCCCAATAGGCAGCCCGATCGGCGTCGGGGATGGTCACCTGGGGTAGATTCAGGGCGTTGGCCGCCTTGACCATGTTCAGACTGCGATCACCGCGCAACAACAAAAGCACCGGACCTGCCGGAGTCTCCACCAACAGACTCTTGACCAGTTGCTGCACGGGCAGTTTGAGAAAACGGGCCACCTCCTCGATGCTTTTTTGCCCTGGAGTCGCAATCTTTTCCATCACAACAGCCGGGTCACCCTCCTGGGGCAGAGCCTCAGCAGCCACAGCTTTTTCCAGATTGGCGGCATAATCGCACTGGTCACAAGAGATGATCACATCTTCGCCGGAGTCCGCCAACACATGAAACTCATGCGAAGAGGCACCACCGATAGAACCGGTATCGGCCTCCACCGCCCGAAAAGCCAGACCACAACGTTGAAAGATACGCTGATAGGCGGCAAACATGGCCTGATAGCTGGCATCCAACCCAGCCTGATCCAGATCAAAAGAGTAGGCATCCTTCATGAGAAACTCCCGTCCACGCATGATGCCGAAACGCGGGCGGATTTCGTCACGAAATTTGGTCTGAATTTGATAGAAATTGGCCGGTAACTGGCGATAGGAGCGGATCTCGCGGCGCACCAAGTCCGAGATCACCTCTTCGTGGGTGGGACCAAAACAACAGGCCCGCTCATGACGGTCGAGAAAACGCAGCAGCTCCTTGCCATAAAAATCCCACCGCCCCGACTCTTGCCACAACTCCGCCGGTTGCACAGCAGGCATCAGCACCTCCTGAGCCCCCGCATTATCCATCTCCTGACGCACGATGGCCTCCACCTTGCGCAACACCCGCAACCCCAAAGGGAGCCACGTATAGATACCCGATCCCAACGGGCGAATCAGACCAGCCCGCAACATCAGGCGATGCGAGACCACCTGGGCATCAACCGGGTCTTCCCTAAGAGTGGGAATCAAGGTTTTGTGAAAACGCATGGCAAACTCCTTCTACTGCCCTCCAGAGATGAAGGCATAAGCGGAATGGTTGTGGATGGACTCAAAATTTTCCGATTCGACAGTAAAGAGACTGATCCGCTCATCCTGCTGCAGTTCGGCAGCCACCGAACGGACAATATCTTCAACAAACATGGGATTTTCGTAGGCCCGTTCGGTGACAAATTTTTCGTCGGGCCTTTTCAGAATGGGATAGAGTTGGCAGGATGCGTTACGCTCCACCAATTCGATGATCTCCTCGACCCAAATAAACTTTTTATAGCCCAACGTAACCGTCACGTGCGACCGTTGATTGTGGGCACCATAGCGGGAAATCTCTTTGGAACAGGGACACAAGGAGGTAACTGGCACTGTAACGCCAAGAGTCAACTGGTATTTTTCCCCGATGCGCACACCCGAAAAACGCACCTGATAATCCATCAAAGCCGAAGCGTGCGAAACTGGCGCCTCCTTGCGCATGAAATAGGGAAATTCCAGCTCGATATGGGCCTCTTCGGCGTTCAGGGTCTGTTGAATGCGGCGCAAAATTTCCGGAAGATTTTCCACGGAAATCACCTCATCCCGCTCGGCCAGCACCTCCAAAAAACGGGACATATGCGTGCCCTTGAACTGATGCGGCAGTTTGACATACATGTTCACAGAGGCGATGGTATGCTGTTTGCCGCGATCCCGATCACGCACCAGAATGGGATAGCGTATATTCTTGACCCCCACCTTATCAATACTCAGATGGCGATCATCCCCCTGGGCCTGCACATCCTGCAGCACTTCGCCAGAGAAAGGCGATTTTGCCTCGGAATGGCCGTCGTTGCAATTTTCCGCTTGCGTCATGCGGAGATTCCTTCCCCTTGCTGGGAAAAGCAGTACCCTCTCTGCTTCTCGTTTGGATATGGTGATATAATTGGTGTATAGTGCCTTTCCGATAAATGAGCAAGTGTCGGACATCTTTTCCGCAGCAGTAGGTAGACAGAAGGCGATCATGCAGAACATAGGCATCATTACCAAAAAATCCGACCCGGGCGCCTGGGAGGCAACCAAAAAGCTGGCCCTGTGGCTGTATCATCGCGGCAAACAAGTGACCATCTGTGCCGAAACCGCCGAGGCCATTGCTCTGGATCCAGAGGTGGCGCAATACAAGCTCCAGGATGATTTGCCGGAAGGGCAGGATATGGTGGTGGTCATCGGTGGCGACGGCACCTTTCTGGCCGGTTTTCGGGCCATCGGCACCCGTGAGGTGCCCCTGCTTGGTATCAACATGGGACGCCTGGGCTTTTTGACCGAAGTTTCCATGGACGCCATGCTGGAAACCATGGAAGAGGTCTTGGCAGGCCACTACCGGGTTGAAGTGCGCACATTATTGAATGTCATCGTGTTGCGTCACGGCGAAGAGGTGTTGTCCCACTGTGTGATGAACGATGTCGTGGTACACAAGGGAACGTTGGCACGAATGCTTGAGTTTCAGGTGGCCATTGACGGGCAATTTGTCTATACAGCGCGAGCAGATGGCTTGATTCTGGCAACGCCGACGGGTTCCACGGCCTATGCCTTATCGGCAGGGGGACCGATCCTCCACCCAGGGATTGATGCACTGCTGCTGACCCCCATCTGTCCGCACACCTTGACCAACCGACCCATTGCCGTACCGGGTTATGGGGAAATCTGCATCACTTTTCCTGGCCGTCATGGCATCATTGACCGTCATGGGGAGCAAAAGGATCGTTTGCTGACCTTGGATGGGCAGACCGGATTTTCTTTGCTGGAGGGGGATCAGATTTTGGTCAAACGTTCCGACCATCGTTTACAGGTGTTGCATGCCCCAAATCGCAACTATTATGCGGTATTGCGTGAGAAGTTGCACTGGGGTGAGCAGATTGGCAGTTGATGACTGGTTTTTATTGTAGATTCCTGCCCACAAAGGAGAGATTCGAGGATGAAGCAGGCGATACGCATCCCGATGTTTGCTTATTTGTTGTTTTTATACAACGCCGTCGTCTATGCCGAGCAGGCAGTGAGCGGCTTTGCCCTGGAGACGATTTTATACCGTTTCCAGCTCCCTTCCGGGGCCACACTGGCCATTTCGGTGGGTGAATCGTTGCTGTTGGTGGGGTTGGTCGCTTGGTATGGGGAGTGGACCCGTCTGCGACGCGCTACGGCAGGGATCGATCGCCTTTCCCTGCTGGTATTGTTGCTTTTTCTACTGGAAGCCTTGCTGGTTGCCAAGGCAGCCACGGCGCTTTTTTTCAGCCTGCTGCTGATGGATCTGCTGCTGGTGGTGGCCGCCTACAGCGCAGGTATTCACAGCGTGCGTCAGGATTTGACACTATGAGCTCAACCAACAAACGCACTGCTGCACTCTCCCAAAAGAGGATCAGGAGATAAACACCTCATCCAAGGTGGCGGCATCCAGTATGCGGGCAGTCCAGGCTTCCAAGAGCGGCAACTCGGCTCCAGCAACACGCTCGATCACATGCTCTGGCACATCCCCGAAACGACGCCGGAGCAACTGAGTCAATATGCTGGCGGCACCCTGTTGCTTGCCTTCCAACTTGCCTTCCTGCCTGCCGATCCGCAACCATTCCTGTTGCTGTTTATCACGCCATATCAGCATATTTTCCTGCAACATGATCTTTACCTCCTGCAGATTATTGGGAAAGCTCTGCCGTGCTACTGGCTCCCCGGCCAGACTGTCAGGCGCTGCATGCCGGCAAAATCCAACTCGCTCACCCACGGCTCATCAACAAAATTTTGCAGCAGGTCGGCGACCATCAACGGGTCGGAATAGATTTGATGATAGGTTCCGTCGTGGTCACCCATGGTCTCTCTGCCCGGCACGTGTCGATGCAAACTCCCCTGTTAGAGTGTATCAGCTTGCCACCTTTAATGCCAACGACAAAGTCAAGGGCATTTTTTCCACCGCACGCCATTCCTGATCAAAATTGTGCCCGCAGCGCAGTCAAATCTACATGACAAGAGGTATGCGATTATACTATCCTGGTACATTGTGATCGACAGGGATCCTAAAGAAACGGAGGACAGCATCATGGCAGTTGCAAACAATGGTATCGCCGATCTTGAGTTACACTTAAGTGGTTGCCACCTTGACAGTGCGCTGCAAGAGCAACGGGCTTGCGCCACGGCCACTCTGCGTTATCATCCCAGCCATGGCGGACAGGAAGCCTCCAGCACACCGTTCCCCCTGGTTGTCCCCTGGGGCATCATCGAGCACAATGCACTGAGTTGGTATGTGGAGCAGTACGGCACATGGCCCTGGGGGGTGTTCAAAACACGGGCCGCCAAGATTGAGGCACAACTGCCGCTCTGGGGCCAGGCCCTGTTTGCAGCCTGCACGCAACACCCAACCGCCGCGCCGCTCTACTACCAGTGGGTGCATGACACAGAAGCCCGCAGCCGCCGTTTTTCCATCCAGGTTACCCATGACGAGACAGACGCCCAAGCCGCCGCCCGTTTGCTGGCTGTGCCTTGGGAAATTTTGTTTACTGATGGCCGCTTTCTCTTCCAGGGGGGAGAGCCGGTACGGGTACGGCGCCGTATTCCCATTCGCAGATCGCATCCCCCGGCACCTGCTGCCCCCCTGCGCATTCTGCTGGTGATTCCCAGGGCCGACCAAGGCTATTTTGATCACCGCATCGATGCCAAGCCCATTACCGACGCCTTGATGAACCTGGGTGAGTTGGTGCAATGGACCGTCCTGCCTACCCCCACCTTTCCGGCGCTGCAGAAAGAGTTGCATGATGCCAAAAGAGAAAAGAGAGCCTACCATGTTGTCCATTTTGATGGGCATGGTTTTTTCGACGATGATTGTCAACTGGCCGGGCTGATCTTTGAGCATGCGGAAGACAGCCAAAAGATAGAGGGGCGCAGATCGGCAGAGGTACATGCCGAACAGTTGGCGGCAGAGTTGACCGGACACGGCACCCCCCTCTTTTTCCTCAACGCCTGCCAAACCGCGCAGGCGGAAGACAGCCCGACCGCCTCTGTGGCAGCGGCTTTGCTCAACGCCGGGGTGGCCTCGGTGGTGGCCATGAGCCATTCCGTCCTGGTTGTGACGGCACGCCGTTTTGTGGCAGCCTTTTACAAAGAGTTGGCCCGTGGTTACAGCATTGGCGAGGCCATGCTGGCCGGGCAGCGTGATCTTTTTCACCATCGCCACCGCTTCCATGTGGAGGGGGCGGGCGACCTGGAATTACAGGATTGGTTCGTACCGGTCCTGTATCAGGAGTCTGCCGACCCGGTTCTGGTGGCCCGCAGCAAAAAGAACAGCCAACCCCGTCTATTGCCATTGGGCGATCTGCCCGCAGAGCCAGAGCATGGCTTTGTCGGGCGCAGTCGCGAACTGCTCAAGCTGGAACGGATTTTGTTGCAGAAAAATCATGCCGTGATCCAAGGAGAGGGGGGCGAGGGCAAGACGGCGCTGGCCTGTGAACTGGCGCGCTGGTTGGCGACCATCGGACGGGTGCAGCGGGTGGCCTTTGTTGCGCTGGAGCTGCACACCCATGAACGCACCGTGTTGCAGACGTTGGGCAACCAGTTGCAGGAGCGTTTTCTGGTCACCGACCCCCAGGCATGGGCGAGCCTGACCGAACAGTTGCAGGCGCAAGAAACCCTGATTATTCTGGATAACATGGAGTCAGTGCTGCCACCCCAGGCGGGTGCCGATCCGGGCGTTTTTGAAGCGGAAAATTGGCAGGCATTGCTGGCATGTTTCAAAAAACTGCGCAAGATCGGCAAGACCCGCCTACTTTTCACCAGCCGCGAAACCCTGCCCGAACCCTTTGCCAACGGAGTCGTGCGCCTGGATCGACTGGAGACAGAGGAGGCGATCATGCTGGTCAACCATGTCTTGCAGAGCCAGCAACTCACCCTCACGCACGAGGAGAGCGGGCAGAGCAAGGAGCAGATCAAGGCGTTGGTGGAGTCCGTGCAGGGGCATGCCCGCAGTCTGGTCCTGCTTGCCCCGGAACTTGTCAAACAGGGGATGACGGTCACCACGCAGAACCTGAACAAGTTGATGGAGCAACTGCAGCGCCGTTTTCCCAACGACCGGGAACGCTCCCTGTTTGCCAGTCTTGAACTCTCCCTGCGCCGCATCCCCACCCGCTGGCGGCAAAAAATCCGTGTCTTGGGTCTGTTTCACGGGGGGGCCAATTTGGCAATCGTCGTGCCAATGCTGGGGATTAAAACAGAGACGGAGCTTGAGGATTTTCTCACCGCCTTGAACGAAACAGGATTGATCTCCCAACAGGCATACAGACACCTGCGGTTTCACCCCGGCCTTGCCGCCTATCTCCAAGGGGAATTGGCTGCCGATGAACGGCAGCAGGCTGAGCAGATGTGGCTGCAGGGGATGAGAGAGCTGACAGGTTATCTCCTTGTACAACTCACACAGGATGTCCAACTGTCACGCACACTCACCCTGCTGGAACTACCCAATCTGCTGGCTGCTCTGGAGCGAGCGCAGCAGATACTCTCCCCAGAAGAGTTGGTTCATTTTGCCAACCATATTGAACAATTGCTGGCCGATCTGGGACAACCCACTGCCATGCAGAGGGTGGTTGCCATCCGCACCCAGG
The DNA here is from genome assembly GCA_002753095.1 of Magnetococcales bacterium. GTDB lineage: Bacteria > Pseudomonadota > Magnetococcia > Magnetococcales > Magnetaquicoccaceae > Magnetaquicoccus. The sequence goes on from PDZU01000104.1 coordinate 7,716, forward strand.
CGACCAGTCGATTGACAGAGTGGGGCAATGCCCAATTTGAAGCAGAAAGAATGGCCGTAGAACGACTTGGGCAGGAGGGCAAACATGCGAAGGCCCTTGCACAAGCGCAACAACTGTTAACGAAGACTCAGCAAACCGCCTCTTATCCGGGTTCCGATTATGATCTTGCCATGGCGTACCACGTGCTTGGAAACACCTTAGAAAACTCCGGCCAAGCGGGACAAGCTCTTCCGTATCTTGAAAGAGCCCGCACACATTTTCTCTCCCTGCAAGATCGTGGCGCGCGAATGGCTACCATCTCTCTTGTCGGGATTGGCAATTGCTTTCTCCAATTGGGAAAATTGGATGATGCCATTACCACCTATGAGCAGTCCAGCCAGGAAGCGCTCAATCTGCAAGATATGAGACTATATGCCGCAGTCCAGTTCCAACTTGGAACGGCATTCCTTGAGCAACATCAATTCGAGAAGGCCCTGTCAGCCTACGATGAGGTACGTCAACAGTTCAGCCATCTGCCGGAACAGCTCTCTGTGGCCACGGTTTGGCATCAGATGGGCATGACCTATCGCCATATGAGGCGTTTCGAAGAAGCCGAGTCTGCTTATCGGCAAGCCTTGGTGATTTGGATAAGGGAGCATAACCGAAATGGGGAGGCATATAGCCTGAGTGAGTTGGGCACCCTTTATGATACCACCGATCGACTGGAAGAAGCGGTCACCTGCTGCCGTAAGGCTATCCTGATCTATGAGGAATTGGGCAATCTCCATGCTGAAGGAAGAGTACAAAACAATTTAGCAGATACTCTGATCTCACTGCATCGCTTTGACGAAGCACAGGAGGCTATTTTGCGGGCAATAGAGTGTAAAAAATCCTGTGGTGACACAGCTAAACTGTGGAAAAGTTGGTATGTTCTGCAAAAACTGGAACAGGTAACAGGACACCCGGAAGAGGCTGAAAAGGCCCGGCAGCAAGCCATGCACAGTTTCCTCACCTATCGACGGCAAGGCGGGGAGAATCATGAAGCGAGCGCACAGTTATGCGCTGTGATAGGGCACGCCATCCAAGAGGGTGACACAGCCCAAATCTCGGCAGCGTTGGCTGAATCCGCACAACAACCTAACCTACCGAAGCATCTCATCCCCCTCCTCGCCGCCTTGCAAAAAATCCTTGCCGGCTCTCGTGATTTGACGCTGGCGGACGATCCGGCCCTTGATTACGATGACGCCTGCGAACTGATCCTGCTGCTGGAAGCGTTGCAGGAAGAGGCTTGAGCTTGCTGACAGGCGCTTGGATGGAATCGCTGCGGGGGAATGCGGGAATGGTTGTTGCACTTGACCTTTACGCATGACTGGAGGTAGAGTAACACCATGCATTCGGATCAACAGCCCATTAATCAATTTACATACATGAACAAGATTCCTCTTGTCACCGTTGGTGCCCTTGCCTAGTTGATTAAGTCCATCAAGAAAGGGTACCTTTGCTTGTCTGATGACCCTCTTTTTCAAGGTGAGGCCCGAAAAGTCGAAGAAAAATGTCGATTAAAACCCAGTCGCTACTTTTATGCTGGGAAGGCTCATCCAGATTTTGGCAATATCGTCATCGCCTATAATGCCGATTTTGATCATCAAAAAAGGGGGGAGGCCAACCCTTTTGACACAGGTGGTGTTTTCCTCGGCCATATTCACCCCTTCAAGAATCTGCCCCCTGAGAAGAGAGCCAAGAAAGCCTGTGCTGTTATTGACAGAACCAAAACAGACATCAAAAAGTGGCGTAGCGACTTCGATCAGTTTGTTCTTGACTTTTTTGGCGACAATACACGAAGCTACTTGGAGCACGATCTACCCACCTTACCTGTAGACAGCAGTTGGGATGAAGAGCTTCCCGTGTTCGACCAGGAAAATCATAGGCTGCCTGCATCGAACAAAACGAATTAAGGCTTTTTGCGTCGCTTGCCGACGCAAAAACTTGGTTGGACTGAACGCGGAGAGTCGATCAGCCCGAGGACACATTATATGGAAATTTCAGATCGACAACGACTTTGAAAT
>PDZU01000105.1 GCA_002753095.1 Magnetococcales bacterium
GATTTCGTCTGCGTTGATCCTCAACGGGAATCTCCTCACTTCGGGCTGATGCGAGGAGTATCGGAAAATTGTGCCACCCAATGTCAAGGAATTTTCGTAAGTCAGGGTGGTGAATAGTTACCCATATTTCTTGATTCCGTAGCGTACTTTCTCACTCCAGGGTGCCACCATCTTCTCACCCACCGGCCACACGCGCACCCCTTGCAGCACGATTTCATCTGCCGTCAGTTGACCAGACAATGGCCTGTTGCGCTCCTGGCTTTCAGTGCAGGGGCGGTATTCCAGATCTCTTTCCAGGACATGGCCATGATCACTGGTCAGGATGAGAAAGCGATTGGACTCACGCGCCGCATCCAAAATCTGCCCCAGAGGTACGATGGTTTCGCTGGTCCAACTCTCCTTGAACTGTCCACCTTTGGCCAAATAGTCATCCACACTGTTGATAACGACACCGATCACCCGCCGACTGCTTCCGGCAATGTTGGCCCGTACTTCTGGCGACAAACCGCGCCCTCCGGCAGAGATCAATTCGGCTTTGTGGTAGAGAGCGGGTGGAAAATTGGCTCGACCGACGGCCTGTAATCCTGCATGTTTGCGGAATCCTTCCTTCTCATGGGCACTGTTGCCGGAGGTCAATTTTCCGCACAACAGGCTGGCACGGGAGACCTCCGTCAAGGTGGGCAAAGCCGCCACAACCGGCCTCTGGCTGGCGGTTTCGCCAGCCCCCAATTCGACCCAACCTTGTCGGAGAAGATCCTGCATCAACTCGCGAAAAACGGCCACACTCATACCATCCAACACCACCAACAGTGCGCATCGTTCCCTGGCCAGAGGGGCAACAACAACATCCAGCAGATCTTCAATCCACAGTGTTTCTGTTGACGGCTCCGCCTGTTGACACCAAGCCTGCAGCAACAGACCAAAATGGCTGTTTTCTTCCTCTCGTTGCTGGTCTACCCGTCTGGCCAGGTGCAGATAGGCCTCTGCCAATGCCGGGTTGCTGTCACCGTCCCAGATCCGAAAACGGGCCCAATCCACAAACCCGCCTGAGTGGAAATAGCTTTTTACCGCCTCATGAAACGACCCAGGCATGGAATTGTTCGCTGCGTCTGCCAACCAGCGCACCAACCTTTCTGCCATGCGCAAACCTTCTGCCCGCGTCGGTTTCAAATCGATCATGCGGTGCTGGAGAGCATATTGAATCGTCCCTTCAACCGCGCCAACACTCTTTTGACCAGGGGCCATTGAGATGGCCTTGAGGATGGCCTGCGCCACCTGTTCCAGACGCCGATCAAACCCCTTGGGCAGCAGTGGACTGATCTGGATAAAGGCATCGGCCTTGAGTTCCTGCAAAATCTCTTCTGCCCGCCGTTGCAGGGTTTGGATGGCCTGCCAGTTTTTCTTTGCCACATCGGCTTCCACCACCTGGGTTACGGCTGCAGCCCAACCACGCCCCACCTCCGGCGACAGTGACTGTCCATCCAGATAACGCTCTTCCAGGCGGGCAGCGGCCAATTTCAAGGTGGATTCCTGGGCCAATTCAGGCGCAAACACCACCTGACAGACCAAACCCAATGGCAGGAGATCCTTGCCATGCCCCAGTTCCAGCACCTGCAACATCAGTCGGCCAACCTCTCCAGCCGACTGGGTGATCCAATCCGGCAAGCTTTGGCGAAATTCAGGGGGGGCCTGCAGATAGGTTTCGACTCTCTCCAACGACTTTGCCCAGCGAGCCAACTCTATGGCGTCCACGTAAGGTTGTTCAAATCCCAGATAACGCTTCAGAAGCAACTGCCAGGCAAATTCGGCGGTCAACACCCGTCCTGGAACAACAGGAAAACCACCCGTCGGCTCGGCAGCCAGTATGGCATCAGCCATCCAGGACTGTTTGACCAGTCGGGCATCAATCTCATCCACGGCAAACAGATCGCGCACCAAACGCCAACTTTGGATACTGAACAGTTGCTGTCGCCAGAGACGGGCCAGCACATCCTGTCCCAGAGAGGCATCCTCCAAGGATGTCAGCAGGACAGTCACCTCGGATGGATGGCGTGCCAGCACCAATTGCTCACGAATCGCCAAGACCGACAGACAATGATGGATGCGCAATGAATGGTTGCCAAGCTTCAGTATTTCTTGACCGCGCCACGAACCTGCCGCACGAATTCCAATGGTGCGGGCTGAGGGATCCTTCTTGAGAATCTCGCGAACCTGGGCAACGACCTGGGATTGCAAAATATCCATTGCCCTCAATCCGCCCCTTCGTCGCTCTCGATACGGACCTCAATGGTCAGGAGCGCCTGTGGATGACTCTGCAACTGCTGTTCGATTTGCCGCAATAACTCCATTCCCGCATTCCTGGAGAGTTTCTGACGGATAACAGAAAAAACCACCTTGTCCATTGCCGGTGGCATGGTGTTGGTTTCGACGGTGGGTGTAAGGGTCACGACAGGCCCCTGCGGCGCACTGGTTTTTTGGACCGTCAATAAACGCAATGCTTCCCTTTCTGCCTCGTGCAAAACGGGGCTCAGGGGAAGCACCAATTCATCCCTGGTCAGGGCATCAACCACCCCCCTGCGGCTTGTTTGCGCCTTGTCCTGCCGCTCGTCGGTCAGACCCCAGGCACTCTCCAACAACTCCCATCGGACACGATCCAAAGCTGCCACAATATCAGCAGCACTCTTCAGACTTTTTCCCAGGCTCTCCACACTGTCAGGAAGCGGCCATTGTGCGAGGGTATCCACCATCTGAGCCGCCTCCGCATGGCGCAATCTTTCCAGCAGGGCCAACACGGATTCGGCACTGCGTCTGCGGGGAACATCCCCGGATAAAGAAAGGTTTTTTGCAAGATCATTCAACCGGCTGACAAGCTGTCGGCAGCCATTCTCACAACGGGTTCGCTGTTCCTGAATATCCTGCGCCAGTTTCGTCATCGTCTCTGTCGTACACAACGGCGAGGCTGCCACGCCAAAAATGGAAGCCGCCCGTGCCACCGCATCTTCCCAACAACTCGGATCTGGCAGGGATTGTTGCTGCAGTGTGGCATCATTGGGCAGGTTTTCCAGCGTGGGTTGCAGCAGCACCCCACGCTGTCGAAAAATACGATTACTCTGTCCGGCAAAGATCAAAATCAACAGATTTTGCACCTGAACCGGCAGTCCCATGGGGGTGGGATCATCCGTCCACTGGCGCAGACGTTCCACCGTAGGCTCGCCACCATGCGCAGCTATTTTGCGTTCAAAGTGGTTTTTCCAATGGTTGCCCATGACGAAATGGTTTTCATACATCTGGCCCAGTTGCAAGGGGTTGGCAATCTGGCGCAGCAATTGACGCACCGTTTTTTCGATGGGAATGCGTCCATCACTGCTTTGCAACGCCCGGTTGACCTCCTCCAGCACACGACGCAGATTGCCGGTCTTGAGGTCTGTCTCGAAACGGGGATGGGCGGGAAACTGGTGCGCCAGGGCCTGATCCAACAGATGCAAAAATCCTTCGCCGAGGGTGGCACCCACCGGCGGGCGCGGCTGGAAAGTGGGATCCAGGGATTGAAAATGATCCGCCAGTTGATGGGCCCCATCCAGAGTGTTGGCAAGCGGCGTGGCGATGCCATAGGCACCCAGCAGGGCGTTCAGAATATGCTGTCTGAGTTGGCTGCGCTGGTTATCCAGCAGCCCCTTGGCCGAGACTCGTTCGATTTCGGAAAGATGGTCCGCATAACCGCGAAAACGCTCTTCGCTGGCCAGCAGATGTTCCATGACCACCAGGTTGCCCAAATCCCGCTGCACCTCCCGACTGAAAAAGGAGGGCAACCAGCAGAGTGTCGTGCTTGATTTGTTGCGTACCCGATAGCGTTGCAGTGCCGCCATGTCGTCGGAGGGGGTATGCCCCTCCACGTCGAAAGGAAAATCGATGATCACCTTCCAGCGACCCTCGGCACTGTCAAACGACTCATCAGACATATCGCGAATGTTGGCAAACAGCACATCCAGAGTACGGAAAGTTCCGCGCCAGACGAAAGTAAACTCTACGCCAAACAGCGAATCCGACTCTGGGATCGCCAAGGCAGCACACAACATCTCACGTATTTTTTCGGCCCGACTGCCCGGATTGTCCACGCTTCGGGCCTTGTCCAAAATGGTCTCGATATCCACCCCGGAGAGTTGGATGGAGAGCGTGGGGTTGCTTGGCTCGTCGCCAATTTTGAGCTCGCCAATCTGGCCTGCCCACTTGCGGCATTTTTGCAAAACAATGCCCGCCTCCTGTCCAGGAATGGGGGCACGCACGTTACCATGATTGAGCGCGGCAAGACGGGGGGCATTCAACCCCTTGAAACACTCCACCGCTGGTACCAGGGCAGAGAGCATCAAGGTTTTTACCAGACGGTCATCGGCCAAGAAGGCCCGACGTTTGGGATTTTCAACCGGCAGAGTGACCACCTCCTCCTGCCGCAGGCCATGCTCTTTCTCCAGCATGGGTAAAAATTTTTGCCGGTAGAGTTTACGGGCATTCTCAAAATGGTGGCGCATTTCGCTGGTAAAAGGTTCGGCCTCGTCGGCGATGGCATCATAGAGATCACCGACCGGCACAATCTGCCCCAGTTGCAGCGTCTCCCGCTGGTTGACCAGCAGTTGAATCATCACCTTCAACGCCGTGCGTTCCCGCTGCAGCACCGCAGAGAGAGCCACCAGAGCCTGCACCAGGGCCGGACTGAAGGGATAAACCCGGCGGAACATCTCCCGGTCGCCGCTTTCGGTCAGCAGCGTGGAGAGGATGGCCTCCTGCACTTTGGTCGAACTCTCGAAGGCACTTTGCAACTGTGCCCTGGCACTTTCCGATTTGGGACGCAGAATGCGTTTTTCGGCGATGACCGGCAGGTTGCGATCTTCCAGGGTGATGATTTCAAAGCGGCCCTGCCAAAATTTCAAGATGTCGGCAAAGGAGAGCTGTTGCGCACCGGGCAGGTGCTCGCCCACCAACTCGCGCAGGTCACGCTGCCGGGCCACAAAGCTGATGATCGGCACTGGACGTCCCGCTGCCCCGGACTCCACCAGTTTGATCACCTTCTGGATTTCGGTATTGACAAACTTGAGATCGGCAACATGGCTGGCCAGCCAGAGAATCAATTCGTCCAGGAAGAGAATCAGACCATCGTAGCCCAGGTCGCGGGCAAAGCGGCTGATGATCACCAGCCCCTGATCCAGGGGCACAAAAGCCTCCTCCTGGCTGGCGGCCAGCCCGGCATGGGCAGTGAAGAGGCGTTCCACCAGATCGCCCACCAGTCGGCTGCGCAGTTCCGAACCAACCGGAGCCTGCAGCGCCTCGGCAAAGGTGGCGGACTCCCACGGGGCATCCATCTCGCCCCAATCATCGTCAAGGGTAGCCGTCTCGCCATTGAGCAGGGAGAAAAAGGAGGCATCACCCATTTTCTCGCGCAGCGTACTGGCATTATGAAAAAGTTCCTCGGCCAGATAGACCCCAGGGATGCCCGCTTGCGGATGATGGCTGCGAATGTGCTGCACGAAACCACCCAGAATGGCCGACTCCATGCTGCGGGCGCCGATCATGTGATAGGGCACCATGAGCAGTTTTTTGCCAGCCAGCCAGGCGTCATGCTTGGCCACCACGGGCGACAGTTCAAGCAGGGCGCGGGCATCCGGGTTGTGCTGCAGCAGCAGGTGCAACACCGCCATGAAGTGGGATTTACCGCTGCCAAAGCTGCCATGCAGATAGGCGGCCTTGCTGGTGCGGTTTTCCACGGCACTTTTGATGAAGGTGATGGCGTGGTCGAAACTCTCCTTCAACTGCGGCGTCACCACATAGTGACGCAGGGTCTCTTCGGCCCGGGCCACCCCTTCGGTCAGGCGCAGGACAAAGTCGCCTTTGTGGACCCGTTCCGGGATCTCGATGAGTTCTTTGATCAGCGTCATGGAGGCTTTCCGTTGCTCAATGAGGATAGATAATCTGGCCTTCGCGACGGGCAATGGACAGAAGGCCCGCCGTCTCATCTTCGCGCCACTGCCGGGAGCCGATGGCGACCGGTTCGATGCGGGCATCGGCATCCAGGGTGGCAATCCAGATCTGATCCACATCCTCGTGGCGTCGGGGAGGATCAAACAGAGGGGAGACCACCATCAGATCAATGTCGCTCCAGTCGTTCATCTCCCCTCGGGCAACAGAGCCATAGAGTACCGCAAAATCGACCGGTACCCCCCGCTGATGCACCACCTGCAGATAGTGCTGGATGGTCTCTACAAGCGATTGCGCAACCATTCTTGCACCTCCCTGGTCTGTTGGAGAATCTCCCGCGCCAACTCAGGCTCAGGCGGGGTGGCCACCTCTTCGGCATAACGCCCTTCCAGGCAATAGCGATTCAGGCGGGTCAGTAATTCACTCTGCGACCGCTCCAGAGAGAGCTGGGCCAGTTGCAGTAGGCGGATCAGGTTGTGGATCTTGGGTGGATAGTCGCCGGTCACCCGCCACAGATGCGCCTTGATGATTTTTTCCACGCTCAGATGGAGAAAGAAGAGGCCGTGCCGCAGTTTGCCTGCCTGGATCATCAGTTCCGCCGCCTCCAGATCCTCGTCGGAACCTTGCCGCCAATGCGCCACCTGTTGTTCGATCGCCATCGGCTTCACTTACGCCCCCCAACGACGCACGCTCTGGGGTGGGGTCCAGGCACGCACTTCCGGTTCGCTCCAACCCAGGTTGCGCAACTCTTCCGCGACAAAGCCGGCAAAATAGTCACCCATGCCGATGCCAAAGCCGGGATCCAATTCGTTGTGCCACTGCTGCAACCAGGGCAACAGTTCCAGCAACCCGCCGAGCAGTGGCACCAATCGCTCTGCCGGCCACCCTTCCTGGTCGCGCATGGCCAGAAAAAAGCCTGCCAGAGCCTGGGCCTGTTGCAAATGGTTCCAGCCCGCCCAGGCGATAACCGGCGTGGCATCGTTGGCCCGCTGGCAGTGGGGATAGAGGATGAAACGCTCCTCCTTCAACAAGCATGCGGCCTGGATCATGCTCCTGCACTCCTTCGATACATGCCCCCGATCCAACCATCGGGTATACGTGCCCACTGTCCGGGAGTAATCACCGGCACGGCTTCCCCATTGATGGCCGGTCCAGCGTTCTGGTCATCCGAGGGAATCAACATCCATAAACCAAACAGCCCATCAGGGCGCAAGGTCTGATCCTGCAATCGGCTGATCATCTCCATCTTGCCGTAACGGGCAAGCAACCCCGGATCCGTCAACAACACCGTTCCCTCCTCGGCCAACAATTGCGCCTCCACCCGTGGCAGCGCCATGCCCACCAATCCCATCAATTTGCGCCAGTCGCTTCCCTCTTTCCCGCCCGCATCCGCCTTTAACACCACTTCCCAATTTTTGATGCGTTTTTCCTCGGCCACCTCGCGCAGCCTCTGCAACAACAGAGCATCCATGCTGCGCACGGTCAAGGCAAAGCTCTCTCGCAAATGCTGCTCGGTCGTTCGTGCATGTTTTGGCGGCACACGCAGAGAAAAAAAGGTTCCCTCGCGGGCCGCCCTCTCCAACCTCTGCTGGAAAGCCCTGGCATCCGCCACCTCCGGGGTAATCGTCTCCTGACCCTCACCCTCTTCTCCAGACGAATACAAGGATGTCCGGTTGGCGGTGGTCAAATGCACCGTGGTGTGCTCATGCCGGATGGCTCGAAAACAGCCTTCCCGATACTTTTCTCCCGGCGGCACCCACTCAAAACGGCAACCAGCCTCTTCCAGCAAAGCGTCCAATGCAGGCCGATCCGGCAGCGGTTCAGCCTCAGGATAACGTCCCGATACCCTCTCCCGCACCTCGGCAATGGTCAACTCACGGGCCCCCAACAGGGCCCCCTGGGCCAATTTAACCGCTCGATCCGCCGGAAGCGAGCGCGGATAGATCTCTGCCCGACTGGAGAGCGCCGCCCGACGCGATACGCTGACCGCCAGCCTGAGCAGTCGGTCAGTGGCCAATGGCGACAAGCTCTGCGGCAACCGCTCATCACGCAAACGCTCCAACACCCGCATGGGCGTCGGCAAAGGATCCTGTTCTGCCAACTCGTCGGCAGCTTTTCCCAGGCGCAGGGCATAATCGATCCACTCCTGCCCCCGCTCCTCTTCATCCAACGCCAAAATCACCTGACCAGCACTGCGTCGCTCTATCCAGCGTGGCGCGTGCATGCCATGCTCCACCTCCAGAGCAGCACGGGTAACCGCCTGGGCAGTACGGGATCGCTCCGGTTCCCGCTGCACCGAACCCCGCAGCGCCAAGACCGCCTCTCCCAACTCCCGCAGGGTCATGATCCCCCCTGCACCGCGCAACAGATCTGCAATATCCCCGCGCAGACCATTCAACGAAGGAAGCCGTTTGCTCCACCGCTCCCTTGCCTTGGCCAAAATTTGACTGATACGTCCCCGACTCACCCCCACCGCCTGGGCAATCTCTGCCTGCCCAGGCCAAGAGGACAAGGAGTCCGGCAGAGGCGTGGAGACCGGATCATGCAACCCCAAATGCAACCCCAATGCCTGGGATTCTGCCTCTGAGCCAGTACGCACAGGCGCCGGAATCAACTGCTTGACCAACAGGTCAAGGCTCTGCACCTCTGCTTCAGACACAGAAATTTCTGTGTCACTCAACTTCGCTCGCACTGAACCGACATGGATCAACTCCGGCAATCGTCGAGCCAACTCCCGATGCGCCTGGGTCAGCTCTTTCTGGGTCTGCCGTCCCACCCCTTGCATGCGGGAAAGTCGGTAGATGTGAACCGCCATGAAGTCGCGCACCGTGCGCAGATCCAACCTTTCCAATGCACTCAACGCCCGATCAGTAAACGGCAGCACAACCAACGCTGACTCCGGCTGCAACGATGCAGGCAATTGCTGCCAATCTCCATCGGCCACCACACTGCGCTCGGCCAACTCTACCGCACGGAACAATTGGCTGAAAGCCCTGTGCATCTCCTCGCAGGTATCAAAACGCTGTTTCACCGAGCGTGCCAGCGCCTTGGCAAAAAAGGCACACAACCCCTCCCGCAATGAAGGCTCGAACAACTCTCCGTCAATGGTCGCCTCGCAGGTCAGCATCGCCGGATCACTCTTGCCATCGCCCCATTTGGGTACTGTTCCGGTGGCCATTTCGTAGAGCGTGACCGCCGCCGCAAACCGCTCGGCATGGAGATCCCAACGACGACGAGAAGCATCTTTAAGAAACGGATCCAGATAAGGTGGCGTACCGGCACGAACATTCTCGGGCGAAACACGCGCCAGGGAGAAATCAAACAAAATCAAATGCAACTTACACTTGCTGCCGCTCTCGACCAGTCCAAGATTGCCCGGTTTGATATCGCGGTGCGAAATTCCCTGCTCTTCAAGATGGTTCAACGCCTGCAGCAGATCACTGCCAAACCGCTCAAGCAGTTCCGAATGGATGCGTCCCTCCTTGCGGATGCGCTCGGCCAAGGTT
>PDZU01000023.1 GCA_002753095.1 Magnetococcales bacterium
GTATAGCGCAAGCTGGAGGGTTACGGGGATACTGTAGGCACCTTCCGGCCAGCAATGACGACGGGAGGGGACGGGAAAGCCAGAGTCACACCACAGCTACGGCGAAGCCGTTCAGTCCAACTACGAACCAGTAGGCCGGAGGTTCGAATCCTTCCGAGTGCGCCACTTATGCAAACATCGACGGCTACCTTGCGGTAGCCGTTTTTGTTTTAAGGGATTTTGGGTTCCTTTATGGGTTCCTTTTGCTTTTCGGGTTCCTCGGTTGGTGGCCCAATCTGCCGCTTGTTGAATAGTCTGTCGGGAATACCCATTGCCCGTTCTCTTTGATCGCCTCATACATGGCATCCGGGGCAAGGTCCAACTCCCCAGGCCAAGTCACGAAGCCATCCGTAACCTGCAGTTGCCCGAACACAGCCGGATCTTGCAACTTGGCAAACACTCCATGCAAACAGGAGGGCAACAACCGCACCTGCCCACTCAAACCATCGGCAAAGGTGACCGCAAACTCCAGATGAGCCAAAATTCTGGCTTCGACAACATCCCAATACATCTCTACCTCCTCGTTCAACGCAATGGGTCAATGGGTGACGGTTCCTGATTTTGTTGGCACAATATCCAGTTGTGTAACAATTCGGCTTGATGGAGTTCTGCCCAATCAGCAGAGTAGGCCGGAGGGGAGCGTGCCCCTGCGGGGCACAAATCTGTGCGGTGTGCGCAAATGCTGCGCATTTGCTTCTGTAAAACGCCGCACATTGCAAGCAGGGCTTAAGCCCTGCACCCGGCAGGGGCGATGATCGCCCCTGGACCCCGCAGAAATTTTTAAAGATTTCAAAGATAAAGGATAAAAAAACGGCGGAACTCGCTCAATCACTCGCCTGGGTCAACGTGTGCCACACCTGCCAAATCGCCTCCAGAGCCGCCAATCCACCCATCGGCAGGGAAATATGCCGCGCTTTGCGTACATGATGTTCATGGGGGTTGATCCGAATCAACGGTGCATGATGCACCTTGGCATAAAAATCCGACCGATGCCGAATCACCGGTAACGCCGTCCCAGCGCCAATCTCAACGATCACCAAACGGGCACTGTCTAACATCATCTCCTCCAACCATTGCCACAAACACTCCCCCTGCTGCTTGGTGCGATTGTCTACCCAACACTTGTCATTGAACAACAAAATATTGGGACGCGCCATCGCACCACAACGCGGACAGGTCGGCAACGGTCCAATCGCCTGCAAAGTCTCCGAACTGATGGCCAAATGGATCTCATCCGCACTCCACACCACATCACAACATGGTCGGGTACACTGCAGAAAATGCATGGAACCATGACACTCCTCAATGCGCTGCGGATCAAAACCAGCACTCTGAAACTGCCCATCCATGTTGGAGGTCAACAGAAATACACCCCGTGGCGGTCGCTGCGCCATCGCCAATAAACGCACAAAACCCGGATGCGGCGTGGTGCGCCGTACCAGATTGAGACGGTGACCATAAAATCCCCAAGCCAACCGAGGGTGCTGCTTGAACCACTTGGGATCAGCAACCTCCTCAAAAGCCAGGTTCATCTTCTGAATGGCCGGATATGCACGCCAAAAACCATTCTTGCCACGAAAATCTGGCAAGCCCGAGTCTACCCCCATGCCCGCCCCAGCCGTGATCAGAATGCCATCAGCTCCGGCCAGCAATTCGGCAGCTCTCTCTACTCGTTCGGAATAATCCTTCTCTTTATCCTGTTTCACGGCTGCAGATCCTTTCAGGCTGAAGCGGAGATCAGAAGCTGTTCTGTTGGTCCCACAAATGTCGGTAAATACTGCACCGTTCCAACAAGACCGCGTGAGGCGCAAAATCAACGACCTCTCCACGATCCAAAACCAATATGGCATGGGTCGAGGTCAACGACGAAAGACGGTGCGAGACAATAATCATCGTGCGCCCCTCAGCAATTTTATTCAAACTGCGGCGGATGATCGCCTCACTTTCCGGGTCAAGGGCGCTGGTGGCTTCATCGAAAATTAATAGCCGAGGCCGTAACAACAAAGCACGGGCAATGGCCAAACGCTGCCTCTGTCCACCGGAAAAATTGGTGGCTCCCTCCTCGACACGCGTGTCGTAGGAATGAGAAAGCCGGTCAATGAACTCATCCGCCCCAGCCAACTTGGCCGCCTCGATCACCTCGGCCAATGAGGCACTGGGCTTGCCCGCCGCTATGTTCTCCCGTACCGTGCCACGGAATAAAATGTTATCCTGCAACACAACCCCGATGGAACGACGCAAATGGGCCAAATCATAATGACGGATGTCGTTGCCATCGAGCGTGACCATGCCCTCCTCAACATTATGAATCGCCTGGATCAAACGGGTGATGGTGGTCTTGCCAGATCCAGAACGACCGACTACCCCGATCACCTGTCCCTCGTTGACCTCAAAATTCACATTGCGCAAAGCCGGTAACGTATCCTTGCGGTAGCGGAAGGTAACCTCCTTGAACTCCAAATGACCACGTACCTCTGGACGGATGCCACTGTGATTGGGATCACGCTCCGGCGGAAAATTCATCACATGCCCCAACATCTGTACCGAAAGAGCCGTCTGTTGGTACTGGTTGATCATGGAGACAATCTGGATCAATGGTCCAGTGACCCGCTGCGACAGCATGTTAAAAGCGACCAACGCACCAATGCTGATTTCGCCGGAAAAAACGAGGTAAATCCCCGTGCTCAGCACGGTCAAACCCATGCCACCCTGTAACAGATGGGTCAACGTGGCGGCAATGGCAGAAAAACGACCCACCGAAGTGCGCTGCGCAATACAGTTGGCCACGCTGCGGTCCCAGGCCGCCTTGCGCAACGGCTCCAAAGCCAACGACTTGATCGCGCGCATGCCGGTGACCGTCTCCACCAAGTCCGCATTGCGCGCCCCTTCCGCCATGTACAAATCTTCCAAACGGCGCTTGAAAGCCGGAATCAAAAAACCAATCACCGCCGCAATACAGAGGGTAAAAACCAAAACAATCGACGTCAAAATACCACTATACAGGGTCAGCCCCACCAGCAATAACGGCAAAGAGGAAGCCTGCAACAAGGTGCTGAACAACCCACCCGTCAAAAAGCCGCGAATCGACTCGGTCTGCTGCATATGACGGATCAGTACACCCGTGGGCATACTCTCAAAAAAAGGCATGGGTAGACGCAGAAGATGCTCAAACGTGCGCACAATCAACTGCGCATCAATCTTGTTGGTGGCGTAAATCATCAACATCTGCTGCACATAGGTAAACATGCTGTCAAATAGCGTGGCGATGAGCAGAATAACCGTCATGGTAAACAAGGTTTGCTGGCTTTGATGGGGCACCACCTTGTCAAGCATGATCTGAAACGCCAGCGGCATGACAAAACTCAGCAGATTGACCATGGTGGCTGCGACGATCACATCCCGGAAATAACGGGAATTTTTCATGATCTCTGGCATGAACCAGCGCAGATTGAAGGGGCGTCCCGCATCGCCCAGATCATACTCCCGCTTGATGAGCAGAATGGAACCGTTCCATTGCTCTTCAAACTCCTGCCGGGGGATCAAGGCCAACCCAGACTGCTCGGCGTTGGGATCCATGACCGCCGCATTTTCTACACCGTCAGCAGTCGTGACTGTGCTGGCCACAATCACCCAATGGCCACTGTGCCGCTCCACCATGGCCGGATAAGCCGTCCCCAAATTGGCCAAATCCTGCCACTTGCGTTTTTTCAATAGCTTGCCCTGCAACCCCACATCACCCATCAGGCGCAACACGGAACCAAGAATATCATCCTCCTTGGCGCCCAAAAATCGCTCCGGGGTAACTTCGATGCCATGATGCTGACAGATCAGGAAAAAACAGCGCAACGAGGTCAAAAAAGGGGTCATACCGGCAGACTGTGGAAGCTCTTCGCTACTGGTCAAGGCGATTCCGGGAAGTGGCAACACCTCCCCCTCTGCAAAAATGGAACGGTTGCCCAACCCGTCACGCCAACACCCGTTGAAGAGTACGCAAGGTTGATGCAAATATTCGACAATCTATCACATTGCCCCTTGTTCTGCAAAAGAGATTCGCAAGAGGCGAAAAAGGTGCTAGACTGTTCAGAGGTTCGCTTTCCAAAACAGTGCCTTGTCGGGCCAGGAGTTTCCATGTCCACAACCGCCTTCGATAATCCCTTTTCCCGCTTGCCGGATGGTCAAACCCGGTTGCTGGGGGTGATTGGTCATCCGGTAACACATTCGCTCTCCCCAGCGATTCATAATCCGGCCTTGGCTTGGCTGGGGCTTAACATGCGTTATCTGGCCTTTCCGGTTCACCCGGAGCATCTGCACAGCGCTGTGCGTGGTTTCGTCGCCATGGGTATGTTGGGTTTTAATGCCACCGTGCCCCACAAAGAGGCCCTGTTGCCTTTGATGGATTGGCTGGATCCTCTGGCGCAGCGGATTGGTGCGGTCAACACAGTCCTGATCGATCCCCAGGGCCAATTGCGTGGCTATAATACCGATGCTCCTGGTTTCGTGGATGCCCTGCAGGAGAGCCATCCAGTGCTTTTGGCACAAACCCCGGTCATCGTCCTGGGGGCGGGGGGGGCCGCGCGTGGCGTGGTGGCCGGTCTGCTTGAGGCTGGTTGCCAGCAGATTACCGTGGCCAACCGGACCCCGGAACGGGCCGCACAACTGATCGCCGATCTGGCGCCCCACTACCGTACCGCCCATCTGCAGTCTGCACCCCTGCAGGAAAATCTCCTGCCCCTGGAAACCTGCCATCTGTTGGTCAATACCACCCTGCTTGGTCTGCATGGTGATCCCTCTCTGCCTCTTTCGCCACAGCGCTTGCCCAAACAGGCTTTGGTCTGTGACATCGTCTACGCCCCCCCGGAGACCCCTCTGTTGCAGGCAGCACGGCAACAGGGGTTGGCCACCTTGAACGGCTTGGGCATGCTGCTGCACCAGGCGAGTCGCGCCTTTACCCTGTGGACCGGGCAGAACATGCCGGTGGCCGCAGTGCGTGAGCGCCTGCTGGGTCTGCTGTAGGGGCAATCACCATGTTGCGACGCCTTTTTGTCTTCGTTTTCTTCCTGTTATGGCCACATCCTGGTCAGGCTGGCGGCTGGCTGGGGGCGGCATTGCAAGCGCCAGCAGGGGTGCAAATTGCCGAAATCTATAAGGAGGGGCCAGCCGATGTAGCCGGTTTGCGCAAGGGGGATCTGCTGCGCATGATCGATGACTATCCCATCCGCTCCCCGGAACATCTGCAAGAGTGGTTGCTGCAGGCCCAACCCGGCCAAGAGGTGACCCTGACCGTTTGGCGGCGCGGCGCGGAGGTGCGTTTGAAACTGCTGCTGGAAAACAGCGCGGACCATCTGCCCGGCAGCAGCCACTGGCATGCATCTCCTGCCGAGGCTTTGCCCCCCGCGACAGCCGTGCGCAGCCCATCGCTTGTCCGGCAAAACACCCAAGTGGCAGACAGCGCGGATAGAACGGTTGTTCATCCCCAGGAGCGTCTGCGTGAGGTGGCCGCACCGCTCGCGCCGGAAGAGCCACCCCGACCGCCCAGCACGTGGCTGGGGATTGCTTCCAACCCCACCACCGGTGGATTGGCGGTCCTCGATGTGGCTCCCGGTAGTCCCGCTGCCCAGGTGGAGCTGCAAAAGGGGGATGTGTTGATCGCCGTCAACCGTCAGGCCGTCTCTTCACCAGAGGGACTCAGCCAGATTTTGTACCGCTCCCGGCCCGGTGACTGGGTCGAAATTACCTACGAACGCCATGGCCGGGTCCGCATGGATCAGCTACAACTTGTCCGCCCTCCAGGAAATCCCTGAATCATGATCATCATCAAAACCGCTGAAGAGATTGAACAAATGCGCCTAAGCTGCCGTCTGGCCGCACAAACCCTGTGCATGATCGCAGAACACGTGCAGCCCGGCATCTCCACCAACGCCTTGAACGATCTCTGCCACCAGTTTATTTTGGACCACGGGGCCACGCCATCCCCGCTCAACTATCGGCCCTCGCCGCAAAATCCCCAGGGCTTTCCAAAATCCATCTGTACCTCGGTCAACCAGCAGGTTTGCCATGGCATTCCCGGTCCCCGCGTCCTGCGCGAGGGGGACATTATCAATGTCGATATTACTGTTTGCCGCAACGGTTTCCACGGGGATACCAGCAAAACCTTCTTTGTGGGTCCGCCCACCTCTCGCAACAGCAAAATTGTGCGCGTGGCGGAAGAGTGCCTCCGTATCGGTATCCAGGCTGCCCAACCCGGCCACACCTTTAATGCCATCGGTAACGCCATCGAACCGCATGCCCGCCTCAACCATTGCTCGGTGGTGCGGGAATATTGCGGCCACGGCATTGGGCGTTCGTTTCATGAAGAGCCCTCTGTCCTGCACTACGCCAATCCAGATAAAATCGCCAAATTGGCGCCTGGGATGATCTTTACCATCGAGCCCATGATCAATATGGGCAAAGCCGATATTCGCCTGTTGGCCGATCACTGGACCGTGGTCACCAAAGATCACACACTTTCGGCACAATTTGAGCACACGATTCTGATCACTCCGGGGGGCAATGAAATTTTAACGCTCGCAGGGGGAGAGCAGGATAACCTTTCCGCAGGTGCTGTCGGTGCGGAAAACCCCTTTTCAATGGCAAATAATTGAGTTACGGTATAGAAATTGCCAAGTATGGGCGTTGGTTCGTGCCGCGAGCCAACATTGGGTAGACCCCACGGTACGGTCTGCGGCGGTTGCTTTTGCTGCCTGAACACCGTATCACTGCATGCATTCTGGAGAAATCGTTGTCTGCCTTACCGTTACCCAGATCGATGCCCCGTCTGAAGGGGATCAATGATGTGGTCATGGCCTTTGGTATCATCGCCATTTTGACCATCATGATCATCCCATTGCCAAAAATGTTGCTGGATATGTTGCTCTCCGTCAATATTGCGATGGGGATCGTCATCCTGCTGACAACCGTTTACGTGCATCGCCCTCTGGAGTTCTCTTCCTTTCCCAGCGTTTTGCTGATGACCACTCTGTTTCGGTTGTCTCTGAACATCTCCACGACGCGTATCATCCTGATCCATGGTGGGGAGGGCGAGGGGGCTGCCGGTGAGGTGATTCGCTCTTTCGGTAAATTTGTCGCCGGGGGTAACCCGGTGGTGGGAATGATCGTCTTTGCCATCTTGGTGATCATCAACTTTATCGTCATCACCAAGGGTGCCGGGCGTATCGCCGAGGTGGCGGCCCGCTTTACCTTGGACAAGATGCCTGGTAAACAGATGGCCATTGATGCTGACCTCAACTCAGGTCTTATTTCTGAGGGTGAGGCCAAGGCGCGTCGCAAGGAGATCGAAGAGGAGTCCGAGTTTTTTGGAGCCATGGACGGTGCCTCGAAGTTTGTGCGCGGAGACGCGGTGGCGGGCATTTTGATCGTGATTATCAATATCATCGGTGGTTTTATCATCGGTGTTGCCCAGCAGGGTCTTGCCGCCGCCGATGCGGCCCGTATTTATACCATTTTGACGGTTGGTGACGGTCTGGTTTCGCAGATTCCGGCTTTGGTTATCTCCACGGCTGCCGGTTTTCTGGTCACCCGTGCCTCTTCCGATGAGCACATGGCCGACCATGTGGCCGGGCAGATCACTGCCCAACCACGGGTGATTTTGCTCAGTTCCACGGTACTTGGGCTGTTTGGCCTCATGCCGGGCATGCCCACGCTGCCTTTTTCCATCCTGGCCGTGTTGCTGGCTGTATGGGCTTATTTTCTTTTTCGGCGCCGCGATGCGCGGGAGTGGGCGCATGCCCGTGAAGAGGTGGCCCAGGCCCGTGAGGAGTCCAAGCAGGAAGAGCCCATCGAGAGTTTTCTTGCTCTTGATCTGCTGCGTCTGGATGTGGGGTATGGTTTGATTCCGCTGGTTGATGAGAGCCAGAATGGTACGTTGCTGGAAAAAATTCGTGCCATCCGCAAGCAGTTTGCCATGGATATGGGTTTTGTCGTGCCTCCGATTCACATCAAGGATAATTTGCAGTTTAAACCGGGTGAATATGCCTTTTTGATCAAAGGGGTAGAGGTGGGGCGGGGCGAGCTGCGTCCTGGCAGTTATCTGGCCATGGAGGGGGGGTCGGTGACAGGCAAGGTGGAGGGTGTGGCCACGGTGGAGCCGGCTTTTGGTTTGCCTGCCATCTGGATCAACGGCAATGATCGGGAGCGGGCGGAGATGTTGGGCTATACGGTGGTGGATGCGGCCACTGTGTTGGCCACGCATGCCACGGAGTTGATTCATACCCATGCCCATGAGATGCTCAACCGTCAGGAGGTACAAAATCTTCTTGATCTGGTGGCCAAGAATCAACCCAAGTTGGTGGATGAGTTGGTGCCGCACGTGGTCAACCTGGGCGGCATTCAGAAGGTATTGCAGGGGTTGCTGCGGGAACGGGTATCCATTCGCGACATGACCACCATTTTGGAGACCATTGCCGATTATGCCAAGGTGATCAAGCAACCGGCGCAACTGGTGGAGTTGGTGCGGCAATCGCTTTCCCGCTCGCTGGTTTCTGCCTATCTGGATGAGACGGGTTCGTTGCCGGCCCTGGTTTTGGGGGCGGATGCGGAGAACATGATTGCCGAGGCGGTGGTGGATGGTGAATATGGTTCTTATTTGGCATTGGCGCCGCGTTCTGCCACGCTTTTTCTCAACCGGGTCCGCGAGGCGGTGGAGCATATTGCGGCGCAGGTAGTGCAACCGGTCATTTTGACCGGGTCGCGGGTGCGTCCTTTCGTGAAGCAGGCGACCGAGGCTTCCATTCCCCATTTGGTGGTGATTTCACAGAACGAAATTCCCTCCAATATTTCTGTTCACTCTTTGGGATCGGTGACCCTTTCATGATGAGGCGTCAGGCAATGCCCGGTATTTTCAAGCTGTCATGAGTCGGCCATGAAGGTTTCCACTTTTCAGGCGCGCGATATGCGCGAGGTACTTAAGCTGGTCAAGGAGCAGTTGGGGGCGGATGCGGTTATTCTTTCCACGCGCAGCATGCGTGAGCCCGGCAGTGGCTTGAGTTCGGGGCGCACGCTCATTGAGGTGACCGCCTGTCCTGGTCCCAATGCGCGTCCAGCGACTCCAGAAGCGGAGCAAAAGGGGGCTCGTGCAGGTAGTGCCGAACCGGTGCGCAAGGCGGATCCGGCGGCCACGCCTTGGAATCCTGCGGCGCGCAACAGTGCTGCGGGGCGTTTTTCGCGGGTAGTGGACGATCCTGTTGCCTATCCGCCGATCAGCCGTCCTGCTGCGTCTGCCAGCCCAGATCGGGGGGAGGAGTGGTTGGAGCGGATGTCGGCGTCGGTGCCGACTGTGGCGTCAGAGGCATCCTCTGCTGGCAACGCGCGTTCTGCGGAGACGGAACCGCCTGCGACCTCCGCTGCTGTTGCGGCATCGGTGGGGGATTCTGCTACCGAGTCTCTTGGCAACCGGGCTGAGTTGACGCACCCCATGTTGCTGGATCTGGAGGGGGACAAGTTGTTTGAGGGTTCCACTGCTGATTTGGCGGCATTGGATGCGGAGAGCAAGCGTAATTACAGTTGGCTGATCATGCATGGTGTGGAGGAGCCCATTGCCCGTCGGATTATTCTGATGGATCGTTCTGGCAAGGAGCGGGGGTTATCTGTTGCTTTTCAGCGGGCGTTGAAATTTCGTGATCCGTTGGCTGGTCCGGCGCGGGTCATTGCTTTGGTGGGGCCAACGGGCGTTGGCAAGACCACCACCCTGGCAAAAATTGCCGCTGATTTAATTCTTAACCGGCAAAGATCGGTCGGCATGATCACGCTGGATACTTTCCGGGTGGGTGCTGTGGCCCAGTTGGAGACGTATGCCAAGCTTTTGCAGGTTCGTTTGGTGGTGGCCCGCACGGCGTCTGAGGTCAAGGCGGGTTTGCACTCTCTCAATCGTTGCGACTATGTATTGGTAGATACGGTGGGGTCCAGCCCTTACAACCGGCGTCAGGTCAACTCTACGGCCACGTTGTTACCGGACATTGCTGACGAGCGGGAGGTTATTCTTTGCATGGCGGCCAACGTGCGCGAAGCGGAGCAACAGGCCATTTATCGGCGTTTTTCCGTGTTGCAGCCCACGGGTTTGATCTTTACCAAGTTGGATGAGACTGTTACCTATGGGGGCATCTTGAATGTGTGCATCAAGGCCAATCTTCCTTTGACGCTCTATACGGACGGGCAGCGGGTACCGGAAAATTTGGGGTGGATGTCTGCCAACACCCTGGCAAAATGGTTTGCACGGGACATGCAGGCCGAGTTGCAAAACGGAATCGGTTAGCGCGCGTACCGAATGGCAAGAGTGTTGCAATCCCATCCGTAGGCCGTGACAGATTGACGACGCAATCACTCAACCAGAACCCTTCTGCGGGGTGTTAAGGGTACATAAGAAAAAGATGACCGAGGATCTTGACAATCAGGTTGCCACGCTCAAGGAGTTGGCCCGTCTGCAGAAAAAGGCGGCGTCTGGTCCTTCGCCTGTGGCCAGTGACCTGCTGCATGACGCCCTGTCGCAACGGAAAGTGCCCCACACCATGGCCATTACCAGTGGCAAGGGGGGTGTTGGCAAGACGTTGGTCACGGTGAATCTGGCTGTGCATTATGCGCGCAAGGGTTTGAAGGTTCTTTTGATTGATGCGGACTTGGGGTTAGCCAACATTGATGTGGTGTTGGGGCTCAACCCGCTTTACACCATTCAGGATGTATTGAGTGGGCAGATGACCTTGGAGCAGGTAGCCATTCAGGGTCCGTATGGGATTACTGTTCTGCCTGCGGCCTCTGGGGTTGCTGAGCTCAGTGACATGAACGAGGGGCAGCGCACTGCTCTGATGGACCACATTGATCAATGGAATGCGGAATTTGATGTGGTTTTGGTGGATACTGGGGCGGGTATTTCGCCCAATGTTCGTTTTTTTGTTTTGGCTGTAGAGCGGATCATGGTGGTCGCGACGCCGGATCCTGCCAGTGTCACGGATGCGTATGCCCTGATGAAGGTGATGTTCAACAATCATCGGGTTTCCCACTTTGATTTGGTGGTCAACCAGGTCAAGAATGGTGCTGAGGCCAAGGATGTCTACCGCACTCTCTCCCGCGTAGCGGAAAAGTATTTAAATATCGGTTTGAACTATGCGGGCCACATTCCTGATGATGTGTTGTTGGTGCAGGCTGTGCGTCAGCGCAAGACGGTTTCGGAGCTTTTCCCGCATGCTCCTTCGTCGTTGGCATTTGGGCAGTTATCGGAAAATTTGATGCGTCTCTTGCAACAAAAGCGGCAAGATGATGGTCGAATGGTTTTTTTCTGGCGTCGGTTGCTGGAGGAGTCCGTGCGTAAATCGGCGGCGGCCCGTTTGGCGTCCAATGCCTGACATTCGTTTTGCGAATCCTGGTGGACGTCATGACGGGAAATGCTGCTTATACGGTCGGAACCTCTGCTGCGAAGGCCAATCATCCCAACAAAGGCGGCTCTTTGATGACCCAACCGCAACCCGATAAAAGTAAAGAGATTGCAGACGCCTGGAGCGATATGAGCCGGGATGAGTTGATCTTGAAATATGCGCCGATGGTCAGATATATCGCCAGTCGCATTGCCACGCGTTTGCCGCAATCGGTCGACATGGATGATCTGGTGCAGGTAGGTATTTTGGGTCTTATAGATGCTGTTTCCAAGTTTGATCCGCAGCGGGGCATCAAGTTTCAGACGTATGCGGACTTTCGCATACGGGGTGCGATCATGGATGAGTTGCGTGCTGTGGACTGGGTACCTCGTGCGGTGCGTCAGGCGGCCACGCAGATTCAGGAGACTTTTTTCCAGTTGGAAGGGGAGTTAGGCCATCCGGCGGATGATGCTGACGTGGCCAGCCATTTGGGCATCTCCTTGAATGAATTTTATCAGCATCTGGATGCGGTGCGGGGGATTGCCATTCTTTCCTTCGATGATTTGCGGCCTTCTCTGGATGATGAAGAGTGGGATGCCATGGATTTGATGGCTGATCCCAACTGGATTGATCCGTCCGAATCGATTGGTTTGCAGGAGTTACGTTTGGCCATCAGTCAGGCCATTCGGGATTTGCCGGAGAAGGAGCGTTTGGTCATTACTCTGTATTATTTTGAGGAGTTGACCATGAATGAGATTGGTGAGGTATTGGGGTTGACCGAATCGCGCATTTCCCAATTGCACAGCAAGGCTGCTTTGCGCATGCGGGGGCGTATTCGTCATTTTGCCAACCGGAAATAGAGCGATGAGTTACTGGAACCTGTTGGTGGTGGTATGTTTTGGTGTTTTGTACATGGGGTTGGTGGTTGTTTTCACCCAGTTGCGTCGCATGCGCAGCGAGATGAAAGAGGTACACAGCACTTTGCAGAGTATGCAAGCGGATCCCAATGCGGACCATCGTGCCTATGCTGAGATGATTCGGCGTCAGTTGGCCATTATTGAGGTTCAGTTAGGTATTCAGACCCGCATGGTTGGGGAGCGTTTGCAGGGGGAATTGCAGGCCATTCAGCGGGAGATGCGTTTCATGAGTCGTCCTGGTCATGATAGTCCTGGCCATCACGCTCCCATGCATGCTGCCAGCGAGGGGCGTTCTCGTGAGCATACCTATCGTGAAGCGCAGTTGTTGCTTTCCAATGGGGTCAATGAGGAGCGGGTGATTTCCGAGACGGGTTTGACGGAGGAGGAGGTACGTTTGCTGAAGCGGATTCCGAGGCAGAATAGTGACTCTTATCGGCGTCAGGATAGTGGCCATCATTATGGCAATGATTACCATCATTTGGATGTTGAATAGAGTTTCGCCCTTTTCTTTTTTTTATCTTTTCATCTTTTAAACAATTGCGGGGTGCAGGGGCGGTCACCGTCCCTGCCGGGTGCAGGGCGGAGCCCTGCTTGTAATGTGCGGCGTTTTCAAGAAGCAAATGCGCAGCATTTGCGCACGCCGCACCAATCTGTGCCCCGCAGGGGCACGCTTTGGGAGGGCGGATGCCCGACTTTTAACATCGCGTGTTATAAGGAACTTTTTTGTGTTCGATGGGTGAAGGTCGTGGTTGCGATGTTGGCGGATTTACCGATGGGCAAAACCCATTGGGAGGCTGCACATGTTGGCGCAGAAAAGCGCGCCAACATGTGCAGCTTGCGTCAATGAGGCGCTTAAGCCGATGCAAAAAACGCATCGGCTTGTCGTGAAAAGCGCGCCAAGGGCAAAAGCAACGGATAAAAGCAACAGATAAAAGCAACAGATAAAAATCAAAAGATAAATTCCCATGGCTCCGCCCTGGACCCGCCAGGGGGCTCGGCCCCCTGGACCCGCAACAGTTTTGGGGTTGAATGGATGGTGGTGGTTGGTTAAGCGCGTTCCCTCTGATAATCAGGGCGCACACACTTTGGACCTAGGATGACTTTGCGGCAGCAATCATGATCATATCCGGCATTCTTCTCCCTACCCGCGAAGCCTTAAGCAACCCGGCTCTTTCAACGCTCACCTTGAATGTGGGCGATGTTTTGTTGGGGCGTGTCACACAACTTAACGATGATGGTCGAGGGGTAGTACGGTTTCCAGATGGCAGTGGGTTTACCTTTACGCGTGCGCCCGCGCTGACCATCGGTGAGCCGGTACAGGTTGAGGTAACCCGGTTGGTCCCGGAAATTTCCTTTCGTCTGCTTGCCAGCTCCTCGCAGTCGGCAGCAGGTTTGGCTGCCAACGCGCAGCAGAGTTTGGTGCGCGCTCCAGATATTTTCAATAACCTGTTGCGTTGGGCAAAGGGGTCGGTCAACAACCAAACGCTCTTACAAAACAGCCTGCCTAATCTGTCTGTACAAGGGATGCTGCAGGGGGATGTCAACGCCTTGGCCAGTTTGTTGGAGAGTGGTTCGCAGCAGGATGTACGGTCCATGATTCAACTTCTGCGTGAAAATTCCATGCAACTGCTCTTGGCCACACCGAAATCATCGCCCGCCACCCCTGGGAACTCGCCCGCCACAGAAGAGTTGCTGGACGGTACAGCCCTGCGCAGCAATCTGCAACGCATGACCGATCTGTTGGCCATGCAGGATATTTTGCCCCGCTTGCCGGTCAACAGTGATGGCAGTCAGGTCATGGGCTACCGTCTGTTCTGGTTGACGGAGGGAGGGCTGGGGGAGGCCATTTGGTACAATCGCCGCCAAGCCAATGAACGCCAGGGGGAGGAGGACGACACGGAAGATCCAGATGGTCCAGGGTCCAGCCTGCATACCTCCGTGTTGCTGTCGCTAAACATGACTGATCTGGGTGCCGTTCAGGCCCGTCTGAGCTACGGTGACGGAGTGTGCCGTATCCATATCGCCGCCGAGGATGAGGCGTCCCTGACCCGCCTGCGCAGTCAAATCGGTGAGTTGCGCGCCTCTTTGCTGGCAGCGGAACTGCCGCTGGCGGCGTTGGACGTGACCCGTCTTTTTCCGGGTGAATTGCGTGACCAGCGCATGCGGGCGCTGGGATTGGCCAGTCAATTTGCTGCGGAGGCATGAGATGGAAGAGCCACACCCCTCGTCTGCAGTGGGTGCCACAAAACGACAAGCGGTCGCCTTGCGGTACCGCAAAAGCCAGGACGTGGCACCAAGGGTTACCGCTTCCGGGCAGGGACGCATCGCCGATGCCATCATCAAACGGGCCAAGGAAAACGGTATCACCTTGATGGAGGATCCAGACCTGGTCAACCTGCTGAGCAAGGTTCCTGTGGGCGATACCATCCCATTGCCGCTCTACAAGGCGGTGGCAGAGGTGCTGGCCTATGTGTATCGCATTAATAAGTCGATCAAACCTTGAGGCGTGCGTAGGGCCAGGATCATGGGCCGTTGTCGCCGCAAGAGAATGTTGCAGAATATGTAATAAAACACCACCGCCGACGCCGGACAGGGGCGACGGCGGTAGCACAACTGGGCTCAAAATGCGTAACGTAATCCAGCCATCACCTCGTTGTTGCCAAAATCGTCCACATCGTCGTTGTTGACACCAAAGTAGCGATACTCCAGATCCGCATTCCAGTCCTGACCAAGGGCAATGGAAAGACCAAGCCCCGCCTGATAGGCCATGCCATCACCGCTGGCCTCTATCTTGGCCGTGCCAAGCCTCAACCGGGTGGAAGCCCAGGTATGACCGATGCCCGCAAGCAGATAGGGCGTCACGGGGCTGTCGTTGCGGAAATCATAATAGACGTTGCCCATTAAAGTGGTGTAGTCAATGTCCCCCGTTGGCGTGACCGTGACGTTGCCAACACGGGCCTTGCCAAATTCGAAACTGCGATAAGAGCCCTCCAACTCCAAACGCACTGAGGAGAGCAGATGGATTCCTACAGCTCCCGACAGCGCATAGCCATCCTCAAAAGAGAGCGTTACGCCACTGCCTGATACATCTACTGGCATGCTCCGACCAATTTTTAGACTGACATAGCGGGTGTTTTGATCGGACTGCGCCACACCCGGAAGGAGTGTTAACGAAAAAAGACTGAGTAGAGCCAACGAATGCCGCATGACACGAGATTTCATCATTCCTCCCTTGATTGTACAGTGCCCATCCATGTGATAGAAGGTCGCAGTTTCTGGGTTTGTTTGTTGATCTTTATCCTACTATAAAAACCTATTTTTTTCATTCGGTCAAGATCTGACAAGCATGAACGTTCCCCGTTCCTCAAAAATTTTGCGTGGCGCGGACCGTTCAGATCGGATTGGCAATGTCGATGCAGTGATGTTGCAACTCAAACTGACGGGCCAAGGTATCCCCCAGTGCCTGGACACCAAATCGTTCACTGCGATGGTGGCCAGCAGCAATAAAGTGGATCTCCTCCTCGGCCGCAAAATGGTAGACATATTCGCTGGCCTCGCCCGTCAGGAAAAGATCAGCCCCTTTCTGTTTGGCCTCGCGAATCAACTCCGGGGCGGCCCCACTGCAAACCGCCACCTGCTGAATGGTGGCAGGACCGAAAGGAAGTACCAGGGGATCGCCGCCAAAAAGCGCTTGAACACTCTGTACCATCTCCTCCAACGAAAGTCCCTGCGGACACTGACCAATGGAAGAGAGATGGCTGCCACGATACAGGCCGAAAGGCTTGCCAGGGGTGAGATTTAGACGTTGCAAAATTTGTGCATTATTGCCCAGTTCGCTGTGTGCGTCCAAGGGCAGATGAAAGGCCATCAAGGTCAAATCATGCTGCAGCAAACACTGCAAACGCTTTTTTAAACTCCCCTCCACGACACGCGGATCTTTTTCCCAAAACATGCCATGATGTACCAATACCAGATCCGCTTGATGGGCAAGCGCCGCGTCAAACAGAGCCAGACAGGCCGAAACACCACTCACGATGGTCCGAATCTCCTCCCGACCACGTACCTGCACCCCGTTGGGCGCATAGTCGGAGATGGCAGAGCAGTTGAGCAACGTATGGCAGTAGCGTTCCAGTTCGGTCAAAGTAACCATGGTCATCTCACGGGACAGGGAAGAGAGTCAGGAGCAGTTGGGTGTAGACCTGGGTCAACCGCTCCAGTTCGGCCACCGCAACCCGTTCGTTGACCTGATGAATGGTGGGGGAAAAAAGGCCAAACTCCACCGTTTGTGGGCAATCCAGGGAGATGAAACGGGCATCCGAAGTACCCCCAGCCGTATTGGGATTGGGCGTGATGTCAAGTACCTGGGTAATGCTCTGGATCAGCGCCTGCAACAACTCCCCCCCCGCCGTGAGGAAAGGATGCCCGGAAAGACGCGTCGTCAAGGTGTAGGGCAGAGGAGGCTCGGCCTGATCAAGAATGGCGCGCACCTGCGCCTCCAGTTGGGCCGGGGTGCTGGCCGTGCCGAAACGAAAGTTGAAGCCAACCCGTACCGTGCCGGGAATCACATTGTCAGAGCCATCACCAGCCTGCAGTTGCGTCATCTGCAGCGAGGTGGGGGGAAAATGGTCATTGCCCGCATCAAAACGGTGCCGGGCCAGTTGGTCAAGCAAGGGCGCCGCCCGGTGAATGGGATTGTCCGCCAAATGGGGATAGGCGACATGTCCCTGCTTGCCATGAAAAATCAACTCGGCGTTGAGCGAACCACGGCGGCCATTTTTTAAACCATCCCCCAACTGCTGCATGCAGGTGGGCTCCCCAACCAGACAATAATCCAACCGCTCCTGGCGCTGCCGCAACCACTCCAGCACCTTGACCGTGCCATCGACAGCAGCACCCTCTTCATCACCGGTAATCAGGAACGAAAGGCTGTTATGGGTGGCAAAATCAGGGTGTTGCTGCAAGAAACGGGCAGCAGATGCCAGCATGGCCGCCACCCCCCCCTTCATGTCGTTGGTACCCCGACCAATCAGCACACCATCCTGAACATCCGCCGCAAACGGAGGGGATTGCCAACGACCGACATCGCCAGGGGTGACCACATCGGTATGACCAGCAAAGCAAAAGTTTTTGCCCCGTGCGCCCAAACGGGCATACAGATTATCCACATGGCCAAAACGGAGCGGGTGCAGGGTAAAGCCCAGTTGCTGTAAAAATTGGCCGATCAACCCCTGACACCCCGCATCATGCGGGGTGATCGAGGGGATCTGAATCAGAGCAATGGCCAGTTCCAGAGGCGTGGCGTTCACATTCATGGTCTGTTTCACGCAGGTTTACGGTTTACCCCAGGGCATGATCGGTACACTGCTGATACTGTTTTTTGGACTGCCATCGACCAGTTTGTCGCTGTAGACCAAATAGACCAGCACGTTGCGCTTCTTGTCCAGAAAGCGAACAACTTGCATTTTCTTGAATAGAATATTGGTTTTTTGGCTAAAAACGGTCTCCTTGTCCTGCATCTTTTCATCCATGCGGATGGGGCCGATCTGGCGGCAGGCGATGGAGGCATCAGAGGTATCTTCGGCCAGTCCCAATGTGCCCTTGACCCCACCACGGCGGGCCCGGCTCAAATGACAGGCGACCCCGGAGACCTTCGGATCGTCGAAGGCTTCGATGACGATGTCATCGTCACGGGCCAGCAGGTTGAAGTTGGTATCCACACTGCCGATCATTTCGGCCCGCAACAGGGCGGGCCACAGGAGCAGCAGAGCAAAAAACAGCGCGAGCGGTCGAGGCATCTGGATTACTCCCGTAACAGTTCGTTGATGGCGGTTTTGGCGCGGGTTTGTTCATCGACCGTCTTCACGATCACCGCACAGTATAAATTGGGGCCGGGCGAACCATCGGGGAGGGGTTTGCCGGGTTGGGTGCCAGAGACCACCACCGAATAGGGGGGCACATATCCCATGTGTACCTCACCGGTGGCCCGGTTGATGATGCGGGTGGAACGGCCCAGGTAAACCCCCATGGAGAGCACGGCCCCGGTGCCAACAATCACCCCTTCTGCCACCTCGGCACGGGCACCGATGAAGCAGTTGTCTTCGATGATCACCGGATTGGCCTGCAAGGGTTCCAGAACCCCACCGATACCGGCACCACCGGAGATGTGGACATGCTTGCCAATCTGGGCGCAAGAGCCGACGGTGGCCCAGGTGTCGATCATGCTTCCTTCCCCCACATAGGCCCCAATGTTGACGAAAGATGGCATCAGGATAGCCCCTGGGGCAATATAGCTTCCCTTGCGGGCACAGGCCGGGGGAACAACGCGAATACCAGCCTTTTGAAACTCTTTTTTCTTCCAGGAGGCAAACTTGAGGGCCACCTTGTCGTAGGCAAGCAGCTCTCCCAAAGGCATGATGCGGTTTTCGTTCAGGCGGAAGGAGAGCAGCACCGCTTTTTTGACCCACTGCTGCACCAGCCAGCCATGCACGGCTTCTGGATGATCTGCAGCCGGCATGGCCACGCGCAAGGTGCCCTGGTCCAGGGCCTCCAGGACGGCGTTGACCGCCTTGTGGATGCGGGCGCCACTGCGCGGCGAAAGCTGATCACGGGCCTCCCAGGCCTGTTCGATGATGGCTTGCAACTGTTTCATGGTGGAACCCCTTCAGGCAGGTTGGAGAGAGAGCCGTTCTTGGGCGCATTGTGCAATGCGCAACATGGCCTGGTGGTTCTCCTCGCGCGAGGCAACCAGGGCAATGCGGACATAGTCGGTGCCGGGATTGTGACCGTTGACATCGGGACGGCCCAGATACCCCCCAGGCAACACGGTGACATGATAGCGTTGAAAAAGGTGTCGGGCAAAGGATTCGCCACCGCCAGGCACCTTCAGCCACAGATAAAAACCGGCATCCGGGCGTTGCACAGGCAGAATTGGGCTGAGAATGCGCAGGGCATCTTCCAGTTTCTGTTGATAGATGGTGCGATTTTCCGCCACATGCTGCTCATCCTGCCAAGCGACGGTGGCCGCGCGCTGAATGAAACGGGGCGTGGCACATCCGGTGTAGGTGCGCAGACGAAAATAATCTGCCAACAGTTGCGCATTGCCCGCAACAAAACCGGAACGGGCCCCAGGCATGTTGGAACGCTTGGAGAGGGAATGGAAGACCAGACAGTGCGCGAACTGCTCCACCCCCATCTGCTGCGCCGCCTGCAGTAGTCCGGCAGGGGGCTGCTCATACCAGATCTCCGAATAACACTCATCCGCAGCCAGGACAATGTTGTAGCGCATGGCCAGTTCGATCAACTTTTGCAGGCCCGCCAGAGGAAAGACGGCACCTGTGGGATTGCCGGGCGAACACAGATAAATCAGGGCCGTGCGCTGCAGAATGGTGGCCGGAACGGCTTGATAGTCAGGCAGAAAACCATTTTCCGCCAGACAAGGCACATAGATCGGTTGGGCGCCAGCCATCAGTGCCGCCCCCTCATAGATCTGATAAAAGGGGTTGGGCATCAGCACGTAGCATTTTTCGCCGCTGCTGTGCTCCACAACCGCCTGGGCGATGGAAAAAAGGGCTTCGCGGGTGCCGTTGACGGGCAAAATCTGGCGTTGCGGATCCACAGTCGGCAGTTGAAAGCGCCTTTCCAACCAAGCGGCCATGGCTTGCCGCAAAAACAGCTCTCCCCGCGTGGTCGGATAGAGGCCAATATCCTCCAGGGCATCGGCCATGGTCTGCCGGATAAAGGAGGGCACGGGATGCTTGGGTTCACCGATGGAGAGGTTGATGGGGGCCAGCGCAGCGGAGGGCCCTTGGGGTGCCGCCGCACGCTTTTCCGGGTCGGATCCCAACAAGATGGCCAGTTTTTCGAAAGGGTAGGGATGCAGTTGCCGTAACAGGGGGTTCATGGTTCCGATCCTTTATTGGGCGTTTCAACAGTGGGAGCGCTCTTGCCGCTCTGCTTGTTTTTGCCAGTCCTGGTTTTTGCCTTGGCCTTTGTCTTGTTCCTGCTTTTGTTCTTGGCCGTTTTCCCCTTTTCGTTCCGGGTTGGGCGCTTTTCCACCGTTGCCGTCTTTTTGTCTGTCTGGGGCGTTTGGCTGGCGGCAGGGGGAGTGGCAGGTGTTGTCGTGCCTTTTGCACCCTCTGCACTGGCCGCTGCCGCTGTGGCTGCTGTGGCTGCCGCCACGGCAGGTACGCTCACGGCAGACGGCGCAGGTTGGGCGGGGGGCGTTGCGGGCGCGGTGGCTGGTTGCGCTGTCGCTGCCGCCTCTTCGCTGCGCGCCGTGTCGGCAGGGGTGTGATCGAATACATGGCCCCGCATCCAGCCAACCAGATCTGCCCAGATGGTCTCGATCTCATTGGCGTTGGGCATGATGCCCGCGTGTGGCAGTTCGATGGTGATGATGGGAATCTTGAGACTTTCCACCGCATAGCGCCCCAGCGATCCAGGGTAGGTACCAAGCAGAGAAAGATAGATATTGCCCAAGCGCTCTGGCGGTGTGGTGGGAGGACCGTCAAAGTCCAGCAGTCCGAAGGGAGCATGTATCGAAACGATGACGTTCGGTCGAAACTGTTTGATCTCCTCATGGAGCCAAGCGGTTTCCGCCTCGCTGAGGGGAAATTTGCCCGGAAAACGGCGTGGATCCTTGCCAGTGCGGCGTACCCAATAATCGGCGCTATCCTCTTTCCAGTCGCGGGTGGGAAAATTGCGATTCAGATCCACACCATTGGTGTTGGTGCGCGTGGATTGTTTGCGCAGTAGCCCATCGGGGTTGACCAGGGGCACGATATGCCAATGAAAGATTCCTGCATTATTCTTTTCAAGCAATTTCATCCACTTAAAAACGATGCTTACGGAAGAATATTCATCGCCGTGTACCCCGCCGATCAGCAAAACCCGGGCCTGTGGCAGCTTGCCGACCGGTTTGGGGCTGTTTTTGTCGGCGCTGACACTGGCTGAAGGCAGAACATTGCGCAGCAGAATGGGATAGCCTTCCACCGAGTGCTTGCCTGTCGGTTGCAGTTGACTGCCGTGACATTCATCAACACGAATACTGCTCAGTTTGGCACCAATCTTGAGACAGGTTTCGCGGGCTGAGAAAGTGGCCTGTTTGCCCTCTTGATTTTTGGCGCTCTCCGGGACAATGGTGGATTGGCTGGCTGCCTCCTTGACCAGTTCTTGTACCTCATCCTGAAAGGAGAGGCTCGGATCGGCCGCCAAGGCGCTGCCGCCAAAAACAAACAGGGCAAAGCAAACCATCCGCCATCCTCTGCAAACAGAGTAGTGATGGCTGGCCGCTTGGTGTGTTGTGCTGGTCCAGGGTGCAAGAGTTGGCATGAGTATTGATTAAGTTGGGTTAATTGCGTTATCGGGAAAAAAAAGCGCCAGAGCACGGGATTACTGAATGGAATGGCGTTGGCTATTTTTTCCGGTTGTGTTAGACTCGACCTTAGCTTTTACTGCACTTGGGGGAAGTTCGTCAATTCTTCATTCGCGAATGTCTGTGTGTTGACGGAATCTTCGGGGTGTGCAAAGGGATTTCAGAGAGGGTCTTTTCGCATTGAAAACAGGTATAACAGTATGAAAAGACGGGATTTTATCAGATCATTGGCCGGTGCGGCGGTTGCACTCTCTCCAGCCAGTCTGTTGGGGATGACCCGTTCTGACCCGATGGATGCGGAGGATGTGCAGGATGCCCTGCTGGGGAATGGCGACTTGGCCACTTTCTCTGGCCCGGATGGCAGAACTCTGCCTTTGCCGGATCTGCCGCCGCGTCTGCGTGGCAGGGATCTGGAAAATTATCTGCATCGTTTGCGGGTTTTCAACGCCACGCATGATGGGGATGTGTTTCTGGACGCCAAGCGTTTCGATCTGTTGCGCAGTGCGTTGGCGCGTCTGGAGCGCATTCAAAAAATGGTCGGCTTTGGCAATTTTTATCTGCTGAGTTTCGACGAAGCGGTGCATCTGGCGCAGACCCGTGTCGAGGTGGGGGCGTTTACCACCGATGAACTGGACTTCCTGGAGCAGATTTTTTATGAGCGGGCTTTGCTGTATGGTTTTTTCGGTGAAAAACCCATGAAAAATCTCACCGATCAGATCGACCGTCGCGAGGTGGTCAAGGTGCCCAACAGTGGCAACCATCTGTATCGTGGCAAGCCTCTGGAGATGTATACTTTGTTGCGGCGTCGGGTAGGCAACAAGTTGATCCTTACCTCTGGAGTGCGGAGTGTGGTCAAGCAGTTCATGCTCTTTTTGAGTAAAATTCATGAAGGCAACGGGAATCTTTCCCGTGCGTCTCGTTCGTTGGCGCCCCCAGGTTACTCTTACCACGGTATCAGCGACTTTGACGTGGGGCAGACGGGATTTGGCCAGCACAACTTCACTGAAAAGTTTGTCGAGTCGGAGGTTTTCAAGCATTTGCACTCCATGGGTGTGTTGAGTTTGCGTTATCCGCGTGACAATTTGACCGGGGTTCGTTTTGAGCCTTGGCACGTCAAGGTGGATGTCTGATTCATTGCGGTTGCTGCCAGCCTTACAGACTCTCTGGATTGGGGTTGGCAGCAATCGGGGGCCTGCACAGGCAACCTGCCGTCGTTTGGTCGTTCGTCTTTCGTTTCATCCCCATCTCAAGCCATTTATTGTTTCGCCCTGGTATCGTACCGAACCGATTGGTCCGGGGCGACAGTGTCGTTATATCAACGGTGTGATTGGTGTACATACCCGTTTACCTCCTTTGATGGTATTGCGTTATTTGCAGCGGTTGGAAGCGGCCAGTGGGCGACGGCGTTGTTGGGAAAAGCGTTGGGGGCCACGGCGATTGGATCTGGATTTGCTCTTCTATGGGCAGAGGATTATTCATAATCGTTTTTTACAGTTACCACATCCTCGCCTGAGCAAGCGGCGTTTTGTATTGCAGCCTTTGGTTCAGGTAGCTGCGGGCTGGCGTCATCCGCAGTGCAATCGAACGGTTGACAGTCTGCTTCAGGAGGTGGATGATACGTCGCGGGTGGAGCTCTTGGGGTGATTGGGCAACGACTATGCGTAGCATGGCGGGGACCGGGTCGCTTTGGGGGTGTTGTTGCGACTTTTTTTGCAACAAAACGGCCATCCAGTACACCTTTCCCAAGCAAAAATTGCCTGGATCGATGGTTTTTAGCCGACTGGGACAACACAGGATAACGAGTTTCATTTTGACGACCCAGATGCAAAGCCATGCCTCTGTATCGGTTGTACCGGTGACTGTTCCCGGTTTGCAACGGATGAAGCGGGAGGGCACACGAATTGTCTCTTTGACTGCTTATGATTTTTCCTTTGCTCGACTGATGGATCGGGCTGGGGTGGATCTCCTATTGGTAGGTGATTCTTTGGGCATGGTGATTCAGGGCCATGCCAACACCTTGCCGGTGACGTTGGAGCAGATGATTTACCATACATCTGCTGTGGTTCGTGGGGTACAGCGGGCCATGGTGGTGTGTGATTTACCGTTTGGTGTTTGTCATGGTGGTGGTAAAGCGGTCATGGATGCGGCGGTGCGGGTATTGAAGGAGGGTGGTTGTCAGGCGGTCAAGTTGGAGGGTGGGGTACGGATGGCGGAGAGCATCCGTTATTTGGTGGCGCATGAGGTGCCGGTTATGGGGCATGTGGGGTTGACGCCGCAGGCGGTGCATCGCCTAGGGGGATTCAGGGTGCAGGGCAGGGGGGATGCGGCGGAGTTGGTGATGGCGGATGCGATTGCGGTGCAGGAGGCGGGGGCTTTTGCTGTGGTTTTGGAGGGGATACCGGCTGTTTTGGCGGAGCGGATTACGGAGCATTTACAGATACCGACCATTGGCATTGGTGCTGGGGTGGGGTGTGATGGGCAGGTATTGGTGATGCATGATCTTTTGGGGGTTTATGGTGAGGTAGTTCCGCGTTTTGCCAAGCGTTATTTGGCGGATGGGATGGTATCGGATGCTGTAGCGGCCTATGTGCAGGAGGTTCGGGGGGGGTGGTTTCCTGGACCGGAGCATAGTTTTATGGGTTGAGGGGGTTGTTGCGATGGAGTGGTTGACGGATCGTTTGGCGTTGCAGTGTTGGCGTGATGGGGTGGTGGGGGAGGTTGCTTTTGTACCCACCATGGGGGCGTTGCATGAGGGGCATCTTTCTTTGGTGCGGGCGGCGCGGGTGGTTTCGCGGCGGGTGATTGTTTCGATATTTGTCAATCCGACCCAGTTTGGGCCACAGGAGGATTTTGCGCGTTATCCGCGTGTTTTGGTGCAGGATCGTCTCTTGTTGGAGGCGGCGGGTTGTGATGCGGTTTTTGTGCCTTCGGTGGAGGAGATGTATCGGGGTTCGGGGCAGACGCGGGTTCAGGTTGAGCCGTTAGGGAGTGATTTATGTGGGCAGTTTCGTCCTGGTCATTTTCAGGGTGTTGCCACGGTGGTGTTGATGTTGCTGAATTTGGTACGACCGCAGTGGCTTTATCTGGGTTGGAAGGATTATCAGCAGGTGGTGGTGGTACGTCGCATGGTAGAGGATTTGGCGGTGCCGGTGCAGGTTGTTGGTGTGGGCACGGTACGTGAGGCGGATGGTTTAGCCATGTCCAGTCGCAACCGTTATTTGGCGGAGGTAGAGCGGGGGCAGGCGGTTGGGGTTGTGCGGGCTTTGCAGGCGGGTCAGGCGGCGTGGCGTGCTGGGACGAGGCAGGTTGCTTCTTTGCAGGAGGTGGCGCGTGTGGTATTGGCGCAGCATGGCATTACGGTGATCGACTATATTGCGTTGCGTCAGGCAGAGAGTTTGTTACCGTTTCCTGATGCTCAGATTGAGGATCAGGCGGTCGTGATGTTGTTGGCGGTTCGGATGGGTACGACGCGCTTGATAGACAACTTAGTTTTCGCTTTATGAGGTAGGAAGGGAAAGAGGCATGGAGCTGACTTTATTGAAGTGCAAGATTCATCGGGCGGTCGTGACGGAGACGCATGTGGATTATGAGGGATCTTGTGCGATTGACGAGGATTTGCTGGAGGCGGCCCAGATGCGGGAGTTTGAGCAAATTCATATTTGGAACGTGACCAATGGTGAGCGTTTGGTGACCTATGCCATTCGGGGCAAGCGTGGCAGTGGTATGATTTCGGTGAACGGTTCGGCGGCGCACAAGGCGGCTGCTGGGGACATTGTGATTATTGCTGCCTTTGCTGGCATGTGTGAGGAGGAGGCGGTCCAATTTCGGCCTCATTTGGTTTATGTGGATGGGGCGAATGGTAACCGTATTAAGAGTGTTGGGCGGGAGATTGCTGATCCGTCGCATTGATGCGGAACGGAGCGGAACGGAGCGGAACGGAGCGGAAAACAATTACGGGTCCAGGGGGGTTACCCCCCTGGCGGGTCCAGGGCGGAGCCCTGGGAACTTATCTGTTGATTTTATCTGTTGATTTTATCTGTTGATTTTATTTTTCTGCTTTTGATCTTGCTTTTGATCTTGGCGCGCTTTTCACGATAAGCCGACGCGTTTTTTGCGTCGGCGCAGCGCGCCTAATTGACGCAAGATGTGCGGATTGGCGCGCTTTTCTGCGCCAATCCGCACATCCTCCCAATGGGTTTTGCCCTTCGCAGGTGAATCAACACGCAACCGGGCTGTGTCGCCCATCCATCGAACACCAACGCGCCTGTTCTGGTTCGCGCTGTTAAAGTCGGGCGTCCGCCCTCCCAAAGAGTGCCCCTGCGGGGCACAGATTTGGGCGCGCTGCGCAGATTTGGCTGCGCCAAATCTGCTTCGTAAAAGCGCGCCATTACAAGCAAGGGCTCCGCCCTTGCATCCCGCCAGGGGCGATGATCGCCCCTGGACCCCGCAATAAATTTATCAATATTCCAAGAGGATCTTTACCTGGACCCCGCACCTACTCCGTCTTCCGCCGTCCAACCTGCAAATTTTCCCCCGCCCCACTGGCCAACGCCAACTGACGCCGCGCGGCAGAATAGGCAGGCGCCACCAACGGAAAATCCTTCGGCAAACCAAAAAGCGCCAAATACGTCGGAATGTCAATACGATGGGTCTTCGTTAAATGACCGCGAATCGCCTTGCCCTTCTTGCCGCAAATCAAACAAGTCACACTCTCCTCAGTCACCGCCTCCTCAATGGGAACCACCGGCTGCCAACGCGGTACCGTCATCGCCAACTCAGCAGGCGCCAACTCAGCAGGCGCCAACTCCTCCTCAGCCAACTCTACCACCTCACCCGCCCGCCGCAAAGCCCGATAAACAACCTCAATCAATACCTCTACCTGCTCCGGGGGCGCACCCCGCTGCGCCACACAGGCCGCAACAATACGCCCCGTCTCCTTGAGCAACAATCGCTTCATCACCGCCCCAGAAATAAAGAAATAAAGTCGAAAAAAATCAGGCCCCCCAGTACGACCGGAGGGCCCAAAATCAAACCACTACAAAAAAGATTACCGACAAGCACTCGGCAAATACCGGGGATCCAACGTGCTCGTACACGCCCAACTGATGCTGCCCGCATTCTCCGTACCAGTCAACGTGACCGTCTTGCCGTTCAAATTACTGTCCGCCGCATTGAAAGCAATCACAATCGTATTGTTGGTCGCCGTCACCGAAGCCACAAAATTGCCAGTAATGGCGTTGGCAGCAGCCAATCCAGCAGTCGTATTGTCCGCAGGCCAGTTGGAAGTGCTCATCCGATACTCGGCAACAGCCTGCTTGGCCCCAGAGGAAAGACTCAATGCCTCACCTACCTTGGCCCGCACCGCATAATCCTTGTAAGCCGGCAACGCTACCGCAGCCAAAATGCCAATAATGGCAATGACAATCATCAGTTCAATCAAGGTAAAACCACTCTGACGCTTATTCTGACACATGTTTCCTCTCCTGAGGTGAATTTTGGTTGGACTATTTTCGACCATCGCCCCTCGAAACAGACACTGCGTGGCGCTGCCAAGCAGTCGTCGGTTTCCCGCTCTGGCCTTGGGACTGGTCGGCAAAACCGACCCGCCGTTGTTGTTCTTAAAGCACAATCAGTGCCAATATTGTTTTTATATGTATATCAGTATCTTGATATGAATAGAACGCCAAAATACCGCCGTTCATTTTACTGACCGTAAAAAATTATTCCATACAAGTAAAAAAAATATACACTCAGCAAATCACGACCAAACGATGGCAAGCCCCATCCGCAGTCAAACTTTCGATGCGCAAACCCTCTTCTTGCAGAGAAAGCGGAATGTTTTCCAACGGTTCCCCACCGTTCAGCCGAATGGTCAGCCGGCTGCCAGGAGACATGCATTCCAACTGCAATTTTACCCGTACAAAAGTCATCGGACACACGGCGTCCGTAATGTCAAGAAAAGCATCCGCCATCGTTCATACACACCGGGCAAGAAGAGATTTTGGCAACGGCAACCGTTTGATAGAGGCTCTGTTCCGGGTGAAACAGATAGGTGTGCGACCACAGTCGAGAAGGACGTTGCAACAGCCTCTGCACAACCTCCATGGCCAGAAGCGATCCCGCGACCCCACACGCCAAGCGCAACAAAAGAGGATCGACCGCACGCAACCTCGCCAAATAAGGCAAAGCTGCCTGCTCGGCACAGCGCAAACAGGGGGCCGCACTCTCCACCCCCGCCTGCGCGGCGGCAATCTGTACCGCAACAGAACTCTCCCAGGCAGCCAGTAGAGGACGACCGGTACACAGAGACGCTCGGTTAAGACGATTGCGCAACGCTACCCCCCCGCCAGCAATCACCGCAAGCTGCCAGTCCATCATGGCCTCGACAGCCCCATCCAACGCGTCGGGCGGATCCATGACCGTTACCTGCAACAAAGGGTTGAGCTCCAGCACCATGGCACACAAAGCGTCAGCCCGCTCGCTTTCAATCAGCACCAAGCGCCCCACCCCCGCCCCAGCCAGATAAAGCGCCAACGGCGTGCCAATCTGACCACAACCATAGATGCCGACAGTCGCCCTGCTCAACAGACGCTGACCCGTACCCCCCACGCCCGGTAAAATAATCTGTCGGGAATAGCGCTCCATCCAGGTCCGATCAGTCGCGTCGGCAGCACTCCCACAAATAGGCAAGCCCCCTGCCTCGCACCGACTCATGCCCCATCCCGAAAGAGCTCTGTGGAAAGATAACGCTCGGCAAAATCCGGCAACAACGCCACAATGCGCGTGGCAGGCGTCGCCCTGTCTGGGTTTTTCTGCAGCCACTGCACGGCCGCCGCCAGCACTGCCCCAGAAGAAATGCCACAACAGATGCCCTCCAAACGGGCACAATCCCGCATCATTTGCTGCGCCGCCCCATCCGATACCCGGATAACACCGCTCAACAAAGAACTGTCCAGAACAGGAGGGATAAAACCTGCCCCAATCCCCTGAATCAAATGGTGGCCAGGCGTGCCACCCGACAATACCGGCGAGTTGTCCGGTTCCACCGCCACAATCTGTACCTCAGGCAAACGCTCACGCAATGCCCGACCAATGCCGCTTAACGAACCCCCCGTGCCAACCCCCGCGACCAACACGTCCAGACGGTTGTCGGTGTCCTCCAGAATCTCCTGGGCAGTCGTTTGCGCATGTATCTGGGGGTTGACGGCGTTGACAAATTGATTGGGCATAAAACTGTTTTTTTCGCGGCGCATGATCTTTTTGGCCTGCTCAATGGCCCCACGCATGCCCTCAGCCGCCGGCGTCAAAACCAACTCCGCCCCCATCAGACGCAATAAATTACGCCTCTCCAAAGACATGGAATCCGGCATGGTCAGAATCAGACGCAAACCCTGGGCCGCACACACACAGGCTAACGCAATGCCCGTATTGCCAGAAGTGGGTTCCACAATCAACGTGTTGTCGCGAATCTGCCCCGCCTTGCGGGCAGCCTCGATCATGGCCAAACCAATGCGATCCTTCATCGAGGCGGTGGGATTGAAAAATTCCAGCTTGGCCAGCAACTCGCACGACAAATCACCAGTCAGGCGATTGATGCGTACCAGCGGAGTGCGGCCAATCGTGGCAGTAATATCAGGATAAATCGCGGCCATGGCGTTGTCGTCTGCTCAGGATGAGGGGCCGGTGGCGCGCAGGCACACCGGACAGGATGGATTAACCTGCCATGTTACGACGCGACGCCGCGATGATTCAAGATCTATTGTTAATAAACGGCCAATCAATGGTTCGCCAAGCCCTTTTAGCCACTTGATCGCCTCCAAAGCCATCAGCCAACCCACCTCACCCACCAGGGCACCCCATACCCCCTCGCTGCGGCAACTGCCCTCCACAGCAGGGGGCGCCTCGAACAGACAGCGCAAACAGGGCTTGCCCCCCGGTGGGATCAGCGTCAATTGACCACGCAAACCAGTGGCAGCCCCATGCAGCAGCGGAATGTGCCGTAACACCGCCGCATCGTTGGCCGCA
Organism: Magnetococcales bacterium; assembly: GCA_002753095.1. Classification (GTDB taxonomy): domain Bacteria; phylum Pseudomonadota; class Magnetococcia; order Magnetococcales; family Magnetaquicoccaceae; genus Magnetaquicoccus. Next base: position 29,754 of record PDZU01000023.1, read on the forward strand.
AAACGCGTGCGAAAATTGTCACTGCCATCAATCAGCAGATCATACCCCTTGGCCCGGTCGGCAATGGCCTCCAGATGGTCCAGACGCTCCGCATGTACCTCTACCTGGAGCGCAGGGGCCAATTGCCGTACCCTCTGTGCCGCTCGCGTGGCCTTGCTCTGGTCCAGGTCGCTGACACGGTACAAAATCTGCCGGTGCAGATTGGAAAGCGTGACCCGATCATCATCCACCAAACCCAGACGCGCAATCCCGCTGCCCGCCAAAGCCCATGCTACCGCCGAACCCAAGCCACCAACCCCCAACAGCAATACGCTGCCCGATCCCCCCGCCTGCGTGGGATAGTTCACCACTCCACCACCTAAATCGAATAGGTCATGCGACTGTACGCCTCGCTGGCAATGCCCTTGCGAAAAGCCCGCGAGGTCAACTCTTCGATGGTGATGTTGTCCATCATGCGCAAAATCTCCTCCTGAAACTCCAACCAGAGCGGTTGCACCACCTGATGACCAATCGGACCAGAGGTAATCCTCTCCCGATCCAGCAGATCATCGTCCTGGTTCATCTCCATGACCACCCGTGCAACATCCCCGACACAAATTTTCGACCGCTCGCGTCCCAATAGGTACCCCCCGCGTGGTCCGCGAATACCTTTGAGGATGCCAGACCGTACCAAACGCTGCATCACCTGCTCCAGATAACGCTGCGGTACGCCTTGCCGGCTGGTGACATCGCGAATCTGGACCGGTTCACCGCCGGAGTTGTAGGCAATATCTACCACAGCCTCGATTGCATAGAGCAGTTTCTTGGAAAATTTCAACATGGAATCCGTGCCTTGAGCTAGGGGTCATTCTGTCACAGGCCATCCTGGTCTGTGCTGGTTCATCGCTGACAAAAAAGTCATAAATAATTCTGCAACGTCAACATCAATCGTGCGCCAATCTCCTCCTTGTCCAGTAGTGGCCATGCCTCATGATGACCGGTTCGATGCAATACGGTCACCTGGTTGGTTGCACTGCCAAAGCCACACCCAGGGGATAAAACATTGTTAAGCAATAACAAATCGCAACCCTTGCGGCGTTGTTTCTCTTGTGCCAGTGCCAACAGGCGCGCCTCCGCCTCAGATCCATCCCCTGTCTCTGCGGCAAAGCCAACCAACAGCGGTCGCAAACACTCTTTGGCCGCCAGAGCACGGCAGCGCTCCCCCAAAGCAGCCAAAATGTCCGGATTTTGCGTCAACGCAAGCGACAGATCTTCCTTGGTCTCTTTCTTGATTTTGTGCGCATGACAGTGGACTGGACGATAATCAGCCACCGCCGCCGTCAAAATGGCCGCACTTAAAATGTGTCCGCCGTTGCACCATTGATCCCACTGCGCCATGGTCGCCTCATACATCTGTTGCGCACTCTGTACCGCAATGGCTTCTGCTCCCCAAGGCGGTTCCATCTGCACCGGACCGTGAATCAAGGTGACCTCTGCCCCCGCGCGCAAGGCAGCCAGCGCAATCGCCCACCCCATGCGACCACTGGAGTGGTTGCTCACATAACGGACCGGATCCAACGCCTCTCGCGTCGGGCCTGCCGTCAGCAATAAACGACGTCCCAATAGAGGTTTGGGCGATAACAGTCGGCGCCCCGCCTCCAAAATTCGTGCCGCTTCGGCCATGCGGCCCACACCTTGCTCCCCACACGCCAAGGCCCCACTCTCCGGGCCCACCAGAGCCACGCCATCCGCTTGCAGTTGGGAAACGTTACGTTGCGTTGCCGGATGTTGCCACATGGCGCTGTTCATGGCCGGGGCCAGCAAAATCGGCTTGCGGCGCGCCAACGCCAACGCCGACAGCAGATCATCCGCCATGCCATTTGCCAACTTGGCCAAACGGTTGGCCGTGGCCGGGGCGATGATCAGCAGATCCGCCTCCTGCGCCAGTCGGATGTGGTCCATGCCATCCGCCGCCTGCGGACTGAACAGATCCTGATAGACCGGATGACCGGCCAAGGCTTGCACGGTAAGGGGAGTGACAAACTCTAAAGCGGATGGACTGGCGACAGGGTGAATCTTGGCGCCCTGCTCCCGCAACAGACGGATCAGTTCCAGCGTCTTGTAGGCGGCAATCCCGCCACCCAGGGCCACGATCACTGTTTTGTCAGACCAGAAACCCACGTGCTCTTCCTCCACTGATGGTGCAAGCGGATTTGATTATCGACGAAATTCTGCCGAAGTCAATCAAAATGTAACGCAGTATCCCGCCGTGTAAAAGATTTACGCATTTTACCCGTTCATTAAGCCGCCGCGTCCAGGCAAAACGGTACCGCGCACCGCTCAATGCTCACTTGCGGGTTGGGGCGACAGTCGGGGAGGTTGGGGGTGACTGGTGGCGCGATGGCACACGGCGAATGCGTATGCCCCCTTCGTTCAAAGCCTCCTTGGCAGCCAGGGTCGCCAGTCCCAGCAGGGTTTCCGTGTTGTCTCCCGCCTCATAACAGGCCACACCATAGCTGGTGCGCACGATCAGACGGGCATCCGACAGCTCAAAACGGGTTCGATCCAGAGTGCTGCGCCAATGGGCAGCCAACGCCATGGCTGGCGCCTCCTTCATGGCCAGACCAATCAAGACGAATGTTTCATCACTGAAGCGGGCCAGATATTCGCCCGGCTTCATCAGAGAGACCATACGACCCGCCAGGGCGCCAATCAAACGGTGCACCCTCTCCCGCCCCAAATCCTTCACAATACCGCCATAATCGTCCACCCGTACCGCCACCAGGGCAAACCCCTCCTGTGCCGACTGCTGTTTGGCCTGCTCCAGGCGGGCCAACAGGCCAAAACGGTTGGGTAATCCAGTGGCGGAGTCCAACAGACGTTCGTCACGGGTCTCCATCAGCGCCCAATCGGCCTGCCGAATCAATAGGCGCGACCGTTCCACCACCTCATCCGCTTCGCGCAGGCGGTAGCGGATGTCCACCGTGCGTTCCCGAAAGCGGTGTACAGCCTGGATCACCTGCTCCTGCAGGTGTGGCCAGTCCAACGCCAAGTGATCATTGACCATGCCCTGCCACAGATCCAGCAACTCGGCATGCTCAACACCCAGCAACTGCATCGCCTCCAACAGCGGTCCCAAACCCTGCCGCAAGAGCAGACGCACGCTCTCCTGCTCACGTTGCCACTGGGCGCGCAATTTTTGTTCCCGTTGGATCAAAACCCCCAACTGTTGCCCCATCTCCGGCCAGGAGGCCGGCGCTTCGATGCTGAAAAGATCCTGTATGGTTTTACCACCCAGTACCACCAGCGCTTCCTGGGCCAAACCTAAGGCAAAGGGCGGATCCGCCTCCGCCACCGGGGCCATTTTGCTCAAGCTCTCCATCCAGTCCGCAATCTCACGCACTGGTGTGGCAATACTCTCAAACTGAAAATTTTGCGTGGTCTGCAACTGGCGAATCAGGCGACTCACACGGGCCTGCCTGTCCTGCATGCCCGCCAGACAGGGCATGACCAGTCGCTCCAGAAGCAGAATCGCCGCCTGACGGGAGGCATCCTGCTCCTGCGCGCAAATGCCATGCAAAAACAGATCTTTGGCCAAACGCAACGCCTCCCGCGTTTGCGGCGGATCCTGGTCGAGCAGGGTGCGGATGCGTTGCAGGGTGCTGCGTGTTTCGCCCATGGTCTCCCCCCTTAACAAACACGAACCCGGCGCGGCGCAGTCTGATCCTGCTCACGCCAACTGTGGGCCGCCGCCGCCAAACGGTCGGTGGTTTCCAACATCTGCGCCACATCCATGCCAGACTGAAAGGCCGCACAGCCCGAATTGACATGCAACAACACCTCCCGGCCATCCAATTCAAAGCAGATTTCCTCCAACATCTGACCGATGGCCACCCCCATTTGTTCGCCAGATTTTACATCGCACTTCGGTAATAATACCACCATCCGTTCCATGCTCAAGCGCGCCAAAAATGATTGGTCGGGCAGGTGCGGGCGCATTTCATGGATGATGGCCATCAACAAACGCTGTTCGGCATTGCCCACCATCTGGGTTTGGCTCTGCTTGATCTGTTCCACCAACGGTTGCAATTCGTAGAAATGGAACAATAACAAAGAGAACCCCTCTGCCAAATGGATGGCCCGATCCAGATGGCGGTGCAGATGGGCCATGAAGGCAAAACGGTCTGGAATGCCGGTCACCGGATCAAGAAACTGTTCCCGGCGGGCCTGGGCCAAGGTGGCCTCCAACTGATCGATGCGCTGCTTGAACTGTTCGGCCCGTTGCCGGGCAGCATCCTGCTCTTCGCGCAGATCCTGGGCCTCCTTGAAAATCTCTGCCACCTGGGCATGCAGCAGAGTTTGGGCCCGGGAAAGATCCAGGCGCCCATCCCGCAAACGTACCGTCTCCAGCAGGCGGGTGCGCTCCTTGTGGCGGTGGCCCATCTGCCCCAGCAACTCTTCCAGTTCGCTGCTTAAGCGCCACAGTGCCTCATGGGCCTGACGACGGTGCCGCTGCCAGGGCGCTGTGGCCGCCTTGTGACCCGCCTGGCGCAGCCGTTGCAATAACTCCTGCATGGCTGGCCAATCGGCAGAACCCTGCTCCAGCCAGGGTTGCAAGCGCTGCTGTAGTGTCTCTTCCGATTCGCCGATCAACTGCAACAGAGCGGCCAGACGATAAAAAATCGCCTTGGGTAGCGGATCGGCCACCGGATTTGCCGGCACAGCCATGGGCATGCCAACACTGAGGATGCGTATGGCCTCCTCCAACAGGGCCCGTTGGGCTGTGTCTCTCTCTGCATCGCCATCCGTGTGCGCCGCCTGGGCCGCACGTTCCTGAAAATGGTCCCGCAACCCTTCCGCCGTCTGCAAACGCTGCGGATCATGCTGCAGGGCTGGAAAAAGAACCTGCTCTACCAAATGGGCAGTGGCCAGGGCAGCCGTCTGTTGTTCACGGGCGCACAATGGACGCTGCAACATCTGGGTGCAATGGGCTGCCGCCTGCTGCGCCGCCGGCGGTCTGCCATTAAGCAGATCCAGAAGTTGTTCCAAGTCTTCGCTGGTGGAATAGCCTGCCTTGCGATCCATCTCAATCTCCGGTAAGGGCTGTGGTGGCTGGCGCGCTTGCGGCGGGTGTGGTTGGGGCGGCTGGTTCGCTGCCATCCGTTGCTGGGGATGAGAGATGTGCTGCCGTGGCGCTGCCGTTCGCCTCCCGTGCCGGAAAACGGGTCCGGGCCTGCACCGGCCGCAGAAAGCGCGAAACCCGTTGCACCCGAATGCCCTTGCCTGGCAAGGTGGGCAACCACTGCTGCAGGGCAGCCACCGTGGCCCGATAGGGATGACCAATGCCGATGGCCTCGCCATGGCTCAGTGCCAATCGCTCCAGACGATGCAACTGGCGTAAAATGGCCCCCTCTTCGGCGACATTATCCAGGAATATATCCCGCGTGGCGGTCGGTACCTGATGGGCCGTGGCCCGTTCGGCGGCTACCGAATTGTCCGAGGTGCGGCTGTCGATAAAAAAAAGCTGTTTGTCCAATAGAACATGCATGGTGGCATCCATGGCCGTGGCCCGCTCGGTCAGACGCGATCCCATGTGGTTATTGATGCCCACCACCTCCGGCATATTGGCCAGATTGTCACGCAGCACGCTTTGCAGACGCTCGCTCTCCATGCTTGCCAACATGGCGCCCGGTCCGGGGGAGGTGTGCGGATAACGTATCGGTTCCATCGGTTGGTGCAGCAACATCTCCTTGCCCAATTTTTTTCCCAAACGGGCGATCTCACGGCTGAAAGGTACCTTGGGCAAGATGGCCATCGTGACATCGGCGGGCAATTCGGCAATGGCCTTGGAGTGGGGCCAGTCATACCCCAGATCGTCGATGATCACCGCCAATGTGCCCAGCGTTCGCTCGGACGTGCCGCCGGAAGGGGAGTGCGTGCGTGCGGGTTTGGGGCGCTCCTTCTTGGCGTCCGGCAACGGTTCTTCGTACAGAATCGGTGCGTTGGTCTCGCTGGGCGGGGGCGCAGGCGCTGGGGCAGAAATCGTGCCGGGATGGGGCCTCTCCCCATTGCCAGGGGCGACAAAGGTGAGATCCGGGCCGCTGGGCCGCACGGTGGCCGGATCCAACGCCGGTACGAGCAACGGAGGGACTGGCTTGGCACCGCGCATGTTCTCGGCCAAAATCAGGCGCAACGGCTCCGGGCTCAACTCCGTCAATGTCGTCGGTGGTTGAGAGGGTGGCACAGGCGGCTCCAAGCCGGATGGCGTTGCGGAAAGTTTGCTGGAAAAAGGCGCCACTGTCTGCGCTGTCCGCTCCTCCTCCGGTCGCACCCCGCTGTGGCTGCCAAACCAGCGCACCCCCCCCCAACTGGCCAGTGCCAGCAGCAGCACCAGCACCAGCCAGCGGAAAAGTTTTGCCACCTTACCGGGTGTTGGTCCGTTCAAACCGGTTTCCTGACATCAAACCCGCAACCTGGGGGCCTTTTTTGTCCAACAAATTCTGCATCACCTGCATGCCACGCAACAGATCCAAGGCCCGTTGCAACTGATAATCCTCCTTGCTGTGGCCGGTGATACGGTCGGAATCTTCCAGATTTTTCTCTTTGACACGGGGCCGTCCCTCGTTGCCATCCTTGAGGCGTTCCAGCAACTTGTCGTTGTCCTTGTCGGCACCATTGTCAGGGCTGACGGCCTCCTCGGTCTCTTTGCCCTTCTCTTTCGAGCGCGCCTTGCTGTCTTCGTTGCCCGCGTCGGCATTCTTCAAATGGCCCTTCAGATCGGCTTCTGTGGCCCGTCGTTCGCTGCCTTCACGCTTGTTGCCGCTCAGATCCAGATCTTCCACCACAATATCCGGGGCAATGCCCTTGGCCTGAATGGAACGACCGCTGGGGGTGTAATATTGTGCGGTGGTCAACCGTAAGCCGGAGCCATCCGACAAGGGGATGATGGTCTGCACCGAACCCTTGCCGAAAGAGTTGGTTCCCATAATGACAGCCCGTTTATGATCCTGCAGAGCGCCTGCCACAATTTCCGAGGCCGAAGCTGAACCAGAGTTGATAAGCACGACAATGGGGGCACTGTTGATCAGATCACCGGGGCGGGCCTCGAAGGTCATATCCTTGCCGGCAATGCGTCCCTTGGTATAGACGACCAACCCTTTGTCCAAAAAGGCATCGGCAACCTCCACCGCCTGATCCAGCAGACCACCGGGATCGTTGCGCAGATCAAGCACCAGACCTTTCATCCCCTCCTTGCCGGCACTCTTGCGCAGCTCATCCAGACCCTGTTCCAGCAGAGGCATGGTCTGTTCATTGAACTGCACAATGCGTGTATAACCGATGTTTCCGCTCTCCATACGCCACTTGACGCTACGCACCTTGATGATGTCGCGCACAATCTTGAAGGTGAGCAGTTTGCTGGCCCCCTTGCGCAGGATGGTCAACTGCACAGCGGTGCCCGGCTTGCCGCGCATCCGTTTCACGGCTTCCGGCAGGCTCATCTCTTCGGAACTCTCTTCGTCGATTTTGACGATCAGGTCACCGGCCTTGATGCCAGCCTGAAAGGCGGGGGTGTCCTCGATGGGGGAGACCACCAAAACGCCACGTTCGGATTGGGAAATTTCAATGCCGAGTCCGCCAAACTCCCCTTTGGTATCCACCCGCATCTCCTTGAAGCTTTCTGGCGTGAGGAACGAAGAGTGGGGATCGAGAGACTTCAGCATGCCCTGGATGGCACCGTAGAGGACCGATTTTTCGTCGATCTCTTCCACGTAGTTCTGTTTGACCAGGGAGAAGACTTCGGAGAAGACGCGCAATTTTTCGTAGGTGACCTGACTGACGGCCAGGACATTATCGGCGGCCAGATGCAGACCAGCCAAGACGGCCAGGAGGATCAAACCAACGAGGAACGGGCGTTTTGCCCGAAGGGAAGTTTTCATACACGGGCTCCTCTAAGCGACGTATGGCACCGATACGCACGATGAACCGGGGGGTTCACCACCACATTATTGCATCAGGCTGGCCAATTTATCGCTGTGTGCCCTATCGCGTGCCAACCAACGCCGGGGATTTTCCGGACGGTTACCTCTACGAATCTCAAAATAAAGACCGGGTACGCCATCAACGCTACCGGTCCTGCCACTTTTGGCAATCACCTGCCCAGGTTCGACCGCATCGCCCTTGGCCACCAGCAGATCCCGGTTATGGCCGTAGAGCGAGTAGACGCGACCGCCATGGTTGACGATGGTCAACAGGCCATAGCCGCGAAACCAACCCGCATAGACCACCTGTCCGCGTGAACTGGCGCGCACCTCGGCGTTTTCGGGCACCCGGAAAAACAGACCCGAAGAGCGGTTGACGGCAGAGCCGTTGACCGGACCGATGAAGGTGCCCATACGCCGTTCGCCTGCGGTGGCATGGGCGCCTCGGCCACTGCGGGAGTGTTTGCTGTACTGGGTGGACCGTTTTTGACGATGACGGCCCCACTGTTTGCGATTGCCGCGTTGCCCTTTCAGGGGTTGCAGGCTGGTTCCCTGCTTTGCCTGCAGGGATTTTTTGCCAAGCGTGCGGGCGTTGCCCACCACCGGGTCGGGCTGACCTCTCTTTTTGCTTTGGAAGCTCTGTTTGCCCCGTGCTGAACGGGATTTTTTCCAATGCGGCTTTGCTGCAGCCTGCCCCTCTAATCCATACATCAATCGGCTGTGCTCGGCAAGGCGGCGTTGTGTGGAAAAGCCGTGAATTTCATTGGCGGTACTCTCGGCACTACCGCTGCC
>PDZU01000024.1 GCA_002753095.1 Magnetococcales bacterium
AAAAGGAGATGGCTTTCCAGGACCGAAGACGCTTTGGATAGGGCTACAGAGGGTCCATGACTTTGCTTTGGCCATACAGTGCCAGAAAGAGATGGATGTTTGAGATGTGGGTAACGATGTGGTCAATAGATGGGATACTGATAAGTTGGTGGTGAATGGCACTGATCATGGCTTCTTCCGCCCAAACATCTGAAATCATGCGGGTTTCTTTCACCATCTCCTCAATACGAGCACCAATGGCATTTAAAACAAAACCCGATGCATCAGGCATCTGCTGACGAATTCTTCTGATGCAGGACTTGGAAACGGCTGATGGTAGCCGCCTGGGGTCAGTGATTGCGAATATTTCCAGTACATCATGCCAGAGATTGAGACAAGCCAGTTTAATGAACAAATCAACATCGAACAATACGCATCCATTCACGTTATCAGACCTATTTAAGCAGTCCAATACGTTCCAAAAACGCCACACTTTCCTCCGGGAGGATCGTCAAATCAACGTACCGATGGAGTAACTGACGACAAATGGAAGACGCTGTCTGTCCAGGATTCAGAGCATCCAATATATCATTCATTAACGGATAATAATTCTTCCCCCCGGTAGATTTCGTATGATGAACCGCATTGAGCACCAAATGAGCAGGATCTATCTTCCATTCCCTTCCTTTGCTCGTGGCGCTTTGTACCATCGACTTAGCACTGACGATGTTATCAGAAATTTTGAACTCAGCGCCCCCAGTCAGTAGTGTGACGGCATACTGGCTAGCAAAGCATTCCTTGTCATCATTATTGGTATCGTCAACGGATATTGTTTCGTCAAGAAGAGCACTGCCATCTTCACTGGCAAGATGGTCTAAGGCAAGGTGTCCAATTTCATGGGCTAAAGTGAACAGTGCCCACCCAGGTTTGTCTGGTTTTTTACTGAGGGCGATAACCGGTCGTCCAAGACAAAACATGGCCATGCCCTCCATCTTGTAAGGAAAAGGCAATTCAGGAGAACAAATCACAGGAACACCATACTGCCAGCAAACTTCAACCAACTCCTCAAATCCGACCCATGGCCGACCTGATGACAAAATGGAATCTCGTAATGCAATAGCTGGCGGAATGCCACCTGCCCAAGGTGATGTTGCGGCGAGAGCTACCTGTCGAGCAACAGATGTCAGCAGGGATCGATTGGGAGCTAATTTTCTCTGGTCAGTGCTTATCTTTGTTTTGAAACATACTGAAGAATGGTCGCGTAAACATAAATTGCCATGCGTTTGGTCTATCTCTAACCCGAAATATTTTGCAATGAACCCACGCAGTTCAACAATACCGGCAGGATAATCTGAAACATCCTTCCACCAATCAGGCAGAAGGGGTTGTAGTTTAGGCCATGGCATTCCGATAGCCTTTACTTCTTTTTTGAGTTGTTGCATGGTCTGGATGGTCATGGCTCCCTCCTTCCCGATTCCTGACAAACCTTCATTCGGTTTGTATTGTATCTTTCAATAATTTAAATGGCACCCCACCTTAACCTGAGAATAACACTGTTGACAGAAAGGTAACAGAGGAAATTTTTAGATGAATATGTTGGAAGGACCGGCCTCTCCCGCAAGGATACTCCCCTTTCAAAACCCGCCCGACAACCAAGGCGGTTGTCTGGGGCAGACTGCACTGAACGGCACACACCAAGCCCGGCCACGAAACCAATGGTAGGTAATCGAGGGACCACCATACGTACTTCCAACAAAAAATTCGTATGGTATCCCCAGATTTCTGCAAAGAAATTCGTATGGTACCCCCAGATTTCTGCCCACAATCCAGAGGGGGAAGCTATCGGGCAGGGGGCACGACTGGCACCGGAGCAGGGATGCGCATTTCTTGTGCAGGCGGCTGGTACACAACTGGCGGGGGCTGATTCATGCGCATAACGGCGAACAGGGCACCAAGGATGAGCGCAGTTTGAGCGGCAAACATGCCAGCGGTCCATTTGATGGTGTCGGCTTTTGTCGCTTCTATCCTGGCGTCAATGGCGGCTAGATCCCGCTTCAATTCGGCCTTTGTGGTTTCAATCTCCTTTTGCAGGCTGGCTTTTGCGGTTTCAATCTCCTTTTGCAGGCTGGCTTTTGCGGTTTCAATCTCTTTTTGCAGGCTGGCTTTTGCGGTTTCAATCTCCTTTTGTAGGCTGGCTTTTGTTGCTTCCACCTTGGCATCAATAGCGGCAATGTCCCGTTGCAGCAAGGCGATGTCGTGTTTCGTTGCCAAACGGTCTTCTGCCATGGCCATAAAGGTCTCTGCCTGGATGGCGGCCTGTTGTTCGTCCATTCCTGCATCGCGCAAACGGCGCACGTAGGCATACGAATCAAACGCGAAGGATGCGCCTTTGTATCCGCTTTCGACGTTTGTCTCTGTACTCATGATGATTTTCCCTCCGGCTGGACGATTTCTCACATCATCGCTTGTTCATCCCGGCAAAGTCAACAGTCGTGTCATCAATCCCGTTGAGTGGGGCGGTTGTGTGGGCCACCATCTGCATACGATGGCAGGGGCGAAAAATGGGCAACGAAACGATTTTTTTGGTATATTAAAATATATGTACCGCAGAGAAATTCTCATTTGGTTCTGAAAAATGCGTGAAGATCAGGCTGTTGCCAGTCGATTTCTAAAAACTGTACTTGACAGTCATGAGGGGGTTTGTTAGCATAAAATACGTTTTGTTAAATGGATCATAGAGTGATTTACATTGATTTTTTGATGTAGACGTTTGATCAATATCGATACGCATATATCAACGACCAGAACTGTTTGTTTGATCATAACATGAATCTTCGAGATTTGTTCTACAGATGTCGCAGGCTTGCTTGGCGGTGCATCATGGTGTCACCACTCCGGGTTCGTTGGGAAGGCAATTGGTGCAGGGTTCCCTGAGTGCCAAAGATGTAAATATTCATTTTTTCCGTACAAATATAACAAGGGGATCAAAATGAGTGATTCGTCGGATGAGTTGGTCACTGCTTCCACCACCCAACCCCTAAAGGAGTTGAACCCCGCACCCTGGCAGGATGCTGTTCCCCACCCCTCTTGCAAGGGATGTACAACTTCGTCCTCTGTCAAGCTAAGCCAAGCTGTGGATTCAGATGGAAAGAACCTCTCGCATCCCGTCTGCCCCACCATTTCGCATATGAATGTTCCGCCGTGTCTCACTTTGGCCACGACCTATTATGAACAGGTACAGGATTTTTACGCGAAGACACATTCTTGGTATGTAAAGAGAAAAGAAAAATTAAAGTGTTATTCAAAGATATTAAAGTTTCTTGCTTTGCTGTTTGGCATCCTTGGTGCGCTCATGCCTGTATCTCAGCCACTGCTTGATGAATTTTTTGTATCGGATGATTATTCTATTGATAGTCTTGGGTATGTCTTATTGGGCATCTCAGCCGGGTTAGTCTACTATGATAAGATGTTTGGCATTTCTACCGGTTGGATGCGCAGTATCAACACCATGAACCAATTAAAAAATATTGCAAACCGTTATGATGCAAAGTGGGTGCAGATTCATATCCCCCTTTTGTGTCGCGTGCCTCAAGATGGTTCTATTGAAAACTGGGAATATATTCTGCAGCAATCCGAACGTATCGCCAAGATGGCAGAGGAGTTTAACAGCGATATTCTCAGGTGTTTGGATCGGGAAACCCAATTATGGATTACCGAGTTTCAGAGCAATCTGGCTCATATGCAGAGTAGAACCGAGAATACACTGGCACAAGGCAAACAACAGCCTCCAAAGGCGTAAAACTGCCTATTATCGGGGGTGGGCACCACAAGACACGGACGGGAACCAATGCTTGCGGAGAATCGGCCATCTATTCGCCGCGATTTATGCGTCGAATACTTGCCCTTGCAGCGCATGTCTGCCACACTTGCTGCATGAATAAGCGAGAGGCACATTATATCTGGCAACTGGCCGACTGGCCGGCCATGCACTACGACCCTGCTGTGTTGGTAAAACTGTTGGGCGAGGTGAGCCATGCCCAGGGGGTGCTGTTGGGCAGGCTGACCGACGTCGGGATGCTGCTACGCAACCAAGCCAGCCTGACCGCGTTGACCGAGGATGTGGTCCAGACCAGCGCAATCGAAGGCGAGCGACTGGATGTCGGTTCGGTGCGCTCCTCCATTGCCCGCCGCCTTGGCGTGGATCTTGGCGCACTGGCGCCGCTCGACCGGCATGTTGAGGGGGTGGTTGAAATGGTACTGGATGCCACGGTCCACTGCGCGGCACCACTGACCTCCGAGCGGTTGTTTGGCTGGCACGCGGCCCTGTTTCCCACTGGGTACAGCGGGCTGTCCAGGATTCGTGTCGGTGCATGGCGCGATGATGCTGCCGGACCGATGCAGGTGGTGTCGGGGCCAATTCATCGGCGATTTGTCCATTATGAGGCGCCACCGGCAGCACAACTGGAGGTTGAGGTGATCAAATTTCTGGCTTGGGCGAATGCCGATACCTCCGAACCTGCCCTGATCAAGGCAGGGCTGGCGCATTTATGGTTTGTGACATTGCATCCCTTCGAGGATGGCAATGGTCGCATGGCCCGGGCGGTAGGTGATCTGTTTCTGGCCCGTGCCGATGGCAGCCCGCAACGGTTTTACAGCCTGTCAGCGCAAGTCCAGCGCGAGCGCAAGAGCTACTACGACATCCTGGAGCAGACCCAGAAAGGGACGTTGGATGTCACCCAGTGGCTGGCATGGTTTCTTGGTGCATTGCTTCGGGCCGTGGAAAGTGCTCAGCAATCGCTTGACGCTGTCCTGGTAAAAGCACGTTTCTGGCAGCAATGGACGGCCATACCATTGAATGGGCGGCAGGTGAAGTTACTCAATCGGTTGCTTGACGGCTTTCAGGGCAAGCTCACCAGCAGCAAATGGGCAACCATCAGCCAGTGCTCACCCGATACGGCGCTGCGCGACATCAACGAACTGATAACGCTTGGCATATTACGCAGGATGGCCAGCGGTGGGCGAAGCACGGCTTACGAACTCACTGCTGGAAGTGACGACAGGTCAATTGTTTCTGTCCGACTGGCGCCATAAGCATTTGCTTGGCAGGCAAGAGGGAAAACAGGAAGGCGAAGCAAGTCTCGTGCTACGTCTGCTCCAACGGCGTTTTGGACAACTCCCGGATACAATATCAGCCAAGGTGATGGAGGCAAAGTTGGAGTCTCTTGATGTGTGGTCTGATCGTATCCTGGACGCCAACACGCTGGACGATGTCTTCGCCAGTTGACGGCGAGCGGTCGTCAGCAATCGCAATGGCCGGTTGGGTTGAATAATCGCCTTATTGAGCCTCTTGCGCCTCAATCACCCCCCTGTCCACCAAAAATGCCAGGATTTCACTGATCCCCTGCCCGGTTTTCATGTTGGAAAAGACAAACGGTCGCGCCCCGCGCATGCGTTTGGCATCCCGTTCCATCACCTCCAGAGAGGCGTTGACCATGGGGGCCAGATCAATCTTGTTGATCACCAACAGATCAGATCGGGTAATCCCCGGCCCGCCCTTGCGCGGGATCTTGTCCCCCGCCGCTACGTCAATCACATAAATGGTCACATCCGCCAACTCCGGGCTGAAGGTGGCCGCCAGATTGTCCCCGCCCGACTCCACCAACACCAACTGCAACGCCGGAAAACGACGCAACAGACGATTGACCGCCTCCAGATTGATCGAGGCATCCTCGCGAATCGCCGTATGCGGACACCCCCCCGTCTCAACCCCCAAAATCCGCTCGGCAGGCAGCGCCTCATTGCGCACCAAAAATTGGGCATCTTCCGCCGTAAAAATATCGTTGGTTACCACCGCCAGTTCCATGCGCGACCGCAGGTGCTGACACAAGGCCAAAGTCAACGCCGTCTTGCCCGACCCCACCGGACCACCAATCCCAACCCGCCAAACCGGTTTTTGCATCGTCCTGCCTCCCCATCCCCTACGAGCGAAACAAACGGCTGTACTGCGTCTCATGCCCACTGCCCGCAATCATCCAACCCGGCGCCAAACCATTCCACTCTTCTTCCGGCAAAGACAACGCCTGCTCCGCCAACAGCGGTATCTCCGCCGCCAGTCGCCACAACACACGTTGCCCCGCCGTCTGCCCCAACGGAACCAACTTGACCGCCGCCAATACCTGATTCTCCAACCAACTCCATAAATATCCCGATACCGCCGAGAGCGGATCTATCTGCCAACGCTCACTCAACCATGCCCAGATCAACAAAAAACTGACCTCCTCCTCAGCCACCAGCAAGGGCTCCTCCCCCAGCGAACAGGCCAACTGCAACAAGGAATATCCCATCTGCTGCGACTCCGCCGCCATCTCGCGACACTCCCGACTGGCCCGATACCACTGGTTCAACGCTTGCCAGCGGGAAACATCCCCACAGCGAAACGCCTCCTGCATCCCCGCCAACATCGGCGCCTCAAACAAGGCCAAAGGATGACGCAACAATGCCCCAATCCAGCGCCCTGCCCCCGCTTCATCGCCAACCCAGCCCTGCTCTGCCGCCCACTCCAAACCCTGCGAATAGGTATAGGCCCCCACCGGCAAGGCAGGACTGGCCAGTTGCAACAAACGCAAGTGCGCCAACGGACTCAAGGAACGCGCCTCCCTGCCCGGCGGCGGGTCAGCCAAAAGCATGGATATGGGGGGTGTGCCCTTTCCCCTCCTCCTCATCCTCATCATGGTGATGGTGCCCCCCGGCATAGGCCCCCCGCTCGGCCTCGAAAGGAGCACGTACCGCCGTCACCCGACAACCCAACTGGCGCAACAGGGCAGCCAATAATTCATCCTCCGGCAAGAGCAAAAAACCCTCCCCCACCTGCAACGGAGCATGGCGATTGCCGACATGATACGCCGCACGCAACAACAGGCGCGGATCATCCGCCTCCACCCGCAACAGGGATTCCAGGGCCGCCTCTACCTGCACCACCCGACCATCATCGCTCCACAAACGGTCCCCATCCTGCAAATGCGTGCCGTGCGGCAGCATCAAAATCACCGCATCGCCCGAACTGAGGCGGCTTTGCAGGCGACTGTAAGCCCTCTCCTGCCAAGTCAACGATAAGGTCAAAACCGCTTGCGGGGCGTCGGCATCGGCAAAGCTGGTCAACAAGATCATCGGTCGTTTCTCCAACAGACGGGACTAAAATAGAAAATAACGCTGCGCCATGGGTAACTCGGCCATGGGTGCGCAGGTGAGCAGTTCACCATCGGCCCGCACCTGATAGCTTTCCGGGTCCACCTCCATGCGTGGCGTCAGGCCGTTATGGATCATAGCGCTTTTTTGCAGGTGGCGACAGCCACGCACCGCCAGCAGCGGTTTTTGTAGTCCCAGAGAGCGCAGTTGCGGGTTGTCCAAGGCCGCCTGCGAGACAAAAGTGACCGAAGAGCGTAACGCCAGCCCCAAAGCGCCAAACATGGGCCGCTGGTAGACCGGTTGCGGCGTGGGAATGGAGGCGTTGGGATCGCCCATCAGGGCAGCGGCAATCATGCCGCCCTTGAGCACCATGGCCGGTTTGACACCAAAAAAGGCCGGTTTCCACAACACCAGGTCGGCCAACTTGCCCACCGCCACCGATCCGACCCAGTCGGCAATGCCATGGGTGAGCGCCGGGTTGATGGTATACTTGGCGATGTAGCGTTTGGCGCGAAAATTATCGTGACCCAGCCCCTGATCCTGCGGCAAGGCCCCGCGCTGCACCTTCATTTTATGGGCCGTCTGCCAGGTGCGAATGATCACCTCCCCGACCCGTCCCATGGCCTGCGAATCGGAGGAGATCATGGAGATGGCGCCCAGATCGTGCAAAATATCTTCGGCAGCGATGGTTTCGCGACGAATACGCGACTCGGCAAAGGCCACATCTTCGGCAATGGCGGCGTCCAGATGGTGGCAGACCATCAACATGTCCAGATGTTCATCCACGGTATTGCGGGTAAAGGGGCGGGTGGGATTGGTGGACGAGGGCAACACATGTGCCTCGCCAACCGCCCGCAAAATATCCGGGGCATGACCACCGCCCGCCCCCTCGGTGTGAAAGGTATGGATGGTGCGCCCCTTGAAGGCGGCCAGGGTGGTTTCGACAAAACCCGCTTCGTTGAGGGTGTCGGTATGGATGGCCACCTGAATATCCATTTCGTCGGCGACCTGCAGGCAACAGTCGATGGCTGCCGGCGTGGTGCCCCAATCTTCATGCAGCTTCAGGCCCATGGCCCCGGCCTGCACCTGCTCGCGCAACCCCTGCGGCAGACTGGCGTTGCCTTTGCCGAACAGGCCGATATTGACCGGCAGGGCCTCCATCGCCTCCAGCATGCGGTGCAGATGCCAGGGACCGGGGGTGCAGGTGGTGGCACAGGTGCCCGCCGCCGGTCCCGTGCCCCCACCCAACAGGGTGGTCACCCCGCTGAAAAGCGCCTCTTCCGCCTGCTGCGGACAGATGAAATGGATATGGCTGTCAATCCCCCCGGCTGTGACAATCAGCCCCTCCCCGGCGATAATTTCGCTGGCCGGACCGATCACCATGGTCACACCAGGCTGAATGTCGGGATTGCCCGCCTTGCCGATGGCCGCAATGCGGCCCTGCCGCAGGCCGATGTCCGCCTTGACAACCCCCCAATGGTCGAGAATCACCGCGTTGGTGATCACCGTATCCATCACCTCTGCCGACGGACGCTGCGACTGCCCCATGCCGTCGCGAATGACCTTGCCCCCGCCAAATTTAACCTCCTCACCAGGGATGGTATGATCCTGCTCCACCTCAATCCACAGTTCGGTATCGGCCAGTCGTATCCGATCACCACAGGTGGGACCGTACATTTCCGCATAAGCCTGCCGTGCGAGTATCGCCATGCTCAGAGTGCCCCCATCACCTTGCCGTTGAAGCCAAAGACCCGCCGTTCTCCCGCCAGAGCCACCAGGTGCACCGTGCGACTCTGTCCCGGCTCAAAGCGAACTGCCGTTCCCGCTGGCAGATCCAGGCGAAAGCCGTAACAGGCTGCCCGATCAAAATCAAGCGCCTGGTTGACCTCGTAAAAATGAAAATGCGAGCCAACCTGAATCGGTCGGTCGCCCCGATTGGCCACCGTGACCGTGCGTTGTTCCCGTCCGGCGTTGAGGACAATGCTGCCGGGTTGAACCTGAATTTCCCCTGGAATCATGATCGTCTCTCCTGGTTCAGACAATGGGATGGTGGACGGTAACCAGCTTGCTGCCATCCGGAAAGGTGGCCTCGACCTGAATTTCCGGGATCATTTCGGCCACCCCCTCCATCACCTCATGGCGGCCCAGAATGGTCGCCCCATAGCCCATCAACTCGGCCACGCTCCGTCCATCCCGCGCCCCTTCCAGAATGGCCGCCGTGATATAGGCGACCGCCTCTGGATAGTTGAGCAACAAGCCGCGATTTTTGCGCCGTTCGGCCAGCAGGGCAGCGGTAAAAATCAGCAATTTATCCCGTTCATGCGGGGTCAGATCCATCGGCTTTCCTCCATCCGGCAGGGTTGATTCAGGTACTCCAAATGCGGGGCAGCAGGGCGGGTCGCTGCAAAACCGTCACGCGCAGATGCTGCCACAACTGACGCAACCAGTGGCGGGCGGGCTCGCTCTCCTGGGTCAAAATCCGGGCATGCAACAGGTGCGGCAGTCGGGTCAGGCCACAACGACTCTCTGCCGGCACGGGCAACGCCCGGCAACTTTGCAGCAACGCATCGTCCACCGCCACCCCGGCCAGCAACAGAGAACCGGATACCGCAAACCCGGCCAAACCCGCCTCTGCCTCCTGCCAGGGGGAGCCCCCCTGCAATGCCCCCTGCTCGCGCCACAGCAAGCGCTCTCCCTGGTGAATGGTGCAACGCTGGCGCACAATTCCCTCCGGGAAACGCTCGCCAGAGGCCCGACGGCCAAATTGCTGCATATCCAGGCCCAAAAAAACAGCCTGCTCGGCCAACGTCACCTGCAAGGACAAATGGGCGTGGCAGCCGGAAAAAAAAATATTCTCCTGGGGCAACCACTCCACAACCGCCTGCGGAGCCAGTTGCAGATGGAGCTCCTGACGGCTGACTCCCGCACTGGACCGATACCATTTGCCTGCACCGGGGGTGGTCAACAACAGGTGGCTGCCCTCCTCCATCTGCAGATGCAGGGCGAGCGTATCCCCTGCCGCCATGCCTCCCGGTGGATGGAGCAGGATCAGATGACACGGAGAGTCCCCCTCTGGGTAGAGCGCTTTTTGGACCAAAAACGGTCCCTGGTGCTGCCGTCGCAACAGCACCGTGCGCCCTTGCCGTTGTCCGAGCAACAGCTCCAGACGGGCGGCCCAGCCGCTTTTCTCCTCAGACGGCAAGCCGTTCACGCACCCCGTCCCGATCCATGGCCTCACCCGCACCCCGCAAGACAAACTCCCCCCGCTCCATGACCAGATAGTGCTGGGCCAGAGAACGGGCAAATTCATAATATTGTTCCACCAACAGAATGGTCATCTGTCCGCTGCTGGCCAGTTGCCGAATCACGCGTTCAATCTCCTTGATGATCGAAGGTTGGATACCCTCGGTGGGCTCGTCGAGAATCAGCAGACGGGGTGCGGCAGCCAGGGCGCGGCCAATGGCCAACTGTTGCTGTTGGCCACCGGAAAGATCGCCACCACGACGCTGGCGCATCTCCCACAACACCGGAAAGGTTTGAAAAATATGCTCCGGGATGGCGCTCCCCGCCGGCAGACTGGCCAGCCCCATGCGCAGATTTTCCTCCACGGTCAGGCGGGGGAAAATCTCCCGCCCCTGGGGCACATAGCCAATGCCGGCCTTGACCCGCAGGTGTGGGGGTAGCGTCCCGATCTCCTGACCCTGCCAGTGTATCTGACCTTGGGCCACCTTTACCAGCCCCATCAGGCAGCGCATCAAGGTGGTCTTGCCCACCCCGTTACGCCCCAGCAGTGCGGTCACCTGCCCGTTTGGCACGGTAAAATCGAGATGGCGCAAAATATGGCTGCCACCATAATATTGGTTGAGCCCCGTGACAGTCAACATGGTCAACGCCCCAAATAGACTTCGATAACCCGTGGATGGTTGCGCACCTCGGCCATCCTTCCTTCGGCCAGCACCGACCCTTCATGCAATACGGTCACCCGACTGTTGAGCTTGGTCACAAAGGCCATGTCATGTTCCACCACCAGCAGTGAATGGCGCCCCGCCAGAGAGAGAAAAAGTTCGGCGGACTGTTCGGTCTCCTCATCGGTCATGCCCGCCACTGGTTCATCAAGCAGGAGCAGCTTGGGCTCCTGGATCAACAGCATGCCGATTTCCAGCCACTGTTTTTGTCCATGCGACAGGCGACCGGCCTGTTGCCGGGCCAAAGGCAGCAGACGAATGGTTTGCAACACCTCGGCGATACGATCGCATTGTTCCCCCTGCAGGCGTGTAAACAGCGCGTGTCGCACCCGCTTGTCGCCGCACAAAGCCAGCTCCAGGTTATCGAAAACGGTATGCTGTTCAAAAACAGTGGGCTTTTGAAATTTGCGGCCAATCCCGGCGCTGACAATGTCCGGTTCGCTCATTGCGGTCAAATCCAGGGTTTGCCCAAAAAAAACGGTGCCGCTGTCGGGTCGGGTTTTGCCGGTGATCACATCCATCATGGTGGTCTTGCCCGCCCCGTTGGGACCGATGATACAGCGCAACTCGCCGGCATCGATGGCCAAAGTCAGGTTGTTGAGAGCGCGAAAACCATCGAAGCTGACGGTCACCTGTTCCAGGTAGAGAATCACGCGGTGCGAGATGTCCAATACGCCTGGGATCAGGGGATGACCCAGGCTGGAGTTGCCCTGAAACAGCAGCTCTTCAGGCACGGGGGAGGTCATGTTCATGGCTGCTCTCCTTGGTGGCGCTGCCACAGCGAGACCAGTCCACCCGGCAGCCAGAGGGTGACGGTGACAAAGAGCAGGCCGAGGAAAAAGAGCCAATACTCTGGGAAAGAGACGGTAAACCAGCTTTTGGCCAGATTGACGGCGACCGCGCCCAGAATGGGACCGATCAGGGATGCGCGGCCTCCGACGGCAACCCAGATGGCAATTTCGATGGAGTTGGCGGGGGACATTTCGCTGGGGTTGATGATGCCGACCTGGGGCACGTACAGGGCCCCGGCCAGGGCGGCCAGCAGGGCCGAGAGGGTCCAGGCGGTCAGTTTATACCAGAGGGGTTGATAACCGATGAACATGACGCGGGATTCGGCATCGCGAATGGCGGTCAGGACACGGCCAAATTTGCGGGTGATCAGCAGGCGGCAGAGCAGCAGCGTACCGATCAGGGTTGTGGCGGTCAGGGCAAAAAGAAAGACCCGCATCTCCGGGGAGGTGATGTTGAAGCCGAGCAACCGCTTGAAATCGGTAAAGCCGTTATTGCCGCCGAAGCCGGTTTCGTTGCGGAAGAAGAGCAGCATGCCGGCATAGGTCAGGGCCTGGGTGATGATGGAAAAGTAGACCCCCTTGATGCGCGAACGAAAGGCGAAGTAGCCGAACACGAAGGCGAGCAGGCCAGGAAGCAACAGAACCAGCAGGAAGGAGAACCAAAAATGGTCACTGCCGGCCCAATACCAGGGCAGCTCTTTCCAGTTCAGAAAGACCATAAAGTCTGGCAGATCGGCGTGATAGACCCCATCGCGACCGATGGCGCGCATCAGGTACATGCCGAAGGCGTAGCCACCGAGGGCGAAGAAGAGACCATGTCCCAAGGAGAGGATACCGGCATAGCCCCAGATCAGATCCAGGGCGACGGCGACGATGGCGTAGCAGAGGATTTTGCCGCCCAAGGTGACGAAATAGCTGGAGAGATGCCAGGGGGAGCCATCCGCCACGGCCAGATGCAGCACGGGCACGGCGAGCAGACAGAAGGCGGCAAAAAGCGCGACCCCAAACCAGGCCAGGGGTGGCAGCAGGGGCGGATGGTGTGGCTGTAGGGATGGCATGGGGTGGGCCATGGTGATCAGCTTTCCGTTTGGCGCCCTTTGAGGACAAATAGTCCCTGCGGACGCCGTTGAATGAAGACGATGATAAAGACGAGCAGGAGAATTTTGGCGATGA
The DNA here is from genome assembly GCA_002753095.1 of Magnetococcales bacterium. GTDB lineage: Bacteria > Pseudomonadota > Magnetococcia > Magnetococcales > Magnetaquicoccaceae > Magnetaquicoccus. The sequence goes on from PDZU01000024.1 coordinate 13,094, forward strand.
CCGCCCCGACCCAACCTTCCAGGAGTTTGGCGGTAATGCCCAAGCCCAGGGCGGCCCAGACGGCCCCGGCCAGTTGTCCAACCCCGCCCAGAACGACCACCAGGAAGGAGTCCACGATATAGCCTTGTCCCATGTCGGGGCCGACATTGGCAATTTGCGAGATGGCCACGCCCCCCAACCCGGCGATGCCGGAGCCCAGACCGAAGGCCAGGGTATCGATGCGACTGGTGGGAACGCCGACACAGGCGGCCATGGGGCGATTTTGCGTCACTGCCCGCACAAAGAGGCCCAAGCGGGTGCGGTTGAGCAGGCTCCAGGTCAGGGCCAGGACGGCCAGGGCCAGCAGAGAGATGATGATCCGGTTCCAGGGCAGCACCACCCCAGGCAGCAGGGTCACCCCTCCAGACATCCAGGAGGGGTTGGCCACTTCGACATTTTGCGCCCCGAAGAGCAGGCGCACGGCCTGAATCAGGATCAGGGAGAGTCCCCAGGTGGCCAGCAAGGTTTCCAGGGGGCGGCCATACAGCCAACGGATCACCGTGCGTTCCAGGAGCATGCCCACCAGGGCGGCCATGGCAAAGGCCGCCGGGATGGCAACGAACAGATAGCCATCGAGCCATTGCGGCCAATGGGTGCGGAAGAGGGTTTGTACCGCGTAGGTGGTATAGGCTCCGATCATCAACAGTTCACCATGCGCCATGTTCAAGATACCCATGACGCCATAGGTGATGGCCAACCCCAGGGCGGTCAGCAGCAGGATGGAACCAAGTGAAAGGCCGGAAAAAAGGCTGGCGATGGCCTCGCCGAACAAAAGGCGGCGGTTGACCTGTTGCAGGGAGCTTTCCACCTGCCGCAGGACTGTTTTGTCCATCTCCGCGCCGGGGAGCAGCAGGCGACTGAGGGTTGCCTTGGTAACCGGAGTGGCACTTTCGCCCAGGGCGATCACCGCCTGCAGACGTTGCTGGGCATCGCTGCTGCCCAGTTGTGCGAGGGCCAGTCCCAAGTGCAACAGGGCGCTGATCTCTGGATCTTTCTCTTGTTGCACGGCCCGTTCCAGCACCGGCACCATGGCCGGTGTGGCCCGACTTTGCAGGGCGCTGGCCGCCGCCAGACGTTCAGCCCGATTGCTGGCAAACAGGCGCAGCAGGGCCAGCGAAGCCTGCACCTCGCGTCGCAGACGGTTGTTGATGGTCACGCTTTCGGTATGCATCGCCGTATCGGCAACGGCTTGCCCCGACAACAGATCCACCAGGTGCCCCCCCTCTTTGCGCAGTGGGCGTTGGGCGCCAATGAGCAGGGCATCTTCAGACAGGGCCTTGAGCACCGCTTCGGCAAAGGGTTCCCCGTTCGCCACCCACTGCCGCAGCACGGCAAGGCGGGCTTCAGAATCGGTTCCGAGCAACGTGCTGGCCTGTTCTGCTTGCCAGTCGGCCAGGGCGCTGTGCATGGGCATCATGAGAAGAAGACAGAGCAGCCAGCCGGCTGCCTGACGTAACAATGGCTGCGGCATGCGACCCCCGCGCAAGTTGGTCAAAGAAAATGGAAAAGAGTGGACGAACGGCCTGCCCAGGAGCCAGTGGGCAGGCCGTCCGCTTGGGTGAAGACAGGCGCCTTATTGATCGGGTTGATCGGACTTTTTATCGTTACCCGCGATGAAGGGGCTCCAGGGGGCGGCCCGAACCGGACCGGGCGTTTTCCAGACCACGTTGAACTGACCATCGGCCCGCACCTCGCCGATAAAGACCGGCTTGTGCAGATGATGGTTTTTTTCGTCCATTTTGATGGCAAAACCGGAGGGCCCCTCCATGCTTTGCCCAGCCATGGCAGCAATCACCTTGTCCACTTCGGTGGTTTGCGCTTTTTCCACCGCCTGTTTCCACAGATGCATGCCGATATAGGTTGCTTCCATGGGATCGTTGGTGACCACCTTGTCGGCACCTGGAAGTTTGTTCTTGACCGCCCACTCCTTGTAGAGTTTGCTGAAACCCTCATTGGCCGGGTTGCTCAAGGACATGAAATAGTTCCAGGAGGCCAGATGTCCCACCAGCGGTTTGGTATCCACACCGCGCAACTCCTCTTCGCCCACCGAGAAGGCGACCACCGGCACATCGGTTGCCTTCAGACCGGCGTTGCCCAACTCTTTGTAAAAGGGCACATTGGAATCACCATTGATGGTGGAGACCACAGCGGTCTTTTTGCCCTCGGAGGCAAATTTTTTGATTTTGGCGATGATGGTTTGATAATCACCATGTCCGAAGGGGGTGTACTCCTCCATGATGTCAGCATCGCTGATGTTTTTGGCGTTGAGGAAGGCGCGCAAAATCTTGTTGGTGGTCCGGGGATAGACATAGTCGGTACCCAGCAGCACAAAGCGTTGCGCGGCCCCGCCCTCTTCGCTCATCAGATATTCCACCGCCGGGATGGCTTGTTGATTGGGGGCGGCACCGGTGTAGAACACGTTTTTCTCCAACTCTTCGCCCTCATACTGCACCGGGTAGAAGAGCAGACCGTTGAGCTCCTTGAAGACCGGCAAAACCGATTTGCGCGAGACCGAGGTCCAACAACCGAACACCACCGCCACCTTGTCCTGGCTCAACAGTTGCCGTGCTTTTTCCGCAAACAGTGGCCAGTTGGAGGCGGGATCCACCACCACCGCTTCCAATTTTTTGCCCATCACCCCGCCTTGGGCGTTGATTTGCTCGATGGTCATCAAGGCGGTCTCTTTCAGGGCGGTTTCCGAGATGGCCATGGTCCCAGAGAGTGAATGCAGAATGCCGACCTTGATGGTTTCATCGGCCTGCACGGCGGCAGGCGCTACCAGCAATCCCAAGGAGAGGGTGGCCGCTGCCAAAGGCAACAGCTTCAAAAATTTCCGTCGTAACATAAACAGGCTCCCGTGTGGACATGGATGATATAATGAGGGAATCCCTCTGCTTGCCCACCCTACTGCAGAGGCTATGCCAACCTCCGCTGGAGCCTGTTTGCCCCTTGCCGCGCCATTTCTGGTGCCGGTGATCCATGTGGCCACAGATCTGGAACAATGGTGGCATAACGGCCAATATCCCTAAAATATCAACAGATTATTACAAGCTATCACTTTTCTATGCCTGATCAGAATGGGGCGCTGTTGCTCTCTTTGCCGGGGTATTTTACCGTGCGCAGCGGTCATGCAATGCCTAAAATAGTAGCATCCCGCAAAATTGGCCGCATTTTGTTTGCGCAATATGCACATTTATTAGGCGTTTATTGGCGCCATGTTTGCGCATGCTGCACATGCACATGCACAAAAAATGCTCTATCACCGCTTGCTCTCGTCATTTTTTGCGTAAACGCAATTCCACCCCCCAACCAGCCTGCTTCTGGCATGCATTGTGCGCTGATGAGTAAGAAGCATTCTCAAATCACGAGGCACTCAAGATGGATTTGCTGGATAGCACAAGTGATGAGACCACACTGACCTGGGACGAAGGGGCAGCAACGCTGCACTTGGGCGCCCTGTTTCAGATCAGCCGGATTTTGCAACAGGCGCAGGATCTGACCCGCACTCTGCAAGAGGTAGTGGAAGCCCTGGCGCAAACGGCTGGCATGAACCCGGCGGTGGTCACCCTGGTCAATGAAGAGAGTGGCGCACTTTTCATCAATGCGGTACACCCTGCCGGGCGGCATGATCAGGTGGACACCCTCTGTTATCGTTCCGGGGAGGGGGTGTTGGGTACTGTCCTGATGGCGGGAAAAACGGTGCTGATTGAGCGCGCCAAGGATGAGCCCCGCCTGCTCAACCGTCTGGGATTGCTGGATCGAGAGTTGCCTTTTATCGGGGTGCCGATCCGTATCAGCAAGGAGGAGTTGATCGGGGTATTGGCAGCCCAACCGCGCCTGCAGAATGGCACGGGCATCCTCTATCACGCCCGTTTTCTGGAGATGGTGGCGCAACTGTTGGTGCAGTGCATCGTGCGGGCGCGCAAGGTGTTTGCCGAAAAGCAGGATCTGCTCAGTCAGCGCGATCAGTTGCTGCGCGAAATGCGCTGCCGTTATGGTTTTGATAACATCATTGGCCGCACTGCCTCCATGCAGGCGGTGTTTGAGATGGTGCGTCTGGTGGCCAAGTGGAGCACCACCGTGCTGTTGCGCGGCGAATCGGGCACCGGCAAGGAGTTGATTGCCCATGCCATCCATTACAATTCGCCCAGAGCCAAGCGTTCATTCGTGCGCCTGAACTGTGCGGCTTTGCCGGACAATCTGCTGGAATCGGAACTGTTTGGGCACGAACGGGGCGCCTTTACCGGAGCGGTCAACGCCCGCAAGGGACGCTTTGAGCTGGCGCATCATGGCACGTTGTTTCTCGATGAGTTGGGGGAGATTTCGCCCAGTTTTCAGGCCAAGCTGTTGCGGGTGCTGCAGGAGGGGGAGTTTGAACGGGTGGGTGGAGAAAATCCGATCCGGGTCGATGTACGGATCATTGCCGCCACCAATCGCAATCTGGAAGAGGCGGTGGCGCGGGGCAGTTTTCGTCAGGATCTCTACTACCGTCTCAATGTACTGACCATTGAACTGCCGTCCTTGCGGGCACGCAAGGAGGATATACCCGATCTGGCCCGTTTTCAGTTGGCCAAAATTTCCAAGCGCCAGGGGCGGCGTCTGGTGATGACCGAGGCGGCAACGCGCACCTTGATGCTGCATGATTGGCCGGGTAACGTCCGCGAGTTGGAAAATTGCCTGGAACGGGCAGCGGTATTGTGTTACGACGGAGTCATTCGGGCCGAGGCGATCCAGAGCGGGCTGGCGGCGGCCCTGCATCTGAGCAGAGGGGATACGGCCAGTACCGCCCCCCTTTCGGTGGATCGGGAGATGTTTCAAGAGGCGGAAATGCCGGATGCCGAGGCGTCGGAAAAAGAGCGGATCGAAGGCGCCCTGCGTCAGGCGGGTTGGGTCAAGGCCAAAGCGGCCCGCCTGTTGGGCATGACCCCACGCCAGATTGGTTATCGCATCAAGCTCTATGGCATCGAAACGCTGGATTTATAAATACCAATTGTGTCACGATGATCAAGCCCTACGCTCCTTTCTGTTCACCCTCCTTTCGCCCTTCCTCCCGTCCTTCCTCTTAGACCGGATTGAGAGAGGATGTTGTGGAGAAACTGGACTATGTATTTGCTCGCCAAATTCGGCGGGTGGCATCAAGCATACATCAATCGACCTTTGGGTTCTGGAATGGCTCGCCCAAGGGATGCAGCAGTCTCGATCCATTCTTCAATGACCTGCTCGACATTGTCCATGGCCTCACGGCGAGTAGAACGAGCCTGAGAATCGCACTGAGAGCCAACATGAGGCATTACAGTTGACCGATTGGTAAAGTTTGAGGCGGCGAGGCGAGAGGCACGGTAGCGGGGTAAGGCAATCTATCCTGGTGGGCACCGGCACCAGCCAGGGGAGAACCAACCGGATGGGCGCGTCATTGTCGGTGGTGTGAATAATGGGCATCAATCGGGCAGGCACTGCACCGACAAGGGCGATTTTCCCCACGTTGGGTACTATGTGGGTACTGAAACAAAAACGGCCACCGAGTTGGTGACCGTAAGCATTTGATTTAATTGGTGGGCGGCACAGGGTTCGAACCTGTGGCCCCTGCCGTGTGAAGGCAGTGCTCTCCCGCTGAGCTAGCCGCCCAATCATCAATCGCCGGTCAGAGTATCGGAATTTACTCCTTCGGTCAAGGCTCTTCCTGCTCCTCGCAAAGATTTATGGCACCCATGCTGCGCCAATAGTGCCATACCTTCGCAAAGCTCTGCAAATGCCCAGTCTGTTGATGGCGATCCACCAATGCGCGCAGATAATCATACCCGGTTACCACGCTCGGATCACCTTTAGAGTAAAAAAACCATTTTCTTTCATTGCCGCAACCAAATACCAATAATGAAACCTGGCACGCGCACTTAAGGAATTTTCTGGCTTTGGCATTAATTCTGGATCAAGCGTCATGACATCATAATTTTTTCGCAATCTTCCCAGTCGGCTTCCAAGAGCAGGATCTTGTACGATCATTTTCTGGTTTCCCAAAAACCACGTCTCAATGCAGCAATTGGCGATAACAACAACAGGTTGTACAAGTGGTTTGTATCTTGACGCTTGCTCAGTAATAAACAAACGCTTCTGTTCTACATCTTCATCTTCTGCATCAACACAAATAAAAAAGTGCTGAATGTCTCCATGACGATTCACATCCATGACAGCTTGATTAATTTGGCGTTCCCCGAATGGATAACCATGCCCCGCCAACATAAAATAACTGTTACCCTGCAGATCCTCCAAACGTTCGCGCCTTTGAATACCAGGAAAAAGATACCCCATCCATGCTGAATAGACCTGTTTTTCTGTCTTTTGACCTTCCATCAAGAAATAACAGTTCATGAAATTCCCTCTTCAAACTCCGGTGCGTTCAGTAACTGCATAAAACGATCATGAGAAGATGCAGTATTCAAGGCTCTAATCTCCGTTGCATCCACAACCGTCACCTCACTGCCATGACGCCGCACCAACTTCCAGTATTTATGCGGTATGTTATTGATTACATAAGGATGATGACTGGTCAGAACAAACTGCACCTCTCCAGCCCTTTCCATGGCCGCGCTGACTACCTGATCCAGACAATTCACTCCCAAACTGTTCTCTATTTCGTCTAATAAAATGACAGAACCGGGTGGAACTAAATGTAATTCAAACAGAAACATCAATGTTTTATACATGCCTGATGAAGATTCACGGACAGAAATAACATTATCAACGCCTTGCTCAACAATATTTAAAGACCAATATTGAAAAATTTCCATTACCATGATAGATTTTACAGTCGGGAATATTTCAATAAATTGACTTCCAACCAGATTAAATTCATCAGGAAAATATTTATTCATGAAATACACACGATTGTATAAATTTTCCGCAACAGTTAAACGCAATTCTTCAAATGATGAAAACGAACCCGACGGAACATCAATATAATAATTATTATTGAAATTATCAACAAACACAATACCATTAAAAACATTCAATAAAGGTGATATTTCATCCTCATTGTCTAATAGTGCTAATACACTAAAAGAATTACTCAATTTAGGCAACGCATCCCCCTTAAAACGCGAAACAGCCCCATCTACTTGACGAAAAAGCAACTCTTTATCATTGAGTAAAACTGTCTCTGCAAGAAAATGACCAGATCCCAAGTCACTCTCAACTTGAGCGTTCCAACTATAATAATTGCCATCAATCCTTATCTTTATAGACCAAGACGACGACACCAATTTAGGCTGTTTTCCTGCCGATTGACATATCGTCTGCAACGCTCTCAGTATCTTGGTTTTGCCTGCCCCAGAATGCCCCACCAACAGATTCATGCCGCCCAATGACATCTCATGCAGTTTCCAACCACTGTAATCTTCGTATGAAAATGATAAAATCCCCATCAGAAACAGACCTTTCTCAAAAATAACCCATGATGATCACAGAGGCATTTTCTAACGATCATACGCACTCTTCCCCACCGGCACCACCGTCTGGAAGCGCTTGCTCTCGCCACGCCGCGCGGACGAAGTGACATCCAACGTTACCTGCACCTGCCGAGGTTCCGGCTGCCAGGGCATCACCGCCTTGCCGCTCGCCTGCCCGCCAGGAGCCTGCACCTGCAACATGCGCGTCGCAATCTGCCGTCCATCCACATCCCATTGGCTGGCAACACGATCAAAAACAATGGGCGAACTGGACAAGCCTCGCGCAAAACCCATCTGGCGCAGAATCTCCCCCCACACCCCCTGCGGATCAGAAACAAAGGACAAATGGCCAATCTTGAACCGCTCCACCTCCACACCATAATGGTCCTGCCGATCCCCGCTGGCCTGCAGACGCTTGAAACTGACCGGCAGAACAGCCATCCCCTGCGGCACACCACGCAACGGTAAATGGCGCACATTGAGCGCACCACTCTCCACCTGCCAACTTTTCTGCAGATCCATCCAACCGCTCACCTGCTGCAGACTCCCCTCTGGAATCTCCGCCTTGGCCAGTTGCAACGCGTAGCCCTCCCCCGTCACCCCAATCACCAGATCCTGCAAGGTCAAATCATGCACATCCACCAGATCGAACAGATGATCAAAACCGCTCTTCACCCCCGGCAACAAACGCAGCACCACCGCAAAAATCTGCTTCGGCTCGCCCTGCGCCCGCTGTAACCGCAACTCACCCGTCAACGGCTTCAAGGAACGCAAGACCAGTTCCCCATCCATCTTCACATCCGGTCGGTCCACATGAATCTGCTGGGTCAATAAATCCCGACCACTGTTCACCTCCGCCACCGCACGGCGCAAGCCAGCCCCCTCCTCGCCAGCCACACCCCACTGCGGCACGCTGAACAAGCCCAACACCAACAGGGTATTGATAACCCTAACGTACCAGAATAAGAAGATTTTCATTGCCACGCCGAATTCCGATCAATAGCTTGTTCTTGACCTTCTGCATAATCGCCTTGAGCTCCCGAAAAGAGTTCACTGGCCGCTTTTGCAGCGAAAGTATACGATCTTCTGCCCGCAGTTTGATCATCCAGGCCGGGCTGTTCTCTTCCACCGAAATGACACGAATCCCCTCGGCTTTGTCTGTTCCCTCAAACGCCTCCAAAACAGCTCCTTCTAAACGACTGTCGATCTGCTCCCCTGCGCTGCGTTGCCGCTCCGGTTCAGCGACAACGACATTCACCGTGCGGGTCACCCCCTCGCGCACAAACTCTACCTGCACCTGCTCACCCGCCCGCACCAAACCGATGGCATTGTGCAGATCGCCCCGACCACGCACGGTATGATTGTTGACCCGAACAATGACATCCCCCCGCCGCAAACCAGCCCGCTCGCCAGGGGAACCGGATACCACCTTGGCCACCACCGCCCCTTCCCGCACGGCAATCGCAAAGGCTTCGGCCAATTCGGCGGTCAAATCCTGGGCCTGAATCCCCAACCCACCACGCCGCACATCGCCATACTGCAACAGTTGATCCATGATCTGCCGGGCCATGTTGACCGGAATGGCAAAACCGATCCCCACATTGCCACCACCGCGCGCCAAAATGGCCGTATTGATGCCAATCAATTCCCCACGCAAATTGACCAATGCCCCACCAGAGTTGCCCGGATTGATCGACGCATCGGTCTGGATAAAATCCTCATACCCTTTGATGCCCAAACCTTTGCGTCCCAGGGCACTGACAATCCCGGAGGTGACCGTCTGCCCCAGGCCAAAAGGGTTGCCAATGGCCACCACAAAGTCCCCTACCCGCAAGACATCCGAATCACCCAACGGCACATCCTGCAAATTTTTAGCCTGCACCTGAATGACCGCAATATCCGTGGCCGGATCCACCCCGATCAAACGCGCCTGCACCGTTCGCCCATCCCGCAAGGTGGCGGTAATTTCATCCGCTTTGCCGATTACATGTTGATTGGTCAGGATAATCCCTTTGCGAGCATCCACCACCACCCCGGATCCCAGGCTTTTCTGTTCCCGCGCCTTACCGCCCGGCGGTTGCTTGAAGAATTGGCCAAAAAAAGGATCCGACAGCAAGGGGTGCTCCAACACTTGGGTACGGGTGCTGGTGGCAATGTTGACCACGGCGGGAATCACCGGTTCGATAATGTCGGCCAAGGTCGGCAAAGGCGCCCCCTGCACGGCACGGGGAAACGTTGCCCCCGCCCAGGAGGGGAGATCCGTCACCACAAGGGCCGCAAGGCCAAGCAAACCGACCATGACGGGGCGAAGAGATGGTTTCATCGGCATAATCCTCTCGCTGGGGAAAATTGAGGGAGTGGCATGCAAGATAAGGCGCGCCTATCCGAACCGCAATGGTGTGCAGCGTCCATGGTGACGAAATTGCAGGTAATCCTCCAAAATAGTGGCATGATCAAAGGCCATCGCCAAGGGCAGTTCAGCCACCGGGACGATGCGCACCGCCTGGGCATCATCCGCCGCAATCGGTGTACCATGCGCTTCTGCCACATAAACCGCCGAAGCGGTATGGCTGCGCCTGTCACGGGCCGGATCCGAATAGATACCCAACAACGCCTTCAAGGTCACCGACAAGGTGGTCTCTTCCAACGCTTCACGGATGGCCGCCTGCTCGACCCGTTCCCCCACATCGACAAACCCACCCGGAATCGCCAGACCATAAGGGGGAAATTTGCGCTCGATCAAGACAATGGGTCGATCCGGCAGATCCACCAATTCGATGATAATGTCGGTAACCAAATGGGGCGTCTCTAGGGTGTGCATGGCGGGTCGCTTTCTGCAGAGAGCGGGAGGGTTGGAACGTTTTTGAGCGGTAAATCAACCACCTCATACTGAAAAACATCGCAGAATGCCTGCAGGAGAAGCGCTTCCAAGGGTTCCCGTGCCACGGCAACGCCCAACGCCGCCAGCGAGGTCACCGGACGATCCGGCAGTCCACACGGTACGATGCCTTCATAATAGCGCAGCGCGGGATCCCGGTTGAGCGCTACACCGTGATAGGTGATTCCCTGCCGGATTCGTACCCCCAAGGCGGCAATTTTGGCTGGCCCCACCCATACCCCTGGATGGCGTTCGTCACGCTGGGCCGACACGTCCAATTGTGCCAGGCAGCGGATCACCACCTCTTCCAAAAGGTAAACGTGCTGCCGCACTGCCGCCAAGGCATGCGGCCGCAGGTCGCGCAGCAGATAGGCCACCAACTGCCCCGGCCCATGATAGGTCAGTTGTCCACCGCGATCGGTCATCACGACAGGCACGGAAATCCCCCCCACTTCGCGGCGCAATACATCCTGCAAACGACCTGAGCGACCGACAGTATAGACCGAAGGGTGCTCCAGAAAAAGCAACCGATCCGGCTGTTTCTCCCGGCTTTGCCACATGGATTCCACCTGCTGCTTTTGCCAGCGTAGGGCTGTCGCATAGGGAACCCAGGCACTGCGCAACCAAAGCAGTGGACGGACAATCCTCTTCTCTTGGCAAGAGTCCATCAGGGCACCTCAAAACAGAAACGGGGTCCAGGAAACACCCCTCCCCGGACCCCGTTTGGTTTGCACCATGCAACGCACCGGTTGCCGTTCAGCTCTCCACCACCGGCGCCTGTTCGACGGGGCGCTCGCCTTCGGCAGGAATTTGGAAGCCCGCCTCCTGCATGGCCAGGACGATGATGCGAACCATCTGTTCTGGCGTGAAAATATCCGAATTTAGCACCAGATCATAGCCAGTGCTGGGCGTTGGAAAGCGGCGCGTTACCTCTTCGGTAAACTTGTCACGATCCTTGTTGACGCGCAAAATCTCCTTTTCGGCATCGGCCTTTTTCATTTGCTGGTTGTCCATCAGGCGCCGGGTACAGGTCCGCAGCGAGCCATCCAGACGAACCCGAAAGGCGGCCCGTTCCGGCAACAGTTGGTGCGCTGCCCGACCGACAATCACGCCACCACCCGGACCAATACCGACGATCACCTTGGCCATGTAGCGAAAATAGACATCCTTGTTGGTGCTTTTCTTGGAAAAGAAGGCATGCACCATGTCATCCACCAGGGAGGTAACATGCTCATCAAGCCGTTCCAGCAGATGTTTATCCCCTTTTGCCTCTTTGGTGATGGCATCCAGCAGGCGACGATCATACATCGGGACACCGAGGCGCTCGGCCAACAGGGTCGCGGTCTCCGCATCGGGTGTGCCATAATAACGCGACACGGTAACCAGCGGTTTACCAGGAATGGGTTTAGCTTTTTTTTGATTATCCACCGGGTACAATCCTGAACCGATAATGGATTGCACCAGGCCGAGCGAAGCTGCTTGTTTTGCCATGAATTGATCCCCGTCTGAATTGCTTACGCTTAAATAATCCCCCCAGCGGCGGCAATGGCGTAATGCGGTCATTGCCCCACTGACCTGCCGAGCATACGGCTAAAGGCTGATCAGCCTGATTATTCGATACCCATCTCTTCCTGAACGCTCCGCACAATACGCTGATCATATTCCAGCAGCTTGCGATTTTTATCGGTGTAATTCAGCTTGCTGAGAAAGTAGCGGATACTCTCCAGGCGCGCCCGTTTTTTGTCATCGGATTTGATGATGGTCCACGGGCAATCGGCAGTCGATGTATAGAAGAACGTATCCTCTTTGGCTTTACTATACTCTTCCCATTTATCTTGCGACTCTTTATCGACCGGGCTCAGTTTCCACTGTTTGAGCGGATCGGTCATCCGGCAATTAAAACGGCGCAACTGCTCTTGTTTGCTGACAGAAAAATAAAATTTAAACAGCATGATACCGGAATTTACCAACATTTTTTCCAATTCGGGCACGGTGCGCAAAAACTCTTTGACTTCGGTTTCGCTACAAAAGCCCATCACCCGCTCCACCCCAGAGCGGTTGTACCAACTGCGGTCGAAGAGGACAATTTCGCCCCCAGAGGGTAACTGTTGCACATAACGCTGAAAATACCATTGGCTGCGCTCTTTATCGGTGGGTTTTTCCAGGGCAACCACCCGACATCCGCGTGGGTTCAGGTGTTCGATGAAGCGCTTGATGGTTCCACCCTTGCCGGAAGCATCGCGCCCCTCGAAAAGGGCAACGATCTTCACCCCACTCTCTTTGGCCCAGTTCTGCATTTTGACCAATTCGATGTGCAGGGGGGCAAGCAGTTGCTGATACTCCGACTCCTGCAGGAGTTTGAGTCTGGGCACGACAGAGTGCTGCGCACAACGGGATCCCAGTCCAAGGATAATCTCTTGGCGTTGGCTGGCGGCACTTTTTTTGGTGAAGGAAGCAAACTTTTCAGTGGTATTGACGGTTGAACAGGCATGCGTTGTTGTTCTGGCGGTATCCGTGCCCACAGAGGGTTCATCGCTGGAGGCCAAACTGTCCGTCATGCCGATCTCCCGGAATTTATGTAATAGAAACAAAAGCCATGGATTGCGAGCCAACGGGCAACACGACGCCTACCTCAAAAAATAGCCTCACAAGCATAATGGATTGCCCTGGTCTTGTCCACCCCATTATTGGTCAGGTTTATTTTTCTGCATGAATACAACAAAGTCGGCGGGTGGAAGTGGGCGACTGTAGTAGTAGCCTTGAATTTCGTCGCACCCTTCGCGGCGCAGCAATTCCAGTTGATCAGCGGTCTCCACGCCCTCGGCGATGACACTCAAGCCCAGGCTGTGCGCCAGACCGATTACGGCCCGGATGATCGCCGCATCGTCGGCATCCTTGGTGCAGTTGCGCACAAAGGATTGATCAATTTTGAGCGTATTGATGGGAAAGCGTTTTAAGTAGCTAAGAGAGGAAAACCCTGTCCCAAAATCATCGATGGCCAGTTTGATTTGGGCGTCGGACAACATTTTCAGTTTGGCAAAGGTGTTGCCAACCTCCCCCATGGCGATGCTTTCGGTTAGCTCCAGTTCCAGCCATCGGGCCTCTAGTCCAGACTGATCGAGCACCCCCGTAACGGTATCAATAAAGTCGGGTTGTTTAAATTGAATGCCAGAGAGGTTGACAGCCAGACGAATGGGGGAGATACCCTCATCCCACCAGGATTTGGCCAGTTGGCAGACGTGATTCAAGGCCCAGGTGCCCATGGGGACAATCAAGCCGATCTCTTCGGCCAGGGGAATGAATTGCGCCGGGGAGACCATGCCCTCCTGGGGACGCACCCAACGAATCAGGGCTTCCGCTCCGATCAGACGACCACTCTTCACATCCATCTGCGGCTGGAAGAACATTAAAAATTCATTGCGATCCATGGCATTACGCAGATTACTCTCCATGAGCATACGGGCCATAGAGAAGGTATTGAGTGAATTGCGGTAAAATTGAAAATTGTTGCGTCCCTGCTCTTTGGCGTGATAAAGGGCCGCATCGGCATTTTTCATCAAGGTTTGCACATCTTCGCCATCCAGCGGAGCAATGCCGATACCCACACTGACCCCGACAAAATATTCCATGCTATTGATAACAAAAGGCTTGGCAAACAGATCCAAAATATATTTGGAAACCTGAGCAGACTCCTGAGTATGGGAAAGTTTGGAAAGGATGATACCAAACTCATCTCCGCCCAACCGTCCAAGGGCATCGCTGGCCACCAATTGGGTATGGGCATCCAGTCCTTCGTTCAAGCGTTCGCTAACCTGAACCAACAGACGGTCGCCAACATCGTGCCCCATGCTGTCGTTGATCACCTTGAAGCGGTCCAGATCCAGCAACAAAATGGCCACCATGCCATCCCGACTCAGGGAGTCGCTCAAGGCGTAGGAGAGCCTCTCCTGGAAGAGATGGCGGTTGGGCAGATCGGTCAAGGTATCATGACCCAACAGATGCAGGAGGCTCTCTTCTGACTCTTTAAGGGCGGTCAAATCCGAAAAAACACCCACATAATTGCGCATGGAACCTTCTGGTCCCACGATGGCACTGATGGTCAACCATTGCAGGTATTCGCTGCCATCCTTGCGACGACTCCAGAATTCGCCCTGCCATTTGCCTGTTTCGCGCAGGGTTTCCCAAAATTTACTGTAGAAATTGGGATCGTGCCGATCGGACTGGATCAACTGCAAACTGTTGCCGACCACCTCTTCGGCACTGTAGCCGGTAATGCGGGTAAAAGAGGGATTGACGGATTGGATATTGGCATCGGGATCGGTCACCACGATACCGTCATTGGTATTGTCGAAGACGCTGGAGGCCAGATAGAGCTTGCGTTCGGCTTCCAGATCCTTGAGCAGGTAGCCGACCCGGTTGCGCAAAATCGCCCAGTGGACCGGTTTGGTGATAAAGTCCACGGCGCCAACCGCATAGGCCCGATCCACCGATTCATCGTCATTGAGACCGGTAATCATCAACACGGGGATATGACTGGTATCCGAGCGTTTTTTTAGTTCGGAGCAGGCATCGAAACCGTTCAAGATTGGCATATTGGCGTCCATCAGCACAATATCTGGCAACTGCTGCTCGATAGCGAGCAGGGCTTCGGCGCCGTTATTGAACTGCACCACCTGATAGCCGCATCTTTCCAGGAATCGACCCAGCATCAAGCGGGTGACAAAGTCATCGTCTACCACAAAGATAACAGGGTTGTTCTTCATGCGAGAGAGATCAATTCCGCCTGGGCTGTTAGGGTATCGTAGACCATGATGGTTGCTTTTTTGCCGAAGCCATGCGCGGTACCGGGGTTCAAGACCCGTGTTTTACCCACTTGGCGATCAACGATCTTGTGGGTATGGCCACTGATCACTAGGTCATAGATTTGGCTGCGCAGCAGAGCCTCCAGCATGGCCGGTACTGTACCATGGTAAACGGCCGCCCGACCAGCCTTGGGAAGATCCATTTCCAGTAAATCGCTTGCCAACTTGCCGCCCAACTTTTCGACCGTCTTGAGCAAACCCATCCGTTCGCCGTCATTGTTGCCACAGACGACGTAAAGCGTCAATCCCTCAAGAACACGCAATGCAGCCGGACTGACAATATCACCGGCATGCACCACTCCATCTACATTTTTTTCTCGAAAAATTTGGGCCGCCCGTGCGATATGGACAATATGGTCATGGGAATCGGAAATCAATCCCAATTTCATGGTTACAGCACTCCTTGAACAGTTGGCACCGACAGACAATTTTTCCTAAAACGGAGAGATGGCTTCATTGTACCCCACCATTTTTTGTTGCAGTATACTAGCATCTATTGGGCATGCAACAGGGGTGAAGATTGTGCGCTAAGGTCTTCTATTTACAAAGGGGGGGGTTGCTGGCAGAATGGTGGCAATGGTCGGTTGGCAATGGGGGTTGGCAACGCCATGACTGCGACGGATGGTTCTGTGTGCATACCCTGACAGGATTTTTTTTATGAGCAAATCCGGTGATCCCATCATCGAACTGCGTGGCCAGTTGCTGCGGGATATTTTTTATCGCATCAACGCGTCCGAGCAGCATTTTCTGGCTGAAATGAACAGTCGGACAGATTTTTTCGCCACGATTCAGGTGCGTCTGTTCCAGTTGTATGCGGTGGTGATTCGCCTTTTGTTGTCCATCCTGCAAACGGTGACGATGCTCAAGACCCTGCTGGGCATGCGGGAAGAGGCCGCGTTACGTTTTTTCAAGGATCATGTTGCGTTGGTCGTGCAACCGGTTCATTTTTGGGTAGCCGGCCAAGAGGTGGAAAAACGTGAACTGGGTTGGCAACATACGGGCATTACTGGCAAAAGGCGGACGTTTTTATTTGTTTTCAAGCGTTGCCACCTCTATTTATCCCAGGATGGGCAAGAGGCTCGTGTGGTTGATCTGGGGCCCATGGCAGAGGCGGAATTTCGCGCGTTATTGAACCGGTTGCAGGCATTTGCCACCTCACCGACCATTCGGCACCAGATTACGGCCAAGCCGTTTCACTTTCAGGCTGAGGGGATGCAACGGCTGGCTATTGTGGTGGCGTTGTTGCTGGTTGGACTGGTGGCGGCCATTGCTGCGGTTCTCTATGGGCCGCAGTTGTGGCAGATGTGGCAGGGCGACAAGGCGGCTGCGACCGAGAGCATCGACCCGGTTTCGCCCACTCCGGGTAGCGAAACGGGCGCGGAGAACAGAGCGGGGGCTGTGGATGATTTGGCCTTTTTGCTGACCAAGGAGTTGAAGTATCGGGAGATGCTGGCGGCGGATCCCAACAATGCGGAGGCGCGCCAGGGGTTGGCCTTGTTGGCGGAACAGTATGTCAGTTTGGCGCGCAAGGCGGTGGAGGAGAAGCAGTTGGACCGGGCCGAGGAGTTGGTTGCGCGGGCCGAACAGATTGCGCCGGATTTATCTTCCATTGAGCCGGTCAGGGAAAAGATTCGCACGTTGCGGGGAGAGTTGCGCAGCGACAACAAGACGGTTGCAGCCGGTCGTTGGAGTCCGGCAGAGGCTGCATCCAAAGCACAGGCACCGCCAGACAATAAAAAATTTGGCTATCTGGTGGACAACGAAGATGGCACCATGACGGACACCCGTGCGGGTTTGATTGTGGTCAAATCTGCCTGTTTGGATCAGGATCCCTGGGAACAGTCGGTGGCGATGGTCAGTCGTATCGGCGATGGGCAGTGTGGTTTGGCGGATGAGTCGCAGGCCGGGGATTGGCGACTGCCCAGCAAGGAGGAGTTGCCATTTCTTTTGGAGTGGGAGAAGAGTGGTCTTTTTTCCGTGGCGCGGGGGCGCAGCTATTGGTCGAGCACGCTTCATTTTGGTGACGATGCTTTGGCGTGGTATGTTGATCTCAGGAGCGGATATGTGGATCATGTGAACAGACGACAGACGCGGCACCATGTTTGGCCGGTGCGCAGCGAGGGAAAAAAGGCGGAACAAGAGTAGCAATCGATCAAGGAGGTGTTGCAGATGGCGGTCCTAGTGAATGTTTCTCCTTCGGATAAGCTGTTGCAGTATCGGGCGATTGTCCGAGTTGTTTCCAAAAGCCATGGGGGTGTGATGCCCAATCAGGTCCGGCAGATTCTGCAGCAGGAGGCGGAAGGGATGGATCTGGATCCGATGGATGTACGACGGATATTGGGTATGTACAGTTTTTCCCAGGAGTCATGGGATCGCTGGGTTTCGGTGGGCGAGGGTAAATTTCCGCGCTGGAAGGTGATGCCGAATCAACCGGAGTTGGGGACATACTGGCGGGATTTGCGCACCAACATGGAGTTTGTTTGGGTACCGGGTGGTGAGTATGAGATGGGCAACCTGATTGGTGGTGGTTTTGCCAACGAAAAACCGGTGCATGAGGTCGCTTTGGGGGGATTTTGGTTAGGGCGTTTTCCGGTTCTGCAGGAGGAGTGGATGGCCCTGCTGGGGGAGCAGCCACCCGCTTATCGGGAGGGGCAGCGCCTACCGGTTGAGCAGATCTCCTGGGAGGATGCACAGGCTTTCATTGATCGCCTCAACGAGGAGGAGGAAGGCAGATTTCGTCTCCCCACTGAGGCGGAGTGGGAGTATGCCGCGCGCAGTGGTGGCAAGAAAGAGGAGTATGCGGGGGGTAAAGAGGTAGATGCGGTGGCGTGGCACAGTCAAAACAGTGCGGGCAGTTCCCAACCGGTTGGCAGCAAGGAGCCCAATGGTTTAGGGTTGTATGACATGTGCGGCAATGTGTTGGAGTGGTGTTCCGACTGGTTTGATGAGGAGTACTACAAGAAGGTACCGGCCAACAATCCCAAGGGGCCGGCCAAGGGGACATACCGGGTATTGCGTGGTGGAAGTTGGGACAGTGCGCCCAATTATGTACGGACCACGGCCCGCAACTATTGGGAACCGGACAACCGGGATTTTTATACGGGATTTCGGGTAGTACGCAACAGCGCCTAATGCGGGGTGGTCTCGAGTAAACTGATGAGAATCACTTGCGGATTACTGCTGCACAGGGTAGCCTATTCGGGGAAGGAAGTGGCGGTCTTGGGCGCCGTTGTTGGGGAGAAACAGGTTACGCTAACGGCATTTATTGGGTGGCAGGCGGATACGTTATGAAGAGCACAATCCTGTTGGTTGATGATGAGGATGCCAATCTGGAACTCCTGAATGGATTATTGAAGGATGACTACACGCTCTTGAGTGCCAAGAATGGACCGAAGGCCATCTCCCTGGCGGGCCAGAAGCCGGATTTGATTTTGTTGGACATTATGATGCCGGGCATGGATGGCTACGAGGTATGTCGCCGTTTGAAGGCCAAGGAGCAGACCAGGGACATCCCGATCATCTTCATTGCCTCCAAGCGGGAGATGACCGACGAGATAGATGGTTTGCAATTGGGTGCATCTGATTACATCGCCAAGCCGTTGACACCTTTGGAGGTCAAGGCGAGGGTCAAGGCGTATTTGGCCTTGCGGGCGGTGGACAAGCCGAATGATGGTTTGGCTGTTTGTCCTTCCTGTCGTGCGCTTGCGGTTCAGTTGGATGGGTTGGTACGTTCTGTGGATGGGTTATTGAAAGATGGATCGCTCAGTCCGGAGATTAAAAAGGGTGTTACCTCCGTTCGCAATCAGGGTTTTCACGCCCTGTGTGCGGCACATTTGGCGGTACAGTTGCCGGCCATGGAGCAGAACAAATTGGCCTTGAAGGTGACCCAGGTAGATTTGCTGGCTTTGATGCGCGCTGTGCGCAGTCAGTATGAAACGGTGTTGCGCAACAAAAAAATTACCTTGAAGGTGCAGTTGCACAATCAGGATGATGCGGAGAAAAACACTTTTCTGGTGCGTGGGGAAAAGATGTTGACCTATGCGCTGTTGGCCAATTTGCTGGAACGGGCTTTGGAGGCCTCCCCGGCGGAGCAGTCTGTCACGGTCACCATGGAGGAGTCCGGCAAGAATGCAATCGTGCGTATCTGTGACATGGGGTGTGTTGCAGCCGACATTCGAGAGCGTTTTTTTGAAAAGGAAGTCGTGGTCGCCTATCATGCCAAACTGATTACGGAGAGTCAGGGGGGACGTATTCGGATGCGCACGGATGAGAGCAAGGGGACCGAGATTGTATTTTCCATGCCCAGGGGAGAGGGAGCAGGCTAGGTAGCGCGCCTGCTGCTGGTTGAGTAACGTGGTCAAGCCGAACAACCAAGCTGTTACGGAACCTCTTATGAATAAAGATAAAATACTCGTTGTGGATGATGAACAGCTCATTTTCGATTCCATAGAAGACACGCTTGGTGACGATTATCAGCTTTTTCATGCGCAGAATGGGGAGATCGGCTTACGGATGTTGCCGGAGGTCCAGCCGATTTTGGTCATTTTGGACATTCGCATGCCGGTGATGGATGGATTTGAGTTTTTGAAGCGGGTTGGGGTAGCGGTAGAGGATCCGTATGCCATCATTGTTTTGTCTGGGCATGCGGCGGGGGCGGATATTGGTTCATGTTATGAGATGGGAGTCACGGCATTTTTGCGCAAGCCGTTCAATGTATTTGAGTTGAAGGGGTTGGCCAAGCAGTGCATTACGGCCAAGAAGCAGTATCAGGCGTTGTTGCAGGAGAGGCAGACGTTGCGGGCCTTTTTTGATTATTCGATGGACATGGTTGCTGTTTTGGACCGTGCGTTTTGCTTTGTGGACGTCAATCCGGCGGCGGAATTATTGTTTGGCTATGACAAGACGGTGCTGCAGGGCATGTCGTTGCAGGCGTTGTTGGCGGAAGGGGAGCAGTATGAGGCGGTGCAACGATTTTTGCTGACGGCGGATACTTTTCCTGATCATTTGACCATTCAGCCCAGGGGAAGCGATGCGGTGCGGGTGGTGTTACGTTTGGCCATTTTGCATGACGAGGCAGGCAATCCGGTGGAGGGGGTTATGGATGCGTCCAATCAACTGATCTGGTCCACGGCGAGTCTTTTGCTGACCCGTCCGGGTTAGGATGTCGGTGCGATGCTTTTCTCTCCTGTTCCAATACTCTTGAAGCTTTAAAAAATTTCTGCGGGGTCCAGGGGCGATCATCGCCCCTGGCGGGCGGACGCCCGACTTTTAACATCGCGTGTCATAATGACTTTTTTGCTGTCGAACGGGTGTTCGTTGTTCGGTTAACGCTTATAGGGCGATTCCCCATCATGAAAGTTTTTCTCTTCTTCCTGTCGCTTCTGTCGGGATTTTTTTCTTATATTGCAGCGGCGGAGTCATCCCGTTTGCTCCGGGTAGGTATTTACCAGAACCCGCCTGGGGTTTCGTTGAATGAGCAGGGCAAGGCGCAGGGATTTTACATTGATATTTTGGAGGAGGCTGCTGCTGCCGAGGGGTGGCAGGTGCAGTATGTTGCGGGCACGTGGGCGGATGGTTTGGGACGTTTGGAGAGTGGGGAGGTTGATTTACTGGTTGCCATTGCCCACACGCAGGAGCGCACCAAGAAGTTTCAGTTCACGCGGGAGACGGTTTTTTCCAATTGGGGGCAGGTTTATGCGCGCAATGCGGAGGTTCAATCGATTCTCAATCTGGAGAAGCGCAAGATTGCGGGCATGAAGGATGACATTTACACGATTCGTTTTGTGGAGTTGATGAACAGTTTCAACATTCCGTTTACGTTGGTTGAGACGGATACTTATGGAGATATTTTCAAGCTGATTGCGGCTGGCACGGTAGAGGCGGGAGTGATTTCCCGTGCCAATGCCAAGGCGATGGAGCAGGATTATGATCTTTTTCGTTCGCCGATTGTATGTTGTCCGATGGAGATCCGTTATGCCACGTTGAAGGGGCGCAATGGGGATATTTTGGATGGTTTGGACCGTCAGATTGGTTTAATGCGCAAGGACAAGGATTCGCTTTATTATCGTTCTTTGGAGCATTGGTTTGGCAACGAGGCGAAGAAGGAGTTTCCAGATTGGTTGATATGGGCGTTAGCGATCATTACTGGGGCGGCGATATTGTTGGCGGTAGGGTTATTTTTCTTACGGCGGCAGGCGCGATTGATTGAGGAGAAGTTGGAGCAGTCTTATGCGGACAAGCGGGAGATGGAGGTCAAGATGTTGGCGGCCTCGAAGTTGGCGACGATTGGCGAGGTAGCCACTGGGGTAGCGCATGAGTTAAACCAACCGTTGACCTATATCAGCACGTTTACGCAGAACATGGAGGTTGCGTTACAGAACAACACGTTAGATTTGGAGCGTATCAAGCGCCGGATTGGCACGGTCAACGAGCAATTTCGCCGTATTGATGAGATCATCCGTCATTTACAGACCTTTGGGCGCAAGGATGAGACCATTGGTGGCAACAGCAAGCAATCGATTCAGTTGGCCGAGGTGGTGGAGAAGACGCTGTTATTTTTGGGGGAGCGGATTCGGTTACGGAACATTACTCTGGAGAAGAATTTTGCGGCGGAGGTACCCTCGATTGCTGGGAACATGACCCGTTTGGAGCAGATTTTTATCAATTTTTTCCAGAATGCGATACATGCGCTGGCCAACGTAGAGAATGCGACGATCACCATTACGATTGAGTATTTGGAGGAGAATCAGAAGGTTCAGGTTCAGTTTACCGACAATGGGATGGGGATGGAACCGGCGGTACGCAAGAAGATTTTTGAGCCATTTTTCACCACCAAGGGCATTGGTGAGGGGACGGGTTTAGGGTTATCGATTGTTTATGGTATTGTGCAGGAGCATGGGGGTTCGGTGACCTGTATTTCCGAGCCGGGGATTGGGACGACTTTTGCGTTGTTGTTTCCGGCGAAGGTAGATGCTTAAAGTAGCCATGCTACAGAGCTTTGAAATCTTTAAAAATTTCTGCGGGGTCCAGGGGCGATCATCGCCCCTGGCGGAGTGCAGAGGCGGAGCCTCTGCATGTAATGTGCGGCGTTTAAGATAAGCAAATGCGCAGCGTTTGCGCACGCCGCACAGATTTGTGCCCCGCAGGGGCACGCTTTGCCCCACTTTCAGACGGCGGGTTGCACACCCATCTGCCGTGCCAACCAGGGGGGCGGTGCCGAGGCCAGACGCTGTTGCAGGGAGTGCAACAGTGCATCCAATTGTGTTCCAGGGGGCATTTTCAACGGCAGGATTCCGGCCCGACTGACACGGGCTGCCGCCGGTCCGCCAATCTGCGCCATGCAGGCCAAGGTGCTGCCTTGCAGCAGGTCAAGGCGTTTTTCCAACTCCCCCTTGCCCTTGCCATCGAAGGTCAAAGTGGCGGCAAAGTGCAGTTGTTGCGGTCCCACATCATAGAGAAAATAGTGACGACAGGTGGCAAAATGGCCATCAATCGCCACACCCGAATCGCTGGCACAGGCCACACGAATGGTGCCCGGCAAGGGCAAAGGGGGAACTTTGTTCGGCATGCGATACTCTCCCACGATAAAAAAATGCTGAACAAGCGGTACCGGACAGCCACAACGGCCTGTGACCGGTACCGCTTACCGTAAACGGGTAACGGCTACACCTTGTTGGCCCGCAAGGTGACCGGCAAGGCAGGCCGACTGCTACGCGGCTCGATAAAGAAACGCTCACCATTGGCCAGAGAGAGTGTCCCGCCCCATCGATCCTCGGCATCATGTTCCATCGCCACAACCGCCGCTTCCAAATCCCGTTTGGCCACATAACAGAGCAGTGTGCCTTGGGCATTACGACGCAAGATCACCTCCGGCATGGTCGGTCTCCTAGCGGATCAGGTCAAAGTTGTAGTCGGTTTCCCCCATGATGGCGGTATCTTGATCCAAACGGGCCAGTACTTCGTTGACCAGGGTGGTCAACAGATACATGGCCCCCTCATAGCCCAAGGTGGCGTTGCGGTGCAGATGATGCCGATCAAAAATCGGGAAACCGATGCGGATCAAAGGCACTTCAAACTCTTTTCCTTTGCGCAGGGTATCCCGTTGCAGCTCCTTGCCGTAGGAGTTGCCGATGAGAAAATCGGGCTTTTTCTCGAAGAGCAGGGAGCGCAGGTGCCACAGGTCGCGGCCAAAATGGATCTCGGCCTCCTTGCCGAAGGGGGAGCCGGCCAACAGTTGCTCCATCCCTTTGGCCCACCGTTTGGTGGCGTTGTGGCACAACAGATGGATCGGTTCGGCACCCAGTTCCAACAAAAATCGGGTCATGCCCATGACAAAATCGGGATCTCCGTAGATGGAGAAGCGCCGTCCATGCAGCCAGGAGTGCGAATCGGCCATCATGTCCACCAAGCGACCCCGCTCCAGTTCCAAAGAGGCGGGAATGGGCTTGCCGGTCAGTTGCGAAACCGCCATCAAAAAACGGTCAGTGGCGGCCAGACCATAGGGCGCATCCAGCGGGGTGACTGCATGCTTCCAGGTCTCCTTGAGATATTTTTTGGTTTTATCCAGGCTCCAGGATTGCAACAGCAGCGTATCGATGGCATTGGGGGCATCGATCACCTCGGCCTGGGTGGTGCCACCGGCATACATGCGATATTTGCCATCGGCAGGGGTGTCCAGGACCATCTCTGGATCGGAAAGCAGCGTGTGCGCCACCCCCATCTCGCGCAGCATGCGCTTGACCGCCCGGAAGTTGCCCAGATAGCTCTCAAAACCCAGAATCACATTGAGCTTGCCATTGCTGCCAACCTCTTTATTTTCCATCTCATTGAGGGTGAAATAACGCAACACCCCCTCCATCATGTTATCCCACCCGGTCAAATGGCTGCCGATAAAGCTGGGGGTATGGGCAAAGGGGGTCGGGAAATTTTCTGGAATGCAGCCCTCTTTTTTGGCATTGGCAATGAAGGCGTTCAGATCGTCGCCGATCACCTCGGCCATGCAGGTGCTGGAGACGGCGATCATCTCTGGATCATAGAGCGCCTTGGCATTTTCCAGGCCGGCAAAGAGATTTTTTTGGCCACCGAACACGGCGGCGTCTTCGGTCATCGAATCGGAGACACAGGCCACCGGTTCCTTGAAGTGACGATTGAAATAGGTGCGAAAATAGGCGGTACACCCTTGGCTGCCATGGACATAGGGCAGGGTTTTTTGAAAACCCAGGGCACACAAGACCGCACCCAACGGTTGACAGGCTTTGGCCGGGTTGACGGTCAGCGCTTCGCGGCTGAAATTGAGCGTTTTATATTCTGTGCTGGTGGTCCAGTTGAAAGTGGCATCCACATCTTCTGGAGAATAGCGGTTTTCGAACTGTTCGGCCTTGTTGCGCAGCAGGGAGCGGTACTCGGCCTCCTGGAACAAAGGGTAACAGGGAATGATCTGTTCCATCGTTTGCGACATGTTTGTCTCCTGGTGTGCCGCCCATCTGCGGACACTCTGGTCAACATGAAATAAGAAAATTGTCCTCAAACAACTGCAGTGGCGTCATTGCCGCTTTATGCGGCCTGCCACGGCGGGGTCATCATTTTCCAACACGGATTGTTGAGGGTCATATCCATATCCCGGGCAAAGATGGCGTAACCATCATAGCCGTGATAGGGTAAGCGTCCATTTCTCCCCAGGGTACCCATTGATTTTGAAAGGTGAGACTCTATCTGAAAACAACCTTTTCAGGAGGTCGAGATGGGTACAAGCGGGAGCAATAAAGTCGCAGTAGCTGG